>CAMBOH010000053.1 GCA_945869305.1 uncultured bacterium
GCCCGCTCCTTAAACGCTTGTCAGCTACAAGTGAACACTTGCGAAACTTGAATAACTTTCAATAACTTAGGCGGCGGCTCGGAAGACCGAAAGCCAAAACTTTCAGCTTTGCTTTTCGTTCTTCTCTCGCCTTGCACTAACTTTGCACCGAAAATCAAACAAGCACTGCATTACATGGATACAGCCGAACTTTTCAAATGGGTTCTCGAAAACCTTGACTATTGGGTGGTTACCCTGTTTATGGCCATTGAAAGCTCGTTCATTCCCTTCCCCTCTGAAGTGGTGGTGCCGCCTGCTGCCTGGAAAGCCATGGCCGACGACAGCATGAACATCGTGCTGGTCGTCTGCTTTGCCACGCTCGGCGCCGATGCCGGAGCACTCATCAACTACTATCTGGCCAAATGGTTGGGAAGGCCCATCGTCTACCGCTTTGCCGACAGCCGGCTGGGCCACATGTGTCTCATTGACCGCGCCAAGGTGGAACATGCCGAGACCTACTTCCGCCAGCATGGTGCCGCCTCGACCTTCTTCGGCCGCCTGGTTCCGGCCGTACGCCAGCTCATCAGCATACCGGCCGGACTGGCTGGCATGAGAATCGACAAGTTCCTGCTCTACACCACACTGGGTGCCGGTGTGTGGAACTCTGTGCTCGCCCTGCTGGGCTACCTGATTTACCGCTTCACCGACCTCAAGACTACCGAGGACGTGTATCTGCTGGCCTCACGCTACAGCCACGAACTGGGCTATGCCATACTGGCCGTCGCACTGCTCGTGGTGGGCGTGCTGATATATAAAGGAAGCAAAGCGAACCGATAACCCCTCTCTCCGACCCGAACGGCGCATGCGCCCCACTACCCTACGCACCGTGATGAAACACAAATGGCTGCTCATGCTGACTCTCGTGCTGACCTCCGGCACGGCCATGGCACAGGCTGTACACACTGCCTGGGCCGATTCGGCCGCCGTCGCAGCCAAGGTGGTGGAACACCAATGGATGTGGGGAGCGGGACGCGCCAATGTGCTCGACACGTATCTGTCGCCATTGGAATACACCGGACCGGACTTCAACGTGCTGCACCGCACCGAACGTCCCCTGCGCCGCAGCGCAGGCCGCTTGTCGCTCCACACGCTCTTTACCGCCCACCTGGCCTACCTCCATTCGCCCACAGACGACGGCAAGGAGTGGGACGGCGAGCTGTCTCTCTCGGGAGGCGCATGGCGTAACTGGCACGTGTCGGACAACTGGCGGTTGGCCGCAGGCTGCTCGGGCGAAGTGTCTGGTGGCTTCACCTACAACACGCGCGGCTCCAACAACCCGGCACAGGGGCGGCTCGGCCTCGGCCTGCAGGCTTCGGCTCTCTCGGCCTACGGGTTCAGGCTGCTGGGCCAGACTGTCAGATGGACGGTACAGGCCGACGTGCAGCTGGCGGGCTTGCAGTTCTCGCCCGAATACGGACAGTCGTATTACGAAATATTCAGCCTGGGCCACACCGCGGGCATCGTTCACCTTACCCATCCACTGAACTGCCCCACCGGCCGGCTGCTCACTACGCTCTCCCTCCCCCTGCGGCGGGCATCGCTCCACATAGGCTATCTGGCCGATGTGAGACAAAGCAAGCTGGGCGGGCTGAAACGCCACGCCTGGCGCAACTGCCTGACCATCGGCTACAGCTACCGGCTGCAACGCATCGGCCGCTGAGTCTGCCGCACCGCCTGCCGCCTTCCTCCTTCCCCTCCTTCCCTCTCCTCTCCAACCTCTCAGCCCTACGCCATGTTCCCTCTTCTCCGCCTGCTGCTCCTCTGCTGCTGTGTGCTGCTCACCTCCTGCGTTACGCAAGAGGTGGCCGACGACACGCGCCGCGGCAACTTCGAAGCCTTGTGGCACACGCTCGATGCGCACTACTGCTTCTTCGACTACAAGCGGCAGGAGTACGGACTGGACTGGAACGAAGTGTACAACCGCTACCACCCGCGCATTGATGCCGCCATGACCGACCGCCAGCTCTTCGAGGTACTGGCCGAGATGACCTACGAACTGCGCGACGGCCACGTCAACCTCTATGCCGCCCACGATGTGGCACGCTACGGAAGGTGGTTTGACGACTACCCGATGAACCAGAGCGACTCGCTCGAAAGGAAATACCTGGGCACCTCGCAGGAATACGAGTCGGCGGCCGGACTGAAATACCGCATCCTGGACGACAACATCGGCTACCTGCGCTGCGCCAGCTTCGAGGTGCTCTTCGGCAGCGGCAACCTGCAGGAGGTGATGCGCAAGCTCGGCACCTGCAACGGGCTGATTGTCGACGTGCGCAGCAACAGCGGCGGACTGCTCACGGCGGCCTCCAAGCTGGCCTCGCTCTTTGTCAACGAAACGACCATAGGAGCCTACATGTGCCACAAGACGGGAAGCGGCCACAACGACTTCTCTGCCCCCGAACCGATTGAGCTGAAACCCTTCGAGGGGTTGCGATGGCAGAAGCCCGTGGCCGTGCTCACCAACCGCCGCACCTTCAGCGCAGCCAACAGCTTTGTGATGTACGTCAAGGGATTGCCCCATGTGACCGTGGTGGGCGACCGCACTGGCGGCGGTGCCGGCATGCCCTTCTCGTCAGAGCTGCCTTGCGGATGGAGCGTACGCTTCTCGGCCTGCCCCATGTATGACCGCCACATGCAGTGCACCGAAATGGGCATCGAACCTGACGTGAAAGTGGACATCACTACCGAAGACTATGCCCGCAGCATCGACACCATCATCGAGACGGCCCGCACCCTGCTCTCTGCCGAGATTCTGAAGGATTAGGGGGCCGCACAAGGATTCAAGAAACACAGGCTCCCGTTCCGCACACGAACCCTCGCGGCCCGACGGCCCGCCCCGAAAACACACTGACTTTCATCTCCAACTATTCAAACACTTGTCTGCACACATGGACTTCACTTACCTTATTTCGCGCTTAGACGCGCTCCAGATTGCCAGCACCTTCATAGTGCTCTTTGCCGTCATCGACGTGCTGGGGTCCACCCCCATCTTCATCGACCTCAAGCAGCAGGGCCGCCCTGTCAACGCCTTGAAGGCCACGCTCATCTCTACAGCCCTGCTCATCGGCTTCTTCTTTGCCGGCGATGTCATGCTACGGCTCTTCAACGTCGACATTGAGTCGTTTGCCGTAGCCGGCTCGCTCGTCATCTTCCTGCTGGCACTCGAAATGATTCTCGACGTAGTCATCTTCAAGAACCAAGGCCCCATCAAGGAGGCCACCCTTGTGCCCGTTGTCTTTCCGCTCATAGCCGGTGCCGGCTCGTTTACCACGCTGCTTTCGCTGCGTGCCGAGTATGCCCAGGTCAACATTCTCATCGGCCTGCTGCTGAACATGCTGTTTGTCTACTGCGTGCTCAAGGCCACCGAGCGCGTGGAGCGGATTATCTCCAAGTCAGCCATCTACCTGCTCCGCAAGTTTTTCGGCATCATCCTGCTGGCCATCTCCGTGCGCCTGTTCACGGCCAACCTCAGCGTGCTGCTCAGCAGTCTGGGCTGAATCCGCATGGTCTGGCTGTCCGCCGTCCAACAGGCCCAACAAATGACTGATGTCGGCCTGCACCCGTCTGTACTGTTCACATTCGGTGTAGGCCGTATGCTTGCGCAGCATCTCCTCGACCGTCGCTGTGGCGTGCTGGTAGGCCGACAGCTCATTCTGCATCTGCACGGCGTGCTCGGCCAGCTTGCGTATCTCCCGCTCACGTTCCCGCCGCAGCATTTCGCACACACCGCCCAGCAAGGGGGCCACGACACCGTCAAAGAGGTCATGCCCACGCATATATAAATAGGTGTCCTGCGGCTTCAGGCCCAAGCCCAACAGTTCGTCGCGCAGCGGCTTGTAGGTCTTGCGGCCTTGCGGAAACTGCTTCTGCAAGCGTGCTATCTTGCCATTCACCAGGTGTCTCAGGCGGTCGAGCGTCTGCTCGGGGTGGTAGTAGTTGATCTGGCTGAGCTGGACCACGTGGTAGAAGTCGAGCATCGAGAACTGCTTGTAGCCCCCATAGCGGTAACACCACACGTTCCACACGAACAAGGGCCAAACGACCTCGCTGTACTGCCGCATGAAGCCTTCGAAGTCGAACAGCCGATGGTCGTTGAGCGTGGCCATCACGCACACCGACTGCAAGGCCGGGGCGAAGCACTGGAAGTTCTCGATGGCATAGACGTAGGTGTGGAACACGTAGGGATTGCGGCACACTTCGGCCGAAGTCGGCGTACAGCCCTGCATCAGGTAGTCGTAGTCGGCATCGACACAGGCTATCATGCAGCGGCCCAAGCGGTCGCCCAGCTCGTTGGCCAACGCAATCTTCTTGCCCTTACACAGGCTGGTGCGCGAGGGCAGCATCACCTCAAACTGGTACTTGCCGTCTTCGAGCGGCCTCAACAGGTTGCTCCAGAAGAACACGTCGTCATAGCTTTCCACGTAAGCCACGATGCGCTTGCGCCCCTGCTTGCCGCCCAGTCTGTTCATGGCCTCGATATAGGCGGAGTTGATATTTTGATTGAGTCGTTTCATGGCATTCTCTCCTGCTTGTGAGGCCCACTATGAGGGGTTGTGAGGGATAATCAACACAACGCTTGTCTACTAATGCTTTTGCCCCTTCAGGGCGTGCATTGAACGCATGTCTCCCAACCCACACTTACTCTGGCAGGAGGCATCGCCGCTCAGTGCGTGACTTTATAACCTCATAACCCCATAACCTCATAACCTGCACCCCTCATAACCTCATAACCCCATAACCTCATAACCCCATAACCTGCACTCTCACACCACCGTGATGTCGCTCACCTCCGTCACCGCATCCTCCCATCCGTTCATGATGAGTGCCGGCGAATGGGTGGTGAGCAGCACCTGGGCATGGGGGTTCAGCTCGCGCACCATGGAGATGAGACTCTTTTGCCATTCAAAGTGCAGGCTGGCCTCGGGCTCGTCCATAAAGAGCACATGGGGCTGACGGTCCTCGGTGAGCACCGTCAGCAGGATGAGCAACATCTGCTTTTCGCCGCTCGACAGGATATAGGGCGAGAGCCTCTCGCCATACTGCACGAAAGCCAGCTCGTTGCTCTGCCGGTCAATGCGCTTGCCGGTCTCGGCAAAGAGTTCGTCGACCATGTCCAGGAAGCGGGCCTTGAGTGCCGCCGCCTCAGTAGCCTTTTCGCGTGCATCGGGGTCTCCTCCCGTCAGCAGCTGTATCATGCGGTTGCCCACATTCACCTGATAGTCCAGGTAGCGGCGCTGCACCAGGTAGAGCTGCCAGTCCAGCTCCGTCACGATGCGGGCGTCGGTCAGCCCGCCCAGCGGCTCGGCGGCCAGAATCTTGCGGTCGAAACTGCGCAGCACGTCATAGCGTATGCCCGTGGCATCGGCCGGGTCGAAGTCCACCTTCACCCCCAGCTGTCCCGACCCCGACAGCTCGCCCGTCAGGGGGATGGTGCGCAGGTGCTGCACCAGCTTGTTCAGTATCGTACTCTTGCCGGCACCGTTGCGACCGCTCAGCACATTCACGTCGGGACGCAGGTTCCACACAATGTGCTTGTGGCCGCTCCACAAACTGCTTATCTCAATGCGCCTGATGGCGCTGGCTAACTTGATCATGACTCGTTACACTGTTGGTTGGCTCACAAATGTACGCACTTTCCACTGTCCGCACAACTCCGGCCTTCCGATTGGTCGTAAAAAAAGGGCCATTGGCCGAAAAATGCAGAAAAAAGAGCAAACCGATTAAACCTTACGCCCCGCAAGGCATCAAACAGACGACATGCGCCGCAAGGCTCATCCCACCCCTTCTTGCATAATCCTTACACATTATATGAAACGTACCCTTCTGTTCATCCTGCTCACATGCCTCACGGCGGCCTACGCGGCTGCCCAGCGGTATGTAGTGACCGGAACGGCCTTAGAGGCCAAGACCAAGAATCCGGTTGAATTTGCCTCGGCAGCCCTGCTACAGCCCGACAGCACAGCTATCCTTGCCGGCACGACCGACGAAAAAGGACTTTTTTCACTCCAAGCCAAAGAACCGGGCAAGTACCTGGTCCGACTCTCGTTTGTAGGTTTCGACCCCACCTTCAAGCCGGTTGAGCTTACTGCCGAAAACGACTCTATCGACCTCGGCACCATTCTCCTCACCTCGACCGACAACGTGCTGGGCTCGGCCACCGTATCGGTCACTGCCTCACGCGTAGAGCAGCGCGACGACACCACGATGTTTAACGCGGCCGCCTACCGTGTGCCCGAAGGCTCCACGCTTGAGGCTCTGGTCAAGCAGCTGCCTGGTGTCGAAGTGAAGGACGACGGCACGATCAAGTGGAACGGCAAGACGGTGTCGGAGTTTCTCGTCAACGGCAAGGACTTCTTCAAGGGCGACACCCAGACGGCCATGAAGAACCTGCCCACCGAACTGGTCAGCAAGATCAAGGCTTACGACAAGAAGAGTGACTACACCGAACAGACTGGCATCGACGACGGAGAGGAGACCACCGTGCTCGACATTGCCACCAAGCGCGAGCTGAACGAGTCGTGGGTGACCAACGTCGATGTGGCCTATGGCAACCACGACCGCTACAGCGGCCGCATGTTTGCCACCCGTTTCACCGACCGCACCCGTGTCACGGCCTTCGGTTCGGCTAACAACACCAACGACCAAGGCTTTGGCGGACCGCGCGGCTTTGGCGGTGGAGGCGGCGGTCTGGTAGCCTCGAAGAACGCCGGACTCGACTTCTCGTGGGAGAACGGCAAGCAGAAGAACGAAGCCGGACGGCTGGAGCTGGGCGGCGGTGTGATGTACCGCCACCGCAACACCGACCTGCTGTCTACTTCCAACTCTGAGACTTTCCTTACTTCAGGCGGCAGCAGCTCGTTTGCGAACTCTTGGCGACACAACGTCAGCAAGAGCACCAACGTCTACGCACGTTTCCGCCTGCAGTGGAACCCCGACAGCATGACCACCCTCAACTTCCGTCCTTCCTACTCCTACAGTGAGTCGAGCAACCACGGAAGTTCTCTCTCGGCCACCTTCAACAGCGACCCCTTCGCCGTACCCGGCATGACGAACCCGCTCGACAGCATCTTTGCCGCCAACGCCATCGTGCGCAATCCCGAACTCTACGCAATGATGGTCAACACCAACCGTATGCTCTCGCTCGGCGACAGCCACAGCCACAACGTGAGCGGCAACCTCAACGTGACCCGCAAGCTCAACACCTCGGGCCGCAACGTGTCGCTGCGACTGAACGGAGGCTACAGCACCTCGCAAAGCGACAGCTACAGCATCTCGCACATCAACTACAACGAGAGCACCGAGAAGGCCGGCAGCTTCCTCAACCAATACAGCCACCAGCCCTCCAAGAGCTACAACTACAGCGCGCGCCTGGGCTATGTCGAACCGCTCGGCAAGCAGTGGTACGGCGAACTGCGCTATCAGTTCAGCTACAAGTACACTGACTCTGACCGCTCGCGCTACAACCTCGACTCGTTAGCCTACGAGCCTTACGCCACGCTCTTCCCCGAATACACCTCGTTCGGCGATGCTGACAACTACCCCACCATTGGCTCTCTGCCTACGCGCGATGATGTGTTGAACTACGTGCGCGACCTCAACAACTCGCAGTATGCCACCTATAAGTACTACGAACACACGGCTTCGGTGGGCTTGCGCTACAACACCTCCGACATCAACTTCAACGCTTCGGTCGACTTCAATCCGCAGAAGACGAAAATGGCCTACAACCGGCCCGGCCAACACATCGACACGCTCATCACGCGCGACGTGTTCATGGTGTCGCCCCAACTGCGCTTCCGCTATAAGTTCTCCAAGACCAACCAGCTCGACATACGCTACCGGGGCAGCTCCTCGCAGCCTTCGATGACGGACCTGCTGGCCGTGGTCGACGACTCCAACCCGCTGAGCATCAGCATGGGTAATCCCGGACTGAAGCCTTCTTGGAACAACAACCTGCGCATCCACTACAATGGCTACAACGCACAACGCCAACAGGGCATCATGGTCGGACTGGAAGCCACGCAAACCGTCAACTCTATCTCCAACCGTATGGTCTACGACGAGGTGACCGGTGTGCGCTACACCCGTCCTGAGAACATCAACGGCAACTGGAACGGCCGCGGCATGTTCATGTTCAACTCTGCACTGGGAGCCGACAAGCTGTTCAACGTCAGCACCTTCACAACGCTCAGCTATGACAACGCCGTGGGTTATGTGAGCCGTATGCAGACGGCTGCCCCCGTCCGCGTAGCCACCAACGGCAACCTCATGGCTCGTGCTGCCGAGGCTGCCTCTACCCCTGCCGACCGCAGCTATGACTACTACAACGGCATCTTCAGCTCGGCCCTCTCGCAGAAGAACACGACCCGCACGCTGGGCATCGACGAGAACCTGAACCTCTCTTACCGCTCCACCTGGTTCGACGTAGGTCTGCTGGGCCGCCTCAACTACCAGCACGCCCGCGCCACGGTGCAGGACAATGCCAACATGGACACGTGGAACTTTGCCTACGGAGCCAATGCCAACATCATGACCAACTTTGGCCTGAGCTTCTCAACGGACATTCGCATGAACTCGCGCCGCGGCTACTCCGACGCCTCCATGAATACCAACGAGCTGCTCTGGAATGCCCAAATCTCGCAGTCGTTCCTCAAGAACAAGGCCGCCACGCTGAGCATCCAGTTCTACGACATCCTGCAAAAGCAGAGCAACATCAGCCGCACGCTCACCGCGACCCAGCGCACCGACTCCTGGAACAATGCCATCAACTCCTACTTCATGGTCCACTTCATCTACAAGCTGAACGTCTTCAGCGGCACAGGCAAGTCGGGCAGCGACAAGCAGAGCGACCGCCCCGGTCCTCCCGACATGCGCGGCCCCGGCGGAATGCCTATGCGCATCGGCATGGGTCCTGCCATGAGGATGTGAGCACCATGCGACTGACTTCCGGCAGAAGACATACTGGTTTTCTGGCGAATACAGACTGTGGCGGACGGAGCCCCGGGCGCCCTCCGCCACAGGTGTTCTTTATATGTACGCAGATGTCCGACATGGGCGCCGGCAAGGGGTGAAACATCTGCGCGCCCCATGCCCACCACCCAAAAGCTAACCTACCTTTGCCGGACAAACCAACATTTTCTACTGTATGTACATGCTTTATCACCTCTTTGCGGCAACCATGCTGCTCTTCACCTCGTGTGGCAACAAGACTGACAGACCGGCCCTCGCGGGCGACACCGTGCTGGCCGAAAACCTCCAGCCCAAACAGCAGCCGGCCGAAGCGGCTCCCGACGTGCGCCTGCACGACCTGCACGGACAGGTCAAGAGCCTGCACCTTTACTACGACGAGACAAACCCGGAATGGTGCTTCCACATCACCTTCAGCCAACAGGGCGAATGGCTCACGACCAACGGGGGCACGCCCATCAAGGAGTTTTTCAACAAGGCCATCAGGCGTGACGGGCAGGGCAGGCTCGTTGAACTGCGCCACGAAGCCGGCGAGACCTGCGAAATAGAAATCGACACCTACACCTACAACGAACAGGGACAGCTGGCACAGGCGGTCTACACCGACGACATGGGCAAAAACACCGAAACCTACACCTACGATGCCGAAGGGAACCTCACCCAGATGGTGAGCCTCAGCGAAGATGCCGAAGAGGGAGAAAACACCACTACCACCACCTACCGCATTCTCGAGACCGACAGCCACGGCAACTGGACCCGACGCGAAGCGACCGACTCGGAGGGAGGCTCCTATGTGTCGAAGCGCGTGATTGACTACTGGGACTGACGCTCCTCAGCGACCCATACCGTGCCGCTCACGCCGTCGGCATAAGGCTCTGCAACAAACGGGAGGCTGGTCTCGTCTCCTGCTCCGAGCCGGCCTGACAGCTGTTCGTGGCCCTGCGCATTGAGCCGGCCCGTGGCCTTGGGCCGTGTCTTTGGCGAAAGGCCATGACCCCCGACGTCAGTGGTCACGGCATACACCAACGGACCGACCTGCAAGGCCAAGGCGCCGCCGTGCGCCGCTCCGCTCAAGCCATCGGCCGGGCGCACGTACTGCACGGGCAGGCGAAAGTCGATGTAGATCTCATCGAGCGACCGCCAGGCGCGGTCTATCACCACATAACCGGCCTCATCCGGCACCGTGCGCACCACCTCATGACCGTTCACAAAGATACGCGGCAGGCAGGGCACCGTGTCGGCATAACAGTAGGCGGCCAATGGCACGCGCCGCTTGCTGGCCCAGTCGGGAATGCGCAGATGGACGCGCAGGGGCATGCTGCCCGCCACGTCCATCAGGCGGAACTTCACCCTGCCGTCGGCCGGCATGTCGGTTATCTGGTCGAGCGTGAAGCGGCGGCCCTGCGCACTGAGGTGCGCCGTGGCGTTGGCATAGAGGTTGACAAAGAGGTCTGCCTCATTGGCCGACAGGGCATAGAGCGTGCCCGGAGCGGACATCAGCACCTCGGCTGCCGCACGGCGGTCCGACTCGCTCGCTCCTGCCACCGAATCGGCCAAGGCGCGGTAAGCGGCATTGAACAGGCTGCGCTCCATACCGTCGGCATGTGCCGACTGCCCGGTCAGCAGGAGCATCAGGGCATTCAGGTTGAAACCATAGGAGGCGGGCACGCCTTGTCCATCGGTCATCAGGTCACCCCCGCCTCCGGCCACATTGAACTGTGGCTGAAAGGTACGCCACACCTCGGCCACCTCGTCGGCATGGTCCATCGCGTCGGCTGCCAGACGCAGGCTGAGCGGCTTCACGCCCCGCACAGCCTGCTGGGCCACATTGCCGAAGTCGCGACCACCGTAGCTCCAGGTCACCACGCTGTCGGCTTCCACAAAGTGCAGCGGCAACTGCTGTGCCGCAAGGGGCAACAGGCCCGACAGGCCCAGCAGCCCCACAATCATTCTTCTTACCATATATATAGGAGTCTTGCGCTGCAAAAATAGCAAAACCGCCCCTTCCACAGCCTGACCTCACCCAAAATCTGCCCGCTCCGCCCCTCGCCGCCCCTCGCCGCCCCTCGCCGCCCCTCGCCTAGCCCTCCTAGCCCCGCCTAGCCCTCTCCGCCCTCTTCGCCCTCTTACCACCGTTCCCCGCAGTTCGGCTGCGGGGCCCTCCTTTCCGCCCCGCCCCTCTCCGCCCCTCTTCGCCCTCTCCGCCCCTCTTCGCCCTCTCCGCCCGCCTCGCCCTCTTACCACCGTTCCCCGCAGTTCGGCTGCGGGGCCCTCCCTTCCGCCCCTCTCCGCCCCTCTTCGCCCTCTTACCACCGTTCCCCGCAGTTCGGCTGCGGGGCCCTCCCTTCCGCTCCGCCCGCCCCTTCTTTAGACTTCTTCACGCTGCCGCCTCCCCACCTTCCCACATTTCTGCCTACATTTGCACCCACAAGACCCCCAGCTATGAAACAAGCCCTCCTCCTCCTGCTCCTTCTCCCCCTTCAGGCAGCGGCGCAAACCGACGGCAAGGCCATGAAGCGCGAGTTTGGCGACCCGTTCATGCAGGCTGACAGCCTCGCCGCCGACTCACTGACCCGTCCGACCTCCCCCACGGCCACCCTGCCGCGCCTCCCCCTGTCGCCCTATGCCACCCCGATGCTGTCCGCCTCACCCTGGGGCTGCGCCTGGATGCCCGATGCCTGGGGCCTGTCCCCATGGCCGCTGCACGAAGGCATGAACGCCCAGTTCGGCATGAGCCTCAGCGTGGGCCTGGGCAAGCATGCCCCCAAAGGCGTGGGCTTCGGCCAGAGTGCCGCGCTGGCCTACGTGCTGCCGCTCGACAACCGCTGGAGCCTGGCTGCCGGCATCTATGCCCGCAACATGGACTGGGGCGGCTGGCACACCACCGACGGAGGCGTGACGGGCATCGTGGGCTACCGCCTGAGCGAGGCGGTCTCGCTCTATGCCTATGGCAGCAAGTCCTTCCTCCCCACCGACCGCCGTTTCCGGTTCCGCCAGCCGCTCGCCCCCACCTACCTGTTCGAACCCAAGGAGCGGATAGGTGCCGCCGCCGAGTTCAAGCTGGGCGAAAACGCCGTGATCGGCGTGAGCGTGGAGCACAACAAATACTGACCCCACACCGTCCCCCCATGTCACTCACGTTAGAAGCACAATACGCCCTGCTGCAGAAGGAATATGCCTACGAGAAGGAAATGTTCCGGCGCGACACGGCCCTCATGGGCATTGACCGCAAGGTGAAGCGCGGCGACTGCTGGTACCCCATCACCCTGGGGCGCAGCTACTACAACTCGCTCGACCACTTTGTGGTAGAAGTCTTGCGCACCGCCGACACCGACATCGAACACAACTTCGAATACGGCCGGCAGGTGTGCTTCTTCGCGCGCGAAGCCAACGGCCAGTTGAGCTACCTGAACTTCCCCGCCACGGTGAGCTTTGCCGACGAGGAGCGCATGGTGGTCGAGCTGCCCGGCGAAGCGGCCCTGAGCCGCCTCAACAGCCTGGAACTGGCCGGCGTGCAGCTCAGCTTCGACGACTATGCCTACCGCACCCTGTTCGAGGCCCTGCGGCGCACCATGCAGGCCAAAGGCAACCGCATAGCCGAACTCCGCGACCTGTTCCACACGCCCGCGCCGCTGGGCTGGGCCGCCCCGTCCGCCCTGCACCTGCGTCTGCCCTGGCTCAACCCCTCCCAGGAGCAGGCCGTGCGCGACGTGCTGCGCGCCCGCGACGCGCTCATCGTGCATGGACCTCCGGGCACAGGCAAGACCACAACCCTGGTCGAAGCCGTCTGTGAGGTGCTGCGCCGCGAACCGCAGGTGCTGGTCTGTGCACAGAGCAACACGGCGGTCGACTGGATCTGTGCCCAGCTCTCCGCACGCGGGCTCTCCGTCCTGCGCATAGGCAACCCCAACCGGGTGACCGACTCCATGCTGGCCAGCACCTACGAGCACCGCTTTGCCGCACATCCCGACTACCCGCTCCTGTGGCAGGTGCGCCGCACCATGCGCCAGCTCTACGCACAGAACAGGAAGAGCCGCCCCACCAACTTCCACCAGAAGATGGCGCGGCTGCGCGAACGGGCCGACGAACTGGAGGCCCGCATACGCCACCAGCTCTTCGACTCCTCGCGCGTCATTGCCTCGACGCTCACCGGAGCCGCCCACCCGCTCCTCTCGGGACAGCACTACCACACCTTATTTATAGACGAGGCCGCCCAGGCGCTCGAGGCTGCCTGCTGGATTGCCCTCCAACACGCCGACCGCGTCATCTTTGCCGGCGACCACCAGCAGCTGCCGCCCACACTGAAGAGCCCCGAAGCGCAGCGCGGCGGACTGGGCTGCACGCTCATGGAACACCTGGCCCGCACCAAGCCCGACTGCGTACGCCTGCTCACCGTCCAATACCGCATGAACGAGACGCTCATGCAGTTCTCCTCCCAATGGTTCTATGGCGGCCGGCTGCAGGCGGCTCCCGAGGTGCGCCACCGTTCGCTGCTCGACGAGCTGGACACACCCTTGGTGTGGATGGACACGGCTGCCGAACTGCCCGAGGCCGACGACGAAGGCCACGCGCCGCAGCCCTCTCCCGTCCACGAGGAGTTCGTAGGCTCAAGCTATGGCCGCATCAACCGGGCCGAGGCACGCCTCACGCTGGCCGCCCTCCGCGACTACGCCACACGGGTGGGCCGTCACCGTCTGGTCTCCGAACGGGTGGACATCGGCATCATCTCGCCCTACCGTGCCCAGGTGCAATACCTGCGCTCGCTCCTCAAGCACGACGACTACCTGCGTCCACTGCGCCGCCAGATCACGGTCAACACCGTCGATGCCTTTCAGGGCCAGGAGCGCGATGTCATCCTCGTGTCCTTGGTCCGGGCCAACGAGGCCGGCCAGATTGGTTTCCTCTCCGACCTGCGCCGCATGAACGTGGCCATCACGCGGGCACGTTTCAAGCTCATCATCCTGGGCAACACCGCCACCCTCTGCCGCCACAAGTTCTACCGCAAGCTCCACGAGGCCTGCACCGAACTTCCCCCCGTGGCCGACAGCGAGGGCCTCAAATAGTCGGACGCCCTGAACAGGTTGGCCGCACCATGAACGCCTGTAAGCCAAGGACGGTCATCATCCTCTGAATCCTTACTACGTGTTTTTCTCCTTGTAAAAACCCTTCAGCCAATTCTTCATTCTCGTTGAGATTCAAGAGGAAACAGGCTGAAGGGTTTTGTTTTCAAACCCTTCAGGAAGGTTCAGCGCAGGCAGGTAACCTTCCGCGTCCACGTTCCTTCCGCCCCTCCTGATTTATGGCCTACAAGTCCAGGCTTTGGCGCAACAATCCGCCGACTTGTCACGCCTGGCCCAGCTGTCTCCATTCTGTCCGCATATGTTAGACAGATGTAAGACAGATATCTGTTTAAAATCTGTTTGACATCTGTGGA
>CAMBOH010000054.1 GCA_945869305.1 uncultured bacterium
CAAGACTAAGAGGCTGTGCCGTAAATATCAGTTTTACGACACAGCCTCCGTTTATTCTGTTCATGTCTTGAAAACTCGAATAAACTGGAAATCATCAGATGAAAAGGTTCACATTGGCCTGCTCCGCCCTTTCCATGTAAGTGGCTACACCACCGACGGAGACAGAATCCAGCAGCTCCTCGCGCTTGATACCCATCACGTCCATCGACATCTGGCAGGCAATGAATTCCACACCATTGTCGATGGCCTGCTGGCGCAATGCCTCCAAGGAGTCCACCCCCTTCTTCTTCATGAGGAACCTCATCATCTTCGAGCCGATGCCCAGCATATTCATCTTCGAGAGAGCAAGTTTCGTAGAGTCAGCGGGCAACATCCATCCGAACATCCTTCCCCAAAAATCTTTCTCCACCTTGGGTTTATGGCTTTTCTTGATGGCATTCAGTCCCCAGAAGGTGAAGAATATCGACACCTTCTGCCCGGTGGCCGCAGCACCGTTAGCCAATACGAAAGTGGCGAGGGTCTTGTCGAGGTCGTCACTGAAGAGAATCAGCGTCTTGCCATGGCCGCCGGTAGCGGTAGGCTGAGCCTCCCTGGCACAAGCCATCCCCTTTTCGATGATGACCACATGCATACCTCCTTCCGATCGTTTCTCGATGAAGTGGTTGCCCGTTGTCCGGCACCAGGCCTCCGCATCTCTGGGGAATCCCGCATCCGTAGCCTTCACTTCAAGCAGCTGTCCTGCCTGCAGTCTGTCCATGGCCTGCTTCAATTTCAGTATCGGCCCTGGACACTGTATGCCGCAGGCATCCACTTTGATGCTTTCCCTCATAGCTGCCGGTACTGACGAAGGACATGCTCCGCCCTCACACGTAGCGTCAAAACCCTCAGGAACATCGATAGTGGCTGTGGCAGCCTTGTAGGTCTTGATACCGCCAATCAGGTTGCGCACGTCGGCATATCCGTGGCCCTTCAGGATGTTGGAAGCCAGATAGCCTCTGAGACCCACTCCGCAGAACAGCCAAATGGGTTTGTCCGACGGTATTTCAGACAGTCGGTCACGCATATCATCCAGCGGGATATTGACGGCTCTGGGTAGGGTGCCCAGTGCAAATTCGTCTTCGGTACGTACGTCGATGAGTGTCACTTGCCGGAGATCGGCATCCCGCAGCTCACGCCAATAGAGCGGATTCATCTTTCCGCTCAGGATATTGCACGCCACATAGCCGGAAATGGCTACCGGATCCTTCGCCGAGGAGAAGGGCGGAGCATAGGCATGTTCCAGACGGGTAAGCTGTTCGACCGTAGCACCTTGCTTGATGGCAAGGGCAAACTGGTTGATGCGTGTGTCCACACCGTCGTACCCCACCATCTGTGCCCCATACAGCTTCCCGTCGGTGGGCGAGAAGGTAATCTTGATATCCATCTGTAAGGCTCCGGGGTAGTAGCCGGCATGAGAGCCGGCGTGTATGGTGGCACTCAGATAGGGCATCCCCATCTGCTTCAGCCGTTTGGCAGGAAGTCCGGTAGAAGCCACAGTCAGATCAAACACCTTGGCTATGGCGGTGCCTATCGCTCCTTCGTAAGTCACGCGGTTGCCCTCCACCATGTTATCGGCAGCGATACGTGCCTGTCGGTTGGCCGGTCCGGCCAGGAAGTTCAGCCAAGGCTTGCCGGTGACAGGATGCGGGTACTCTATGGCATCGCCCACGGCATAGATATCTTCGTCTGAGGTCTGCAGATATTCGTTCACATAGATGCCCCTCATCTCACCGAGCGCGAGGCCGGCTTTCTGTGCCAAAGTCGTCTCGGCTCTGACACCAATCGAGAGCAATACCATATCGGTCATCAGTCGGATGCCCGACTTGAAATGTACGGTCAGTTGGCCACCGTCGTCAGAGAACGACTCTACCGCCTGTTCCAGATACAGTTTGATTCCCTTCTGCAACAGATGCTCGTGGACGAGTGCCGCCATGGAGTAGTCGATAGGCGCCATCACCTGGGGAGCCATCTCCACCACGGCCACTTCAGCCCCCGCATGTCGGAGGTTCTCGGCCATCTCCAACCCGATGAATCCTCCACCCACGATGACGGCCCTCCTGACGGGTCGCTTCTCAATGTAAGCCTTGATTCTATCGGTGTCGGCCACATTTCTCAGCGTAAAGATACCATCCAGATTGATGCCGGGCAGTGGAGGACGTACGGGCGAGGCTCCCGGCGAGAGCAGCAACTTGTCGTATGCCTCGTCATACTCCCTGCCATCGGCACACTTCACCCTCACTGACTTGTGCTGTGGGTCAATGGCAGTCACCTCGCTATTCACCCTGACGTCGATATGGAAACGCCGCGAGAATGCCTCCGGAGTCTGCACGAACAAGCGGTCGCGCTCCTCAATCACCCCACCGATATAGTAGGGCAACCCACAGTTGGCATAAGAGATATACTCGCCTTTCTCCAGCAATACGATGTCGGCCTCTTCGGTCAGCCGTCTGATTCGTGCGGCAGCCGTAGCTCCTCCGGCCACGCCACCCACAATGACATATTTTCTTTTGTTCCGGATGTTTTTCATACAGTCAGTTTATATTGGCATGAGACTTTTCATTCATCTCCCTGCAAATACCTAAATTCCGCAGCACTTTAGTTTTAAATTCTTTTTAAGTTCCTGAAACAACAAAATATTGCCCAGATTTTTTCCATGTCAGATTTTCACTTACCTTAGTGCTGCATTTCAAGACAAGCAAAAACTTCAATGGTATAGCAAAGGTTCGAATAATATCTGAGAAAACCACTCCTTTTGGAGGAATATTTCATGTGAGAGAGCAATTTTCCCGTTTTGTGGGTCCAGTTTTGTCGACAAAGTGCTGGGTCTCTGAGCACAGATCAGCTTGTGGCAGGAGCGTCGTACGACTTTGATTTCGACCATCAGTTCATAGAGACGGAGAAGTACGATGCGAAGATGACCTACAAGAAGATTGTGAAGTTCTACAACCTCAGAGATGGCAAGGAACGCATCTTCGACGACATGAACAACGGATTCGGGTGGGCAAGGCTGCCGAAGTCGTTCATGGCCGAGAATACAGTGTTCCTGCTGCTGACGGCACTCATACGAAACTTCTACAAGTTCCTCATGGGCAGGCTGTACACGAAAGCCTTCGGACTGAAGAAAACCAGCCGCATCAAAGCCTTCGTCCTCAAGTTCATCAGCGTGCCCGCAAAGTGGATAAGGACGGCAAGGCTCTATCAGCTGAACATCTACACGCACAACACATCATATCAGAACCCCTTCGCGCTCACTGACGGCTGAAAATCCGAATGTGAGGGTTAACGACAGCATAAAGCCCCTCTAATGCTTGACGGGGTAAGGGGGAGGAGCGTAATAACCATACTTTACAACAGCTACAGAGGCAAGAAAATCGACAAATAGGACACCTGACAGTAAAATTAGCCTGCAGGACTATTTGTTGCGGATTTTAGGAGGTTATGAGGTTATGAGGGTATGAGGTTATGGGGTTATAAGGTTATGGGGTTATGGGATTATGAGGGTATCTTTGCTGCATACGAGAATATCCTGCATCATCCAAAGAAAAACGATTTCCTTGTGATGCCGGTGTAGAAGCTCGCGGTTTTTGTCTACATTTGCAGAGTACAACCCAACAATTGGTCTATGAAGTACCCTATCGGAATACAGGATTTTGCCAAAATCATCGAAGGTGGCTATACCTACGTCGACAAGTCTGCATTGGTATACAAACTTGCGACTGAAGGATTTATTTATTTTCTGAGCCGTCCCAGACGGTTCGGAAAGAGCTTGCTGCTGTCCACGCTCAAATATTACTTCCTCGGCAGGAAGGACCTGTTCAGGGGACTGGCCATTGAACAACTGGAGACGGAGTGGCTGGAATATCCCGTGTTCCACTTCTCGTTTGCCACCTCCAACTACACACAGCACGGCACACTGGATACGGTCATCAACAAACAGTTGGCTGACTACGAGAAGGTGTACGGAAAGGACCCGCAGCTGGAGGACTTCGGCCTGAGGCTGAAAGACCTGGTAAAGGCTGCCCACCTCAAGACTGGACGCAGGGCGGTGGTGCTCATCGACGAATATGACAAGCCTATGCTCGATGTGCTGGAGCTGGGCTATGAGGTGACTGACAGCATGGGGAACAGGGTGCAACTGGAGGACTACAACCGGAATGTGCTGAAGGGATTCTACGGTGTGTTCAAGGATGCCGACGAAGACCTGAAGTTCGTGTTCCTCACGGGGGTCACCAAGTTCTCACAGGTGAGTGTGTTCAGCGGATTCAACCAGCCGGACGACATCAGCATGCACAGGAAATATGAGGCATTGTGCGGCATTACGACCGAAGAACTGCTCACTGTGTTTGACAGCTCTATCCGGGAACTGGCGGACGACCTTGGCATCAGTCATGAAGAGACCGTTGCACGACTGAAAAAGAAATACGACGGCTATCACTTCAGTAGCAAGATGACCGGCATCTTCAACCCGTTCAGCATTCTCAACTGCTTTAACACGTTGGAGCTGCGCGACTTCTGGTTTGCCTCGGGCACGCCCGGCTACCTGATGCGCCTGCTTGCCAAAAGCGACGAGCATATCAACGAACTGGTCGGCAGATACTATGATGCCACACAATTCATTGACTACAAGGCGAACTCCGAGCAGCCGCTGCCCATGATTTACCAGAGCGGCTACCTCACCATCAAGGAGTTTGTACCCAACGACAACACTTACCTGCTCGACTTCCCGAATGAAGAGGTCAAGACGGGATTTATCGCCACTGCTGCCTCCGGCTATTTCAAGGAAGGGAACAACCAGGCATCGTGGATTATTGAAGTGTCACATTGTCTTCGCAAGGGAGACCCCCGGAAGGTGGAGAAATACATGACTTCGCTGCTCTCGTCCGTGTCCTACCGCATGCAGCGCAAGCAAGACCCGATGGAGTGCGAACGGTATTTCCAATATACCTTCTACCTCATCATACAGATGATTGGATTCTATAACGCGGCACTGGAGAAGGAGACCAGCGAAGGAAGGATTGACTGCGTGGTGGAATGTCCCCATTACGTATATATCATGGAGTTCAAGCTCGACGGTTCGGCCGAAGAGGCACTCAGGCAGATTGAGCGCAAGGGATATGCCAAGCCCTATGCTGCCGACGCAAGACAGGTGATTGCCATGGGCATCAACTTCTCGTCAGAGAAGGGGACCATCGACGGATTCCTGACCCAAGTGATTCCGTAAAGCCTTCAACGACATGCCTTACTACACTGCCCAAGACTAAGAGGCTGTGCCGTAAATATCAGTTTTACGACACAGCCTCCGTTTATGAGGTTATGAGTTTATGAGGTTATGAGGTTATGAGGTTATGGGGTTATTGCTTTTTGTAGCGTTTGTTCAAGCCTGCCAGCACCTCCTTGGTAATGTCTACAGTGGGTGCGGCATACAGTACATTGTCACCGCTCTTGCTGAGAATCAGCTTGTAACGGTTATCCTTGTTGAACTCGCGCAGATAGTTGTTCAGGCTGTCGCGCAACACCTGCTGATAGTTCTCAGTAGCCTTGGCCATTTCGTTTTCCACGTTTTCCTGATAAGTTTGCAGAGCCTGCTGCTGCTTTTGCAGTTGTGCCTGTGCTTTTTCAGCCTCGGCCTGGGTCGTATAGCCACCGCTTTGCATCTTCTTCTGGAAGGCCACTACAGCGTTCTGCAAGGCTTCGCCCTTTGCAGTCAATTGCTGGCGGTAGGTATTCTGCTTGGCTTCAAGCGTCTTGAGCCCAGCCTTGCAGTATTCGTATTGGGTGGCCAGCGAATCAATGTCTACGATGGCCACATCGCATATTTGGGTCGGCGTATCTCCTGCCTTGGGCAGTCCATTGGGTTTCACCTGCTGCGCAGGCTCTTTCTTGTTGCAGGCAGCCAGGGTCACCCCCACTGCCATCAGCATCATGACGAGTTTGCTTGTTCGCTTCATTTTTATAGAGTTGTTTCTTTTATTTTCCTGATTTTACTGCATGGCGTCTAACCGCCCGCGCAGCAGCATCCTGCGACTGGACGCAAGTGACACCGCGACTGCGCATGGCTTTGCTTTGGCTCACATGGGTCTTGACAAATCCTCGGCCCACAAACAGACGCACACTGAGCAGTGCCACGCTGACAGCCACAATCAGCAATACTACAACAAACAGTTTGAGCATACCTATATATATAAGTAGGGTTTTCTATCAATTGGTCTTTACTGCGGCTCGGCATTGAAAAAGAAAATCCTGCGGCTTTTCTTTTTCAATGCGCTCGCCTTGCACTACTTTGCTACGCCAAGTCAGGCGGCGGCTCGGCATGGAAAACGAAAATCCTGCGGCTTTTCTTTTTCAATGCGCTCGCCTTGCATTGCTTTGCTGCGCCAAGTCAGGCGGCGGCTCGGCATTGAAAACGAAAATCCTGCGGCTTTTCTTTTTCAATGCGCTCGCCTTGCACTAACTTTGCCACGGCAAAAGTAAAAAATAAATATCACACCGCTATGAGCAACAACCATCTTTTACAGCCCAGCATCGTGTTCGACTGCTTCGCTGAAGTGAATAAAGTGCCCCGCCCCTCCAAGCGTGAAGAGAAAATGATCGCTTTTCTGAAGGCTTTCGGCGAAGGACTGGGCCTTCCTACCCATGTGGACGAAACTGGCAATGTGAGCATCAGCAAACCGGCTACCCCGGGACATGAACACCGCAAGGCTGTCATCCTGCAGAGCCACTTCGACATGGTATGTGAAAAGAACAAGGACGTAGAGTTCGATTTTGACAATGATGCCATACAGACCTACGTCGACGGCGAATGGATGCGCGCCAAAGGCACTACGCTGGGGGCTGACGATGGTATCGGAGTGGCCATGCAGATGGCCATCCTAAAATCGGACAACATCGAGCATGGACCCATCCAGTGTGTGTTCACCCGCGATGAAGAAACGGGACTCACCGGCGCTATGGGCATGAAAAGCGACTTCATGCAGGGCGACTACCTCATCAACCTGGACTCTGAAGACGAAGGACAGATCTTTGTGAGCTGCGCCGGAGGCGTACGCACCACAGCTACCTATGCTTTTCCTACGGTAGACCTGCCCACCGGCTACTTCACCTTCCGTGTTGGCGTGAAAGGACTGACTGGCGGCCACTCGGGCGATGACATCAACAAGAAGCGCGGCAATGCCAACAAACTGCTGGTGCGCTTCCTCTGCCAGGAGATGGAAAAGACAGATTTGCGCCTGATTGACATACAGAGCGGCGGACTGCACAATGCCATTCCCCGCGAGGGCTATGCCGTGTGTGCCGTGCCTATGAACATGAAGGAACAGGTGCGCATTGACTTGAACGTATTTGCTGCCGATGTGGAGGAGGAATACTCTGTAACAGAAAAGGACATTCAGTTTGTGCTCGAAAGCCAAGAGGCTGCCGGCATCTGCATGGAACCTGCCGCCATGCGCCGTATGCTGCTGTCATTACACGCTGTTTACAATGGAGTGTTTGCCATGAGTCAGGACATGGAGGGACTCGTCGAGACTTCATCCAACCTGGCCAGCATACACCTCGAAGGCGACCATGTAACTGTTACCACCAGCCAGCGCAGCAGTGTAGGCAGTGCCTGCGAAAACATGGCCAGCGTGGTACGTTCCGCCTTCGAACTGGGTGGAGCCGAGGTGCTGACCAACGAGGGATACCCTGGCTGGAAGCTGAACCCGAACAGCGAGATTGTGCGCATTGCCAAGGAGAGCTACGTTGACCTGTTTGGCAAGGAACCGCTCATTCTGGCCATTCACGCCGGTCTGGAATGCGGTCTCTTCTCAGAGAAATATCCCAAACTCGACATGGTCAGCTTCGGCCCGACGCTGCGAGGCGTTCACTCACCCGACGAACGTCTGCTCATCCCCACCGTACAGATGGTATGGGATCATCTGCTCGACATCCTGAAAAGGGTTTAGAACAACCTCCCCCCGTTGCAAACGACATGCTGTCTTTCGGTCTGGCTCGCCATGCTTCTTGCTTCAAGCTGCATGGAGCCCGGCCGAAAGGCATGATGCCGCTGCATCGGGCTCCCTATCCCTTCTCACCAACGCAGGTCGCAGAACGCCACGAACCTGCTTCACAACCGTTCGGCTACACCCTCTGCCCCGCGGGGCGGCGGAATGTTTGCGCCCCTACAGGCCCACTCATTTGAACAACCTATTGACCCAACCCCTTTCTGCCTATGCGCTACCTCTGTCTCTGCTTCACGCTCATCACCTGTCTGCTGGCAGCCTGCATGGGCGATGAGGACTATACACTCTCGTCTTCACACACGCTTCGCTTCAGCACTGACACCGTCGCTTTCGACACGATTATCAGCGGAGTTTCGACCCACACATACAGTGTTACTGTATATAATAAAGCCGACAAAGCCATCCGCATTCCGCAGGTGTGGCTTGAGCGGGGAGCCGGTTCCCCATTCAAGGTGAATGTAGACGGCACACCGCTGACCGAAGGACGTGGCGAGGACTTTGAGATTGCAGCCCGCGACAGCATGATTGTCTTTCTCATGGCCAATCTGCCCGAACAGGACAGCGATGAGCCTGTCGGCGAAGAGGACAAGCTGGTGTTCAGCACCGAAGCAGGCCTTGTCCAGTCGGTCACACTCACTGCTGCCGGCCAAGCAGTCCATACGCTCACGGCACAGCGAATCACAGAAAACACACTGCTCGACGCCCAACGACCCTACCGCATTCTTGACAGTCTGGTGGTAGAACAAGGACAAACGCTCACACTGGCTGCCGGCACACGACTGTACTTTCATCCGCAGGCCGAACTCATCGTACACGGAACGCTCCAGATTATGGGCACCCTGCAAGAACCTGTCGTTCTGCGTGGGGACCGCATGGGCTATATGTTCAACAACCAGCCCTATGACCGCATTCCCGGACAATGGGGAGGCGTGCGACTGACGACCACCTCCTACAACAACTACATCAACTATGCCGACATCCATAGCGGAAACTACGGGGTGCGGGTCGATTCGGGCGATGTGACCCAGAACAAGCTCATTCTCGAAAATTCAGTGATACATAACACTTCGGGCCATGGGCTCGACATACGCATGGCCAACGTGTATGCCGGAAACTGCCAACTGACCAATTCGGGAGGTGACTGCGTACACGTACGCGGCGGAGATGTCACCCTGGTGCATTCCACACTGGCCCGCTTCTATGTATTTACAGGAGGAAGCGGTGTGGCACTGGACTTTGCCAACTTTGACGGACCAATCAGGTTGCCTATACAATCACTCCAATTGGCGAACTGCATTATCACTGGTTATCAAGGAGATGAGCTGATGGGAAACCAGAACAAGGATTTCCCGGAAGACGCCTTTAACTATGCTTTCTTCAACTGTCTGCTAAACACGCCCAAGACCGAAGAACCCGACTCCCGGCTGGTCGACTGTCTGTGGGATATCGACGACAAAGCCGAAACCGGCAATGACTCGACCGTGGTGAGAGACGGGAACTTCCAGCCCGAGCCTGACCTTGACCGGCTCCTGTTCAGCTTTACCCTGTCGCCCCACTCCAAAGCTGTCGGACACGCCAACCCCGACATTACAGCCCTGACCTATCCCTTCGACCGCCTGGGAAAGCAGCGCAAAACCGCCCCCGACATCGGTTGCTACGAAACTTCACAACCCTAACTACTCCCATGAACATACCACCCAACAACGCAGGACGAGCCAACCGCAATCCCAAGCCCCAAGGCCCGTTCCCCGAAGATTATGCCCACGTACAACCCCAGGCCATTGAATTCGAACAGGCCGTACTGGGTGCACTCATGATAGAAAAGGATGCCTATTTCCAGGTAAGTGAAATATTGCGTCCCGAAAGCTTCTATGACAACCGCCACCGAACCATCTACGAGGCCATCCGTCGCCTTAATCTGGAAGAACGTCCGGTAGACATCCTCACCGTCACAGACCAGTTGCGCAGCACAGGCAAGCTCGAAGAGGTGGGAGGACCCGCCTATATCGCCCAACTGAGCGGTCTGGTGGCCTCATCGGCCCACATCGAATATCACGCACGCATCATTGCCCAAAAAGCCACCGCACGCGACCTCATCACCTACACGAGCAACATCCAGACCAAGGCCTTCGATGCCACGCAAGACATAGACAAACTCATGCAGGAGGCCGAAGGCAAGCTGTTTGAACTGTCGCAAACCAACCTGAAGAAGGACTACACGCAGATTGACCCTGTCATCAAGGAGGCCTACGAAATGCTCCGGAAGGCGGCGGCACGCACCGACGGCATGAGCGGCATCGCCTCGGGATTTCATGCCCTCGACAAAATCACATCGGGCTGGCAGAACTCCGACCTGGTCATTCTCGCAGCCCGACCCGCCATGGGCAAAACAGCTTTCGCACTCAGCATGGCCAAGAACATTGCCGTCAACCAGAACCTGCCCGTAGCTGTATTCTCGCTCGAAATGTCAAACGTACAGCTGGTAAACCGCCTCATCGTCAATGTGTGCGAAATCAAAGGCGAAACGCTGAAGAGCGGTCAGCTCAAGGAATACGAATGGCTGCAGCTCGACAGCCGCATCAAGCAGCTAATTGGTGCCCCACTCTACATCGACGACACACCTTCGCTCTCCGTGTTCGAACTGCGAACCAAGGCGCGCCGACTGGTACGTGAACACGGCGTAAAAGTACTGATGATCGACTACCTGCAGCTCATGAATGCATCGGGCATGAGCTTCGGCAGCCGTCAGGAAGAGGTATCAACCATTTCGCGCTCACTGAAAGGCCTGGCCAAGGAACTGAACATCCCCATTCTGGCCCTTTCGCAGCTGAACCGTGGCGTGGAGAACCGCGAAGGAAGCGACAAGCGCCCTCAGCTGTCTGACCTGCGCGAATCGGGTGCCATCGAGCAGGATGCCGACATGGTGCTCTTCATCCACCGTCCGGAATACTACAAAATCTATCAGGACGAAGCGGGACGCGACTTGCGCGGAAAGGCTGAAATCATCATTGCCAAGCACCGTAACGGTGCGGTAGGCAATGTCCTACTCACCTTCAGAGGGGAGTTTGCCCGCTTCCAGAACCCTGAAGACGTGGATTCCACCAGCGAAAAGGCAGACAAGAAGGCAGACAAAAGTTCCAAGTCGGACAGCTCCCTGCCACCGGCTCCTGAGGGTATCATCAGTTCGCGCATCAACAATGCCGACACCCTACCCCCAGCCAGTCTGGACGACCTGCCCCTACCGCCCGACATACCCTTTGCACCGCCTACGGCCTCCGACCCTGTGCCCTATTGAGGCGGTCATGAAATACATAAGCCCCCCCCTGACTGCCGACCTGCCCGCCAAGCGACAGTCCGGGGGGATTGGCGTTACATCCGACAGACTGCCACTTTCGGCTGTAGTCTAACGTGCCTTGCAGGACCTTCCGTTATTTCCATGAAAAGCCCAAAGTCTGACCAAAGTTTCACTGCGTCACAGCCCCCCTTGAACCACCCAACCTCAGCCAAGTGTAAAAAAAAACAAGTAAACCTTTGGCAATCCGATTCTTTTATCCATATTTGCAAGGTAAATAGTACAAAACGCGATAAAACCATTCAATATCATGGAAAACAATGCACAGTCCTTGAGTGGACTTAAAAGAGAAGACTTTCAGAAAACGGTGCAGGGGAAGGAAGTCGATTTGTACTTCCTTCGCAATGAATCGGGCATGGAAGTGGCCGTCACTAACTACGGTGGTTCGCTGGTTGCCATCATGGTTCCCGACCGTAAAGGCCAATATGCCAACGTCATTCAGGGACACGACAACATTGATGACTGTCTCGCCTCACCCGAACCCTTCCTCAGCACGCTGGTTGGCCGCTACGGCAACCGCATCTGCCATGGAAAGTTCACGCTGAACAACAAAGAATACAGCCTGGCCATCAACAACGGCCCCAACCACCTGCACGGTGGTCCCACCGGATTCCACGCCCGAGTCTGGGACGCTGAACAAGTGAATGGACACACCCTCGTGCTCCGCTATGTTTCACCCTACTATGAAGAGGGTTTCCCCGGTGAGCTTTCCATGACGGTGATGTACACCCTCACCGACGATAACGAAATCGTAATCGACTACAAGGGAACGACAAACAAGAAGACCATCGTGAACATGACGAGCCATGGCTTCTTCTCGTTGGCAGGCATCGCCAACCCCACCCCATCGGCAATGAACGTGGTTTGCCAAATCAATGCCGATTTCTATGTCCCCATTGACGAAAACAGCATTCCTACCGGAGAAATCCGCAGCGTAAAGGGCACACCGTTCGACTTTACCACACCGCATGCTGTGGGCGAACGCATTGATGCCGATGACGAACAAATCAAGCATGGTGCCGGCTACGACCACTGCTTCGTACTGAACAAGCGCGAACCGGGCGAACTCTCGTTTGCAGCCAAGATTGTAGAACCCGAAAGCGGACGCTCGATGGAAGTATATACCACCGAGCCGGGCGTACAGTTCTACAGTGACAACTGGGCTGATGGCTACAAGGGCCAGCGTGGTGCAACCTTCGGCCGCCGCTCTGCTCTCTGCTTCGAAGCGCAACACTTCCCCGACAGTCCTAACCGCGCTTACTTCCCGCCCGTTGTGTTGAAGCCCGGACAGGTTTATACCCAAAAGACCATCTACAAGTTTGGTGTAGAAGAATAAGCTGGAACAGCTGGAAACCAATCAGAATAAGTGCCCCGATACTTACTGCCCAGCCTGACCGTACAGGCTGACAGGAATGATTGTCCGCTCGGTCTGTCCCGACCTGCACCAAACAGAAACCTCCGAAACTATCCTAAACCAATTTAAATTTAATACTAAAAGCAAAACAACAATGAGTAATCAAAAGAAACAATGGGGAGCCATCATAGTGATGATTGCGCTCTTCGCCATGATTGCGTTTGTGACTAACCTGTGCAATCCTATGGCCAAGATTATCAAGAACCAAGGAGAAATCTCCACCGTACTTGCCCAGATTGGCAACTACGGTAACTTCGTGGCCTACCTTATCATGGGTATTCCCGCCGGTATGCTCATCTCCAAGTTTGGCTACAAGAAGACAGCCCTTACGGGTCTGGTTGTCGGTGCAGTCGGCATCCTCATCCAGTGGTTCAGCGGCCAGCTCAATGCCCAGGAAAACCTCGGTCTCGTATTTGCCGTCTATCTGATTGGTGCCTTCATCGCCGGTCTCTGCATGTGTATCCTCAACTGCGTTGTAAACCCCATGCTGAACCTCCTCGGCGGCGGTGGCAACAAGGGTAACCAGCTGATTCAGATTGGTGGCGTGTTCAACTCTGCAGCAGCCGTAGCCTGCTACATTCTGATGGGTGCGCTGATTGCCGACATGAGCAAGGCCAAGATTGCCGATGCCACTCCGGCCCTCATGATTGCCCTCGCTATCTTCGTGATTGCCTTCGTTGTCATCTTCTTCACCAAGATTGAAGAGCCCGAACAGGCACCCGTTCGCGTAGACCTCATTGTAGGTGCTCTCGGCTTCCGCCACTTCGCTCTCGGTCTGCTCGCCATCTTCCTCTACATGGGTATCGAAGTAGGTGTGCCCTCGTACGTAGGCTTCTACCTCACCGAAGACATGAAGATTCCCGAAAACATCGTAGGTCTGCTCGTAGCCGTCTACTGGTTCATGATGCTCATCGGCCGCTTCGTTGGTGCTTCTATCGGCAGCAAGGTCAGCGCCCGCGCCATGATCACCACGGTTTCCCTCATCACGCTGGTTCTCGTTCTCTTCGGCATGTACGCTCCCACGGATATCCTCGTTGCCTTCCCCGGCGTAGACTGGGCTAAGCTCGAGTTCATCACGCAGGACATTCCCGTAGGCACTTTCGCCTTCCTCCTCGTAGGTCTCTGCACCTCCGTCATGTGGGGCTCCATCTTCAACATGGCTGTGGAAGGCCTCGGCAAGTACACCGCCATCGCTTCGGGTCTGTTCATGACCATGGTATTCGGCTGCGCCGTAATGATGTTCATCCAGGGCCTCGTTGCCGACGCTACGAACTACATCACCAGCTTCTGGGTAGTAGTATTCTGCGCCGCTTACCTCCTCTTCTATGCCCTCATCGGCAGCCGCGTAACCAAGCGTGAAGAATAAGAAACAAAACCACTCTGGCAAACGGCAACCGCTCGCAGAGCGATGCCGTTTGCCTTATCCCTATCTATCTTCTTTACATAACTCCCCTAAAACTGAATACCTATGAAACTGACTATTGAGGACGTTCGTTCTCGCTTCATTAAGCATTTTGATGGTGAAACCGGCAGTGTGTATGCCAGCCCGGGACGTATCAACCTGATCGGTGAGCACACCGACTACAACAATG
>CAMBOH010000055.1 GCA_945869305.1 uncultured bacterium
AGATTTTAAACAGATATCTGTCTTACATCTGTCTAACATCTGCGGACAGACCGGATGCCTGATTTCCCGGTCGTTAGCCTACATCCCGCCTGAAAACCGATTTTACGGGCCAACCTCCTCCACCTACATGCCGTAAAGCAAGCAAAAGGTCATGGGGTATACTCTCCAAAAGTATGCTCTTGGGCATAAATAGAGGCTTTTTTCGGGCCGTTTAGGCAAAATTAGGAGTGAGGCCTTTGGACGATGAAGAAAAAAATGCCTACTTTCGCAACGAAAACCAACATTGTAATTATTACAAATAAGTTAAATGGAAGCATCAGCGACCCTCCGCTACCTGACAGAACACGGTGTGAAACCCTCGGTACAGCGACTGGCGGTGATGGAATATCTGCTGGAACACCACACGCACCCCTCGGCCGACGAGATATACAGTGCGCTGCATCCGCAAATGCCCACGCTGTCGAAGACTACCGTATACAACACACTGAAACTGCTGACCGAACAAGGGGCTGCCATACAGCTGACCATTGACGAGCGGAACGTGTGTTTCGATGCCGACACCTCAAACCACGCCCACTTTCTCTGTACCCGCTGTGGCAGGGTGTTCGACATCATGCTGCACAACCGCGCAGCGGACGCAGCACCCGAAATGCCTGAGGGCTTCACCGTGGAGCAGACGGCCATCTACTTCAGAGGATGCTGCCGGGAATGTGCCTGCCAACAGCATGAACACAAGGCTGACTGCTAACCGAAAGGCTGACTGCTGAAAGCAAGGCGACACAGGCGGCCCTCCCACCCCCTATTGCACCAAACAATCCAAACATATCCAAACTTACTACTAACTCATCACAAAAAACTCTCACAACATGAAAAAGAAATTCATCTGCACCGTTTGCGGTTATGTTCACGAAGGCGACCAGGCTCCCGAAAAGTGCCCCATGTGTGGTGTTCCCGCTTCGAAGTTCAAGGAACTCGTTGAGGAAGGCGGACTCTCGTTCGTTGCTGAGCATGAAATCGGCGTAGCAAAGGGTTGCGACGAAGAAATGATAAAGGACCTCAACGCACACTTCAACGGCGAATGTACCGAAGTGGGCATGTATCTGGCCATGAGCCGTCAGGCAGACCGCGAAGGCTACCCCGAAATCGCAGAAGCCTTCAAGCGTTACGCCTGGGAAGAGGCTGAACACGCTTCGAAGTTTGCCGAACTGCTCGGCGACTGCGTATGGGACACCAAGACGAACCTCGAAAAGCGCATGAACGCCGAGGCTGGTGCCTGCGAGGACAAGACCCGCATCGCCAAGCGTGCCAAGCAGCTGAACCTGGATGCCATTCACGACACCGTTCACGAAATGGCTCGCGACGAAGCTCGCCACGGACGCGGCTTCGAAGGTCTCTACAACCGCTACTTCAAGAAGTAATAACCATTTACACACACAACAGCCGGGGAGCGCACGGCGCAGTCCCGGCTGTTGCCGTGTGAAGCATCACCAAACTGTCAGACTGCCGCACGCATTATACGCCCAACAGCGGACCGCACACTACACACTGACAACATTCACCATCCAAACCATCATACTAACATGAAAGAACTGAAAGGAACCAAGACCGAACAGAACCTGGCCACCGCCTTTGCCGGTGAATCGCAGGCTCACACCAAATACCAGTACTACGCCTCGAAGGCCAAGAAGGACGGCTACGTACAGATGTCGAACATCTTCACCGAAACGGCCAAGAACGAGAAGGAACACGCCAAGCTGTGGTTCAAGTACCTGCACGGTGGCGAAGTGCCCACCACTACGGTGAACCTCGCCGATGCCGCAGCCGGCGAAAACTATGAATGGACCGACATGTATGCCACCTTCGCCAAGGAGGCACGCGAAGAGGGATTCGACGAAATTGCCGCGAAATTCGAAATGGTGGGTGCCATCGAAAAGCACCACGAAGAACGCTACCGCAAGCTGCTCAAGAACATCGAGGACTCGGTTGTCTTCTCGCGCGACGGCGACTGCGTATGGCAGTGCTCTAACTGCGGCCACATCGTAGTGGGCCAGAAGGCTCCCGAGCTGTGCCCCGTGTGCGCCCATCCGAAGAGCTACTTCGAACTGCACGCTGAGAATTACTAATATCACACACGATGAGAGCGGGCTGATGCCCGCTCTTATCATATGTGGCGGGCTGGAAGCCCGCCCTCCCAGTCCGTGCGCCTCCACACCGCCCGTTACAAAACGATTTGAGGCGAAGGAGACTGGGAGGGCGTGGCCTCCGGCCCGCCTGATGTCAAGCCAACATGAAGCGAAGGAGACTGGGAGGGCGTATTTGAGATTCGTCCCAACAAACATAATCACATCGTTAATAGGCTAAAGAAAAGAGCGGGCTGATGCCCGCTCTTATTATATGTGGCGGGCTGGAAGCCCGCCCTCCCAGTCCGTGGCCTCCGGCCCGCCTGATGTCAAGCCAACATGAGGCGAAGGAGACTGGGAGGGCGTGGCCTCCGGCCCGCCTGTTAACCAAAACGATAACGGTTACGCCTCGGGAATACGCTCGAGAATCGTCTTCACGAAGTCCCAATACTTGCCTACACTGGGGATGTAGCAACGCTCGTTGGGCGTGTGAGGCGAACGGAGCGTGGGACCGAAGCTGACGAGGTCCATGTTGGGACGCAATGCGCCAATGACGCCACACTCCAGACCGGCATGGATGACCTGTACACGGTTCTCGGCATTGAAGAGCTCGCGGTAGATATCCTTCATGAGCTCGACAATCTCACTGTGGGGATTGGGCTGCCAGGCAGGATAGTCGCCGCTCAGCTCCACCTTCATGCCTGCCATCGAGAAGGCGCTTTCGAGCGTCTCGGCACAGCATTCACGCATACTGTCGCGCGACGAGCGGATGAGGATGAGGAACTTGGCCTTGCCTTCGCCAATTTCTACAATGGCGAGGTTGGAGGACGTCTCGACGATGCTGGGCACTTCGGGAATGAAGCGCAGCACGCCGTTGTGGGCCGCACACAGGGCATTGACCAGGTTGTCCTGGATTTCGGCGGGCACGATGTGGGCAGGCAGAGCCACTTCTTCGAGGGTCAGGGTGAGGTCCTTCTCGATGCTGCCGTATTCACCCACGAGGGTCTCACGCCACTCGTCGACCACCTCCTTCAGGGCAGCCAGATTCTCCTTGGGGAGCGTGAGCACCACCTCCGCCTCACGCGGAATGGCATTGCGCATGTTGCCGCCCTTCCATTCGGAGAGGCAGGCCTCGAAGTTGGCAATGGCATCCTGCACCAGGCGGGCCATGGCCTTATTGGCATTGCAGCGGCCCTCGTTGATCTCCAGACCCGAGTGGCCACCCAGCAGGTTGCGCAACACGACCTTGACAGCCACGTCGGCGGCATCGGTTTCCTCCTCCTTATATTCCAGCGTAGCGTTCATGTTCACACCGCCGGCCGAGCCGATGATCATCTCGCCTTCGGTCTCGTTGTCGAGGTTGAGCAGGATGTCACCCTGGATGACATCGGCCTTCATGTGGTTGACACCGTGCATGGTGGTTTCCTCGTCGGCAGTGATGAAGCCTTCGATGGGACCGTGCTTCAGGCTGTCGTCCTCCATGATGGCCATGATGGTGGCCACGGCCATGCCGTCGTCAGCGCCGAGGGTTGTGCCCTTGGCCTTGACCCACTCACCGTCGATATAGGTCTGGATAGGGTCGGTCTCGAAGTTGTGGGTGCTCTCCTTGGTCTTCTGGGGCACCATGTCCATGTGGCCCTGCAGGGTCACACACTTGCGGTTCTCCATGCCCGGCGAAGCGGGCTTGCGCATGATGACGTTGCCGGCTTCGTCCTGGAATGCCTCAACACCTTTCTCCCTGGCCCAGTCGAGCAGGAACTGTTGCACCTTTTCGAGATGTCCCGAGGGACGGGGAACCTGCGTGAGCAGGTCGAAGTTTTTCCAGATGGCCTGCGGCTGCAGGTTAGCGATTTCACTCATTTTTCTTTCGTTTTATGTATTAGAGATTAGCGTTTGACTGACAGATTCACGCGCAGCCAGCCGAAACATCCCAAGGCGACCACGAGGGCGGTCTGTATGGTATGGACAACCAAGGCAAACAGGATGGCCTGGGGTTCGGCCACACCATAGAGCACCAGCATGGTTTTCACGGCAAAATGCCATGGCCCGGCACCGTTGGGCGTGGGCACAAGCACGGCAAAAGTGCCGACACAGAAGATGAGGAAGGCGGCTCCGAGAGAGAGCTGCGCGGTGAAGTCAAAACAGAAGAAGGCGATGTAGAAGTGCAGGAAGTAGCCCACCCAGATGAGCACACTGTAGAAGAGGTAGAGCGGGAGGTTGCCCACATGGCGCAGTGAGAGCACGCCCTCGAACACTTCGCGGAGCATGTCCTTGCCCTTGCGGAACAGGGCGTAACGCCGCATGAGGATGGCGGCAGTGAGCAGGACGGCCACCAGACAGATGAAGGTGACGAGGTAGCCTGTGCCGGTGAAGCGGTGGAGGATGTCGCCCAGGTTGGTGCCCGTCTTGTGGAGGAAACTGAGGAACATGGGCAGCTGGGCCAGGAAGGCCAGCCCCGTGAAGAGCAACATGAGCGCGGAGTCTACGAGACGCTCCGTGACCACAGTGCCCAGCGACTTGGTGAACGACACGCCGTCGAACTTCTTCAGTGTGCCGCAACGGGTCACCTCGCCCACCCGGGGCACCACCAGACTGGCCGCATAGGACAGGAAGATGGCATCCTCACAGGTGCTGCGGCGGGGCTGCTCGCCCAAAGGCTCCAAGGCCATCTTCCAACGCCAGGCCCTGGCCAACTGAGGCAGAATGCCGAAGGCGAGCGACAGGAGCATCCAGCCCCACTTCATGTCGTGGGCCACACAGGCAAAGAAGTCGGTCCAGTCGGTGCCACGGTACATCCACCACAGGATGCCCAAGCCCAGCACGAACGGCAGCGCAGTTTGTATGACGATTTTCAAGAAAGACTTCATGCTATTCAGTAGATTGTACTAACTTTGCTTCGCGAATGAAAGCTTGCATTCACTTCAAGTCTCACAAGTACAAATGATTATTGCTTGTCAACAAGCGTTCGAGGAGCGGGCTGAAAGCCCAGCAAGCGCATAGCCCGGGGCAACGCCCCGGGTAGGCTAACCTCCGCAAATGCGCCCTGTAAGGGCAAAAGCGTTAGGAGACAGCGGTAGACACACATGCTTTTGCCCTTACAGGGCGCACATCATCGCCTCATCCTACACCCAGGGCGTTACCCTGGGCTATGCGCTTGCTGGGCTTTCAGCCCGCTCCTCGAACGCTTGTCAACCAAGAGCGAATACTTGCAAGACTCGAATTGCATTCACTTTGCGAAGCGAAATTAAGCAATATAGTTTACATGAAGTCTGTACGCCCCAAAAAATTTCTCGGCCAGCACTTTCTCACCCATCTGCCTACGGCCCAAGCCATCGCTGACACGGTGGACGCCTGCCCTGACCTGCCCGTGCTGGAAGTAGGGCCCGGTATGGGGGTGATGACCCAATATCTCCTGCCCAAACAGCGGGAGCTGAAGGTGGTGGAGATTGACTTTGAAAGTGTGGAGTACCTGCGGAAGAATTATCCGCAGCTCGAAGAGAACATCATCGAGGATGACTTTCTGAAGATGCACCTGGAATATACCTTCGACGGAAGGCCCTTCGTGCTCACAGGAAACTACCCCTACAACATCAGCAGCCAGATCTTCTTCAAAATGCTGGACTACCGACACCTGATTCCCTGCTGTACGGGCATGATACAGAAGGAGGTGGCCGAACGGCTGGCGGCACAGCCCGGCTGCAAGGCATACGGCATACTGACGGTGCTGGTGCAACTCTATTACCACGTGGATTACCTGTTCACCGTCGAGCCCGGCGTGTTCAATCCGCCGCCCAAGGTGCGCAGTGCCGTGGTAAGGCTTACGCGCAACGAGGTGACAGACCCCGGCTGCGATGAGAGACTGCTGCGCCGCGTGGTGAAGACAACCTTCAACCAACGCCGCAAAATGATGCGCGGCTCCATCAAGCCGCTGCTGGCTGAGCTGGATGCTCAATGCCCCACCCCACCCGACCATACGGAATTTCTGGCACAACCGCTGCTGACACGCCGCCCCGAACAGCTCTCGGTGGAGGAGTTTATCGGACTGACCAACCTGGTGGCACAACACTACGCACAATAAAAACCGCCGTCGCACGTTCTGAAGAATATACCGCGCCCACACAGCGCCAACCTGCAACTATACTCCTTATATATATCATATGAAGACCTACCTCGTGACCGGAGCCGCCGGATTCATCGGCGCCAACTATGTGAAATATATGCTCGGCAAGTATAATGACGTACGCATCGTGGTGCTTGACCTGCTGACCTATGCCGGCTATCTGGGCACCATCGCCGACGACATCGACAACGACCGCTGCATCTTCGTCAAGGGCGACATCTGCGACCGTTCACTCATCGACCGGCTGTTTGCCGACTACCGCTTTGACGTGGTGGTGAACTTTGCCGCCGAAAGCCATGTAGACCGCAGCATCGAGAACCCGCAGCTCTTCCTCAACACCAACATCCTGGGCACGCAGAACCTGCTGGATGCCGCCCGCACGGCCTGGGTGATGGGAAAGGACGAGCACGGCTACCCCACCTGGCGCAAAGGCGTACGCTTCCATCAGGTCTCGACCGATGAGGTGTATGGCTCGCTGGGCCCCGAAGGCTACTTCACCGAAGATACTCCGCTCTGCCCCCACAGCCCCTACAGTGCCTCGAAGACCTCGGCCGACCACTTCGTGTGTGCCTACCACGACACTTACCACATGCCCGTGAGCATCACGCGCTGCTCCAACAACTACGGCCCCTACCAGTTCCCCGAAAAGCTGATTCCGCTGGTCATCAACAACATCCTGGAAGGCAAGAAGCTGCCCGTCTACGGCAAGGGCGAGAACATACGCGACTGGCTCTACGTCGAAGACCACTGCAAGGCCATCGACATGGTAATCAACAACGGAAAGGACGGAAGCATCTACAACGTGGGCGGACACAACGAACGCCAGAACATCCAGATTGTCAAGATCATCATCCGCACCATCCATGACCTGATGGAACAGGAGCCGCAGTTCCGCACCCTGCTGAAGAAGCAGGAAAAGAACGCCGAAGGCGAAACCTGCATCGACTGGATCAACGAGGACCTCATCACCTTCGTGAAGGACCGGCTGGGCCACGACCAACGCTATGGCATCGACCCGTCGAAAATCAAGGCTGACCTGGGATGGTATCCTGAGACTCCCTTTGAAGTGGGCATTGTCAAGACCATACGCTGGAACCTGGAACACCACGACTGGGTCGAAGCGGTGAGCGGCGATGACTACCAGAAGTACTACGAGAACATGTATGGCAAGAAATAACTTGCACTGATGCCGCACCTCCGTACCCGACACATGGTTATACTGGCACTGCTGGCCGCAGGGTTGAGCCTTTTCCTGCTCGACCCTGCGGCCTACGCATTGATGCCCAAATGCCCCTTCAAGCTGCTGACAGGGCTGGACTGTCCGGGCTGCGGCTTCCAAAGGGCCATACACGCGCTGCTGCATGGACGGGTGGCCGAAGCCTGGGCCTTCAACCACTTTCTCATCTATTCCGTGCCCTACTGCCTGGGGCTCATGCTCACCGAATGGGTGTGGCGCGGCGAACGGCAGGCACGCTGGCGCAAGGTGCTGGAGGGCAAGGTGGCTGCCTGGACCTATATCGTGCTGTTCTGCCTGTGGGGCGTAGTGCGCAACCTCTATCCGCAGCTGTGAAGCCAAGCAGATGCCATCTGGGCGGCAGGCCTCAGCCATCCGACGAACTTTTTAACGCCCACCATGCACCGCATTTAGGAATAATATCTATTTTTGCAAAAGTTTCAGGCTATCGGCCTACGCTTACAACACCTTCAGCCAGACCACGATGAACGACTACTTCTACTTAGACAGCCAGAACAGGCAGCACGGCCCCATCTGTCCCGACAAATTTGCCGAAAACGGTGTCACACCGCAGACGCTGGTGTGGTGCAACGGCATGAAGGACTGGGCACCGGCCGAAACCGTTCCTGAACTCAAGGACTTCTTCACGCCCTTTGCCGCAGGACCGCAGCCACCGCAACCGCCGCAGCCGCCGCATGGCGGTGCTCCATACCACCAAGCACCTCAGCCCAACGGCTATCAAGGCCAGAACCTACCGCCCTGTCCCGACACCCACATGGTGGCAGCCGTACTGGTAACCATCTGCTGCTGTCTGCCCTTTGGCGTTGTGGCCATCGTGAAGGCAAACCAAGTAACCTCCTTCTACTATCAGGGACTTTACGACCAGGCGGTCATGGCCTCGGCCGATGCGGACAAATGGGTGAAACTCGCCCTGCTGTTCGGCATCATCAGCTTCTGTGCCTATGGCGGCTTCACCCTGCTGTCGCTCCTGTAAGCCCCAAAAGATGGTTCAAGTCAAGAGTTGAAGCCTTCCGGGCCAAGAGAACCACCCTTCGGGCGGCGGCTTCGCCTGCCCTGTCGCCATAAGCCTCCAACTCCTGGTTTCCAACTGTCACATCACCCAACGATTATGGATTACAATACACCCAACAACCAGTCCGGTTTCATCCCGGCCAAGCCCGACAACAACATGCTCTGGGCTATCCTCTCTACCGTTTGCTGCTGTCTGCCCTTTGGCATTGTGTCGATTGTCTACGCTGCCAAGGTGAACGGACTCTATCTGGCCAAGCAATACGACGCAGCCAACCAAGCTGCCGAACAGGCCAAGAAGTGGGCCATCATCTCAGCCGCCACATCGGTTGTCATAAACATCATCTACTTCATCATCTATGCCTGTGTCGGGCTCGGCAGCCTGCTGACCTACTAAGTCTTAGCTGTTGAAGATTCACAACCCCAAACATAGGCCAGTGCTCCGCACTGGCCTCTCTTCTATATGTCCCCCCTCATCGTTCCGGCCACACTCGTGGCCTATTTTTTCGTACTGCTCTACGTGTCCCACCGGGCTGCCCAACGCGGCGCACAAGGCAATGAGGCCTTCTTCCGTGCCGGGAGGCAATCGCCCTGGTGGATGGTGGCCCTCGGCATGGTTGGCGCAAGCATCTCGGGAGTCACCTTCGTCTCTGTGCCCGGATGGGCAGCGTCAACGGGCATGACCTACCTGCAGATGTGCATGGGCTTCATCGTAGGCTATGCCGTGGTGGCCGCTGTGCTCCTCCCGCTATACTACCGCCTGGGCCTCACCAGCATCTACGCATGGTTAGGCGAACGCTTCGGCCCATCGACACACCGCACAGGTGCCCTGTTCTTTGTGCTGAGCAAACTCACGGGAGCCGCGGCACGCCTGTATTTGGTCTGCTTGGTGTTGGGCGAGTTTGTCACCCGTCCGCTGCTGGGCGACGGACTGGGAGCCTTTCTGCTCACAGCATTCGTGGTGCTCTGTCTGATCTGGCTCTACACCCGCCGTGCCGGCATACAGGCCTTGGTGCGCACCGATGCCCTGCAAACCTGCTGCCTGCTGCTGGCCGGCACAGGGATTCTGGTAGCGGCCGCACAGGTGATGGGTCTGGATGCAGCGGGCGTGTGGCGCACGGTGACAGAAAGCAGCATGTGCCGCGTATGGGAATGGGACCCGATGAGCAAGCAGGCTTTCTGGCGACAGTTCCTGAGCGGCATATTCATTGTCATCGTCATGACGGGCCTCGACCAAGACATGATGCAGAAGAACCTGACCTGCCGCAACCTGCGCGAGGCGCAGAAGGACATGTTCACCTACGGTCTGGCCTTCCTGCCCGTCAATGCGCTCTTCCTGGCTCTGGGCATCCTGCTCTATACGCTCTGCGCGCGGCAAGGCCTGACACCGCCTGCCGCAAGCGACTCGCTACTCCCTTGGTTGGTCAGCCAAGGCGTTCTGGGCAGCTGGGTGATTGTCCCCTTCACCATTGGCATCGTAGCCGCCGCCTTTTCGAGTGCCGACTCGGCGCTGACGGCCCTCACCACCACAGTATGTATCGACCTGCTGAAAGTAGAGGAGAAGGCTTCGCCACAGCGTGCGGTGCGCACACGCCGGCTCGTACACCTCTCCCTGATTGCGGCTTTCTGTCTCTGTATCGTCTGCTTCAAGCTGGCCGGCAACGACAACATGCTCAATGCCATCTACGTCATGGCTTCCTACACCTACGGCCCGCTGCTGGGTCTCTATGCCTACGGCCTGTTCACCCGCCGGTCGCTCTGTGACCCCGTCATGCCCTACATCTGCATAGCCGCTCCCCTGCTGTGCGGACTGCTCGACCATTTCGCCCCCATCTGGTGGAACTACACCTTCGGCTACGAACTGCTGCTGCTCAACGGCACGCTCACCGCCTTCATGGGATGGGGATGCTCCGTACTATGCAAGGCGAAAAGACCTGTATAGGCTTAGCTGGAAAGTACATAGATATGCGCGCTAAAGATAAATGGCGAAGTATCTAAAGATAAATGGCGAAGTATCTAAAGATAAATGGCGAAGTATGTTTAGATATGTCTGCACCGTCGCCTCCTGTCCCGGCTTCTGTTATCGAAAGCTTCGCTTCATTCCATAATCTCCTTTCTGTAGCAGTAATACCGAAACTGGAGTTTTAGTACTACTGGTACTGGCATTGAAGTACTACTTCTCCGGCTGAGAAGTACTACTTCTCCGGCTGGGGCTTCCAATTCACCAGATAAACACGCTCGGTGGTACGGGTGAAAGCCGTATAGAGCCAGCGGAGATAGGAAGTGCCGGTGGCATCATCCGGGATATAGCCTTGGTCGACATAGACCCTTGCCCACTGTCCGCCCTGCGCCTTGTGGCAGGTGACGGCATAGGCGTACTTGAGCTGCACCGCATTGTAATAAGGGTCCTGACGCAGGGCCTTCAGCCGGTCTTTCTTTAGGGGGATGTGGGCATAGTCGGCCATCACGGCCTCAAACAGCCGGTTGCTCTCGTCGCGGGTGAGCGAGGGGGATTCTGACTGCAAGGTGCTGAGCAGCACGCGGCAGTCGAGTTCGAAGTCGTCGTAATCGGCAAAGCGCAGGGTGGCATCGCCAAACATGAATCCGTACTGCTCGTGAACATGGCGTATGCGCACCACCTGGGCGGCGTCGCCATTGGCCACAAAGGGCATGGGCAGGCGCTCTCCCTTGTCCAACTGTTTCGCCAGTTGTTCCAGCCAGAAGTAATTGTTCTTTACGGCCATCACCAGGTCGCCGCGCGTCAGTTCCTCTTCGCGTCCGAATATGCGCGCCCGGATGCCGGCATTGTATATGTTGGCCCGCTTGTTCGAACGGGTGACTACGATGACATTGTCGGTGCCGAACTCGTGATAATCGCTTTCGAGCGACTCCACCAGCTCGTCGGCGGGCAAGGCACGCACCTCTCCCGTCCCGGCGGTCTGCAAAGGCGGAATACCCTCAAAGCCTTGCTCCAGCAACTCGCGCAAGAGGGTCGCACCGGCCAGCACGTCGCTGCCGCTCCGCTGGCGGAGCACCTGCTTCAGGTCGGCACTGCCGACCAAGAGGCCGTAGCGGGCCAGAAAGGCATCGCTCAACGCCGCACTCTGCTCCTCACCCACTGGCGGGAGCTGGGCCGTATCGCCTACCAGCAGCAGGCGGCAACCTTCGCCACTGTACACGAAACGCACCAGGTCGTCCATCAGTTCGCCCGAACCAAAGGGGGTGTCGCTGAAGGCCGAAGTGCTGCCACGCGCAATCATCGAAGCTTCATCGACCACAAAGAGGGCATGGCGCAGCTTGTTGAAATCGAGACTGAAGCGCGTGTTTTCTCCTCTAAAGCTCTCCTGCCGGTAGATGTAGCGGTGGATTGTGTAGGCTGCCTCGCCGGCATGGGCCGCAAACACCTTGGCGGCCCTGCCCGTAGGGGCCAACAGCACGACGGGAAGGTGCATCTGGCGGACTGCCCGCACCAACGCTCCCACCAGCGTGGTCTTGCCCGTACCGGCAAATCCGCGCAGAATGCAGGCCGGACGCTCACGCTCTGTCACCACAAAGTGGCTCAGCAACAGCGCCGCACGTTCCTGGTCGGACGTGAACGGATAACCGAACTCCCGGGCCAGCGACTCATAGACTGCAATGCCCGACATCATTCAGAATAATGCTCTTGTACTTGAAAGGCATAAAATGCAATTGCCAGAAAACAGAAGAGAGGAACGATAAACGCGCAGGCTATGTCGAAACAATCGGCAATGGCTCCCATCAGCACCGGAGCGACCGCACCGCCTACGATACACATGATGAGCAATGAAGAAGCCATCTTGGTGTGACGGCCCAGGCCACGCAGCGAGAGCGAAAAAATGGTGGGGAACATGATGCTCTCGCACAAATAGCACACAAAGAAGGCTCCCACACCGAGGTAACCCAGACCGGTCAGCAACAACAGCATGGAGGCCACTGCTCCCAGGGCACAATAGAGCAACACACGGGCCGGATGCAGCCGGGCCATGATCCAGCTACCACTCATGCGTCCAAGCATGAACAGGCCCATACCGCCGAACGACAGGAGCAGGCCTGCCGTGGCATTGCTCACACCGGCTATTTCGGTGACATAGTTGATGAAGAAGCTGTTGATGCCCGTCTGCGCGGCCACATACAGGAACAGGGCTACCATGCCCCACACAAACAGGCTGTGGCGCAGCAAGGGCTTGTCGGCTCCGGCTTCATCGTCCTGCGCTTCAGCAGGTGCCGCCGCCTCTACCTCGGGCAGGCGGACTCTGGCAAAGATCATTGCCACCAACAGCACCAGCACTCCTATAATAATATAGGGCATGGAGATGTCGGCCTGACCCTCCGACTGCGCAAAGAGAAACCAGGTGCCGACCAGCGGACCGACAATCCAGCCCAGACCGTTGAAAGACTGGGCCAGGTTGATGCGCCTTTCTGCACCTTGTTCGCCGCCCAACACAGTGACGTAAGGATTGGCTGCCGTCTCCAGACAGGTCAGGCCGCAGCCGATGACAAACAGCGAGAACAGGAAGAAGGGGAAGGACAGCAAGTGGCCGCCGGGCCAGAACAGCAAGGCTCCGCACCCATACAGCAACAGGCCCGTGAGCACACCTGCCCGGTAGCCAAAACGCCTGATGATGAATCCGGCGGGCAAGGCCATCAGGAAGTAGCCTCCATACACCACCGCCTGAACCAGCCCCGACTCGGCCTTCGATATGTGCATCGTGTCCTGAAAGTGCTTGTTCAGCACGTCCAATATGCTGTGGGCAAAGCCCCACAAGAAAAACAGGGTGGTGACCAGCACAAAGGTCCAGAAATAATTCTTTCCGTCGGCTGCCTGAAACAGTTTTTTCGGTGTCGGATTCATGATGATGGGAATTTTGGGATGTAGTATGCGGGTTAAATGATGAGAGTCGGGCGTGCGAAACCGGCCTTATAACCAAGAGACGCCCGCTTTGACATAAAGCAGACGTCTCAACTCTTGCCGTATGGCTCATGCGGAAAGAACAGGATTCGAACCTGCGAACCGCTTTAGGCGGTTACACGCTTTCCAGGCGTGCCTCTTCAACCACTCGAGCACCTTTCCTTCAGTTATCAAAGGCCACCGGTCTTAAAAACGGTGCAAAGATAAGCTTTTGCCTGATATGGACAAAACGAAATGCACAAAAAAGTTGCCTGCCCCTCTACTTGGCCCTCTTATCCCGCAGGAAACGCCCTCTTTCTCTTAGTACAAAGATGCGACACTATGCGTTCGGGGTGCGGTACCGTCGCCTCCGGTCTGTCCGCAGATGTAAGACAGATGTAAGACAGATATCTGTTTAAAATCTGTTTGACATCTGTGGATTAACAGACACAGCAGGCAGGATGCCTGCTCTCCCAGTGCGCCGTCGTCTCCATACAGACATTTACGAACATTCTCGGCCCATTCTCGGTCATTTACGTTCCCCCCAAAAGAGTAGAACGTGAATTGCCGTGAATGGTCCGCAAATGCGTGTGGATGATGCGACGGTATGCGTTCGGGGTGCGCCAGTCTCCTCTATACCAATATTTACGAACATTTGCGGAA
>CAMBOH010000056.1 GCA_945869305.1 uncultured bacterium
CACCAGCTTTGTCATTGCGTCACACAACCCTCCGGGGCGCGCCTTGAACGCTTGACATTCGCTGCACCGGCTTCGACATTGCGTCACCCAACCTTCGGGGCGTGCCTTGAACGCCTGACATTCGCTGCACCAGCTTTGTCATTGCGTCACACAACCCTCCGGGGCGCGCCTTGAACGCTTGATATTCGCCGCTCTGGCTTCGACATTGCGTCACCCAACCTCCGGGGCACGCCTTGAACGCATGTATTTCGCAAAGGCGGCTTCGACATTGCGTCACCCAACCTCCGGGGCGTGCCTTGAACGCCTGACATTCGCAAACCCGCCCATTGCCGGCGCTGCCAGCTAAAAAGCGCGCCAAGACAGAAGCCTTGGCGCGCTTGATTCTCTTAGATGTAAAAGAGGGTTTAGAATGTAGCCTTCTTGGTGATCACCTTACCGTTCGAAACGACGCGGATTACATACACACCGTTACCGAAGGTAGGCAGAGAGGCAGAACCGTTCACGGTGCAGCTCGACACGAGCTTGCCGTCCACGGTGTAAACCTCGGCAGTGGCATTGTCGGCAGTTACATTGAAGGCACCCTCAGCTACAGTTACCTGTGCGCTGGCTGCATTCTCGACTGCGTCAATGCTGGAGGGACCTGAGCTGGTGTTCTCGTCGCTCAGCTTGATCTGGGCGGCAGTTACCACGATGCCGGAGTTCTGGTCGAAGAGCAGGGCGGCAAGGTGGAGGTTTTCGGTGTCGATTGCGGGTGACTTGCGCGAAGGCACGTCAAACTCGAACTCTACCTCAACGGACTTGCCCTTTTCTACTGCGGGCAGCACGTCGCCGTTGCCCATGGGGCTGCTCAGGTAGCAGGCCACGTGGTCCATCGGTTCGGTCGACCAGTAGTTGCCCTGTTTATCAGCCGTAGCCGTCTTGGCGTAGTCGATCATCTCCTGCGTCCAGCCCAGACCCTGCATGATGGTCTTGTCGTCGTACTGAGAAGAATAGTTGTAGTAGTTGGCAGCGAAGTAGTTGAGCTGGCGCACACCCTTCACGTCGTCTTCAGTCACTACGTATGCCAGACCGTACGTGCCGGCCGGCGCATCGATGGCAAAGTCAACCTTCACCTTACCGGTCACGGAGCTCGAAGTCATGCTCTCGGTGATGGCACCCTCGAGGGTGACGTTGGCCTCACAGATCTGGTCGGAGATAGCCTGAGCCAGTTCGGGAGCGTCGAGCACGTGCTCAGTCACCTCACGGTTGATCATGGCAGTGGGGAAGGACTCGGCGTAAGCTTTGACCACCTGCTGGTAGCTGTCGGCAGCCAAGGGGTCGGCACCCAGCTTTTCTTCGAAGGTCGTGTGGATAGCGATGGCCACGGCGTTGTCGCTGCAGGCCTTCATGGCATCCCGCAAGCCCCAGATGCCGTAGGGACACCAGCCGCAGGTGTTCGAGGTAAACTCCTCGATAACGGGCATACGGCGGTAGTTCTCGGAGAGTGAGTATACGTAACCCTGAATGACGTTGTCGTTGTTCTCGGCCATCTCGTCGTCCACGCCGTTCACCTTATTCACGGTCAAGGTAGCGACATCGCTGCCAGCCTCGTCGGCCAGCACGGCAGGAACCTCCATTACGCCGGCGCGGTAGAAGGGAATAGGCTTATCGAACTTGTAGGAGCCGTTCACCGACTTGTCGCCCAGGCTGAGGGTGTAGTCAACCGACTGGATGGGTTCAAGACCGAGGTTCTCCAGCTCGACTTGGGCCTTGCCGCCCTTGCCGGTGTTGATGTTGCCGCGCACGGTGCTCATCGAAACAGGATAAGAGTCGTTGTCCTTCAGGCCGTTTTCACCTTCGGTGTCGATGGTCAGTGTGGCGGCGGCATAGACGAGGTTGCCATCCTCGTCCTTCAGCATGCCGGCGCTGAGAGCCGGTCCGTATTTGCCATCAGCAGTCAAGACGTTGATGTAGGCACCTTCACCCGTCTGGGTGTTGTCTACGTAGTAAGGCAGGATGCCCTCATACTTCGAAGCTAAGGGGTCATCGGCCGAAGGCGAATACTGGGCCACCCAACCGATGTAGAGCACCTTTTCCTCACCTGTCACTACATAGTCACAGGGCACGGAGTTCATGTTGAGGTCGCCCGTTTCGGAGTTGATACACTTCAGCTGGTCCAGCGTAGTGCTCCACAGCAATTCGCCAGTCATACCGTCAATCACGAATACGAGGACGCCACTGTAGTTGCCGGGCCATACGGCAAAGTTGATGGACTTGAGGGTGTTGCCCGTATAGCGCGAAATCATGTCGCCATAGAAGAAGGCACCATAGCCATATCCCGTGAAGCCGTTTTTGGCCAGCGTACCCGGACTGAAGAGGGGCACCAGTCCGCATTCCTGCATCTCGGTACCATTCACCTGGTAGCTGATTTCTGTGCGCGAACGCTGGCTTGAAGCGCGCGACAGGAGCTTCTGGTTCTCCATAGCAATGGGAGCGTGCTGCAGAACCAGGTCGTTCCGCAACTGCTTCTGTGCCCAAGCGGGCAATTCCTTCTTCTGGCCAAAGGCAGAAGCCTTCTTTTGCAGCAGCTGGGCACTGGCGGGTGCGGCAAGCAGGGCTACTGCAGCAAGAGAGAGTAAAAATTTCTTCATTTGATTGAGTTATTTAGTTAAACTTGCGTGCGGGTTGATGCTATTCCTTGTGTAGTCAGGCCGCAAAGGTAAATACTATCTTCAAGAGCACCAACATTTTTCGCATAAATTATGGGCCTTGACCAGCATCTGACGCACTGACTTCCCCTTGATTGTTACAAAATGAAAGCTTCCCGGGGGGCTGCGAGGGTGGGCTCGGGTGGAGGGGAGCACGCTGACACAGCTGTCACGACACACGGGATGCCGCCTCGAAACGGCGGCACGGGGCCGACACGCTTCAAGGCGGCATCTCGTTTTGTCAGGAGGGAGCAAGGGCCTCAATCATACTCCTTGGCCTCGCGCTCGCCGCGCAACACCGCCAGCGCATTGAGGGCCAGGGCCTTCATCTCGTCCTCGCCGGGATAGATGTGGACGGGGGCGATAAACTCCACGCGCTCGCGCAGGCCCTGGGTGATATACTCGGAGTGGGCTATGCCGCCCGTGAGCAGGATGGCGTCGACCTTACCTTTCAACACCGCACCCTCGGCAGCGATGGAGCGGGCCGTGTGGTAAATCATGGCGTCGATGAGCAGCTTGGCGTGATGGTCGCCTGCCTCGATCTGGGCCAGGATTTCGGGAATGTCGGTCGTGCCCATGTGGGCCATGAGCCCGGCCTGGCCCGCCACGCGCTTCTTCAGCTGGTCCTCGGTGTAGCGCCCGCTGAAGCAGAGGTGAATCAGGTCGGCCGCAGGCAGGGTGCCGGCACGCTCGGGCGAGAAGGGACCTTCGCCGTCGAGGGCGTTGTTGGCATCGATGGCCCGGCCGTGCTCGTGGGCCGCCACCGAGATGCCGCCGCCCAAGTGGCAGATGATGAGGTTGAGGTCTTCGTAGCGCTTGCCGATGCGCTTGGCATGGCGGCGGGCTATGGCGCGCTGGTTGAGCGCGTGCCAGATGCAGATGCGGGGCATGAGGGGCGAACCGCTGACGCGGGCCTCGGGCACCAGCTCATCGACCACGCCCGGGTCGGCAATGTAGGCTTCGCAAGGCTCGGCCTGCTTCATGGCCAGCTCATAGGCGATGATGCAACCCAGGTTACAGGCGTGCTTGCGCATGGCAGAGTAGGTGTCGTAACACATCTTGCGGTTCACGCGGTACACGCCGCCGGCCACAGGCTTGGCCAGGCCGCCACGGCCGATGATGGCATCGAAACGGAGGGGTATCTGCTTCTCTTCGAGCCAGTCATGCACGATACGGGTGCGGAAGTCCCGCTGGTCGACTATCTGTTCGAAGGGCAGCAGCTCTTCGGGCTTGTGACGAATGGTGCTGACGTGCAGCGGCGTGTCGTCGACGTAGACAGCCACCTTGGTCGAGGTGGAGCCGGGATTGATGACGAGGATGCGGTAGCCCTGCGTGTCGCCGGGCTTCAGGACCGGTTCTTCAATGGTGTTCATGTAGGATTGTCAAGTTGAGAACTTGTGTATTGCAAGAGAGAGAGGGCTCGGGCCGCCGTGCGCAGGCTCTTCAGCAGCCCATGGTGGCGAGCGCGAGACTGTAGAACTTGGCCTCTGCGGTGTCGCCCCGGGAGGGAAGCACGACGGGTGCCAAGGTGCCCTTCAGGGTGCCGGCCAGCTTGGCCGAGGCAAAGAGTGGCAGGCACTTGTAGAGCGCGTTGCCCACCTCGATGTCGGGCACGACCAGCGCATCGGCATCCCCCTGCAGGGGCGAGTCGATGCCCTTGATGCGCAGGGCTTCCAGGTCGCAGGCCGTGCGCAGGTCGAGCGGCCCGTCGACAATCAGGTTGCCCCACTCGCCTGCCGCAGCGCGCTGGCAGATTTCGCCATAGCCCAAGGTGTGCGGAAACTTTTCGCTCACCGTTTCGGCGCAATGCAGCAGGGCTATCTTGGGCTGCTCCACTCCGAAGGCGTGCAAGGTCTCGGCCAGGTAGGCCACCTGGGCCAGACGCTGCTCGTGGATGGGGTAGGGTATGACCGCCGCATCGGTAAAGAAGAGCAACTTGCGGTAGGCGGGAATTTCGGCCATGGCAATGTGGGTGAGCACCTTGCCTTGCGGCAGAATGCCCCACTCCTTGTTGAGCACCGCCCGCAGGAGGGTAGCTGTGTGGAGCAGGCCCTTCACCAGCACATCGGCACGGCGGTCGCGCACCATCTGCACCGCCAGCATGGCCGCCTGCTCGTGGCTTTCGGCAGTCACATAGTGTACATATTCGGCCTGAAGCGCGGCCACCGGAGCCTGGGCCTGGATTTGCTCGCAGTCGCCTACAAACACGACTTCGGCAAAGCCTTCGTTCACGGCCCGCGTCACGGCGGCGATGGTACTGTTGTCCGAACCGCAGACTACGGCCAGACTGATGCGACGCCCCATTTGCCGCAGGTGAGCGGTGAGGTCATCAAAGGAACGGATGGGTTGCAAAGGTTGCAAAGGTTGCATGGCTTACTGTATGAATGTGCGTACTGAGAAAATGACGCGCAAAACTACAAAATCGAAACGGATGGACTGCACACTTTCGCCCAAAATATGCAAGTCGAGCGGCCGTCTGCACCCGTTTACCTACATTCTGAACCAAAAAAGCGACATTCAGAAAACTTTTTGCCGCCCACTGGGAGGGCGGTGCTTCCAGCCCGCCCCGAGTCCCCCCCACTGGGAGCGCGGTGCTTCCAGCCCGCCCCGAGTCCCCCCACTGGGAGCGCGGTGCTTCCAGCCCGCTCCGAGTCCGCCCCTCGTCCCCTTGTACTCCCCCGAAGTGAACCCGCAATGGGCCTGCAAGACTACTCCTTATATATTATAGGCTATGGAACAGCCCTGAAATGCAATAAATTCGTACTTTTGCGGCGCACCACTGGGAGGGCGGGCTTCCAGCCCGCCCGCTTCGCCCGCAAATCATCAACCACAGTTCAATCCATACAAGCAATGAAAAGATTTGTCTACACCACCCTCCTGCTGTTCCTCGCCGCCGCACTGGCCGTGCAGGCGCAAGTGAGCTTCAGTGTGGCGTACAAGCGTGTCAACGCTACGACCATCGACATCGTGTTTACCGGAACAGCCGATGCCGGCTGGCACATTTACTCGACCAACATCGCCGACGGAGGTCCCACTGCGGCCTCATTCGGCGTGGACCGCATCAAGGGAGCCAAGCTGAAAGGCAGCCTGAAGCCTGGTCCCGGCGCGAAGACCATGCAGGACCCCATCTTCGAAATGCCTGTCACTTACTTTGAGAACAAGGCCGTATTCACGCAAAGGGTAGAGCTGCTTGAGAAGGACTATGAGCTGAAAGGCTACCTGAAGTTCGGCGCCTGCAACGACGAGAACTGCCTGCCGCCCACCAGCGTCGACGCCAAGCTGAAGGGTAGCGACGGCCCGGCTGCCGCAGCAGCCGAAAAGGCCGAAGCCCCGCAGGCTCCCTCTGCTGCGTCACCCGAGAGTGCTGCCGCCGAACAGCCGGCCGTCCCCGCCGACACCGCAGCAGCTGCCGCCGGAGTGCCGGCCACCGAAGCCGCAGGCGAACCGCAACTGGCTGCCGCCCCGGCCGACTCGGCCGCCGTCAAGGCCTGGTGGACCCCCGTGATCGACGAACTCAAGCAGCTGGGCACCGACGACATGGCGGGCCAGGCTTGGTACTACATCTTCTTCCTCGGCTTCCTCGGAGGCCTGGTCGCCCTGTTCACTCCCTGCGTCTGGCCCATCATCCCCATGACAGTGAGCTTCTTCCTGAAGCGTTCGGGCGACCGCAAGAAGGGCATACGCGACGCTGTGACCTACGGCATATCGATTGTGGTGATCTACGTGGCCCTGGGCTTGGCCATCACCTCGATATTCGGGGCCAGCGCGCTCAATGACCTGTCCACCAACGCGGTGTTCAACATCCTGTTCTTCCTCATGCTGGTTGTGTTTGCCGCCAGCTTCTTCGGCGGTTTCGAAATCACGCTTCCCTCTTCGTGGGGCGCAGCGGTCGACAACAAGGCCGAGAAGACGACGGGCCTGCTGAGCATCTTCCTCATGGCCTTCACCCTCTCGTTGGTCAGCTTCTCCTGTACGGGCCCCATCATCGGCTTCCTGCTGGTCGAAGTGAGCACCTCGGGCGGCTCCTCGCTGGCCCCGACCATCGGCATGCTGGGCTTCGCCATCGCGCTGGCCCTTCCCTTCACCCTGTTTGCCCTCTTCCCCACCCTGCTGAAGAGTGCGCCGAAGAGCGGCGGCTGGCTCAATGCCGTGAAGGTCGTGTTGGGCTTCCTGGAGCTGGCCTTCGCGCTGAAGTTCTTCTCGGTGGCCGACCTGGCCTACGGCTGGCACCTGCTTGACCGCGAAACGTTCCTCGCCCTTTGGATTGTAATCTTCGCCTTGATGGGCGTGTATCTCCTGGGCGGCATCAAGTTCCCGCACGACGACGAGGACGAACGCCACACCTCGGTGCCGCGCTTCTTCCTGGCCCTGTGCTCGCTCAGCTTTGCCGTATACATGGTTCCGGGACTGTGGGGCGCACCCCTCAAGGCCGTGAGCGCGTTTGCACCGCCCATGTCGACACAAGACTTCAACCTCGACCCCGTCAAAATCGAAGCCAAGTTCCGCGACTATGAAGCCGGCATGACCTACGCCAAGCAGACGGGCAAGCCGGTCATCGTCGACTTCACGGGCCACGGCTGCGTGAACTGCCGCAAGATGGAACTGGCCGTTTGGCACGACGCCAAGGTGCGCGACCTGATGATGAAGGACTACGTGCTCATATCCCTCTACGTGGACGAAAAGACTCCGCTGGCCGAAAATATCGAGGTGGAGGAGAACGGACAGACCACGACGCTCCGCACCGTAGGCGACAAGTGGAGCTACCTGCAACGCTCCAAGTTCGGGGCGAACGCGCAACCCTTCTACGTGTTGCTCGACAACGAGGGCAAGCCGCTGAACAGCTCCTACTCGTTTGACGAAGACGTGGACAAGTTCGTCGACTTCCTGAAGCAGGGCCTGGCCAACTACAAGCACTGACACTCCGCCGCCCGGGCGCAACCGCACCGGCCGCACCCAGCACCCGGGGACATACACACTGACTCCTCCCTACCATGCGCTCCCTCCGGCATGCCTGAACGGCACGCCGGAGGGAGCGCACGTATGATAGTACCAATGACTCGCCGGCTTACAGCCAGAGCACCCTCTGACGGAATCGGACCCGGGCTTGGATGTCGTTATCGAGACCAAAAGTCATTGGGCTGCAAAGACGGAGGCTTCACCCCCAGCTCTGCTTCCGCTCTCTCGCCAAGCAAGCATTGACAAGACAAGCTGTCAGGTCGCCGCGTTCTTAGCCGAAAGCTGCCCGATGGCAGCAACCTGGGTCTCAAAGCTGTCGCGGTCGATGGCCTTGGCACGCACCGCACTGCGGTGGTTGTAGATGGTCTGGGGTGACAGGAAAAGGAGTGTGGCCATCTTGGAGCTGTCCGTGATGCCCATGCGCAAGAGGGCGAAGATGCGGAGTTCGGTGTTAAGGAGCTCGCCCCGGCGCGGCACAATCTGGGCATCGTCGCGGAGCAAACGATTGAACTGACTGATGAAATCGGGGTAAAGCTTGAGGAAGGAGGCGTCGAAGTTCTGGAAGAACTCCTTGGCATCACTCTCGCTCAACCGGGCCACGTTGGTCAGTTTGAGCAGGTCGTCGGTCTGTCCCGCCTTGACCTTTCGACCCACCAGCGTTTGGAATTGTTTGAGCTTGGCAATGTAGGCCGCACAAAGCTCCATGAAGAGCGCGACGTACTGCTCGCGCAGCCGACTGGTCTCGGAAAGGGCGCGATTCAGGGTGTGGAGATGCTCGTTCTGCTGCTGCGAGGCCGCGCGCGCCGCGCGCACCTGACGGATTTGGCGAACAATCAGCACAACCGCTGCGAGCAGGATCAGCAGCAGCAGGCTGATGAAGAGCAAGGCCCAGCGCAAGAGGCTGTTTTGGCGCGCATTCTCCTGCTGGTAGGACAGGGTGATGTCGGGAAACTTGCGCGATATTTCCAGCAGACGCAGACGGTTGTTGTAGAAGGCGGCATCTTCGAGTGCGATGTTGAGGTAACGGTTGGCCCGGGCCGTCTCGTCGTTGTGGCGATGATAGATGAAGAGGGCGAGCTGCTGCAGGGCGAGGTTCTCCTTGAGCGGACACGACTGGTCGGAGATGGCGGCCAGCATGAGGTAGCGTTCATACTCTTCCCACCGCTTGAAGCGTTCGCTCACCATGGCAATGCCATAGGTACACATGGCATAAAGCCGTACGTTGACGGGCAGTCCTTCCAGTGCCTTGTGGTAAAGAGTTTCAGCCTCGGCATACCGTCCCTGCCGGTAGCAGCTCTCGGCCTTCCAGTAGGTGTGGTAGGGCGATCCGGGCGGAAGTGTCTGGATGAGGGAATCCTGATAGGCCATCTCCTTCTTATAATATACGGGGGCGTAGACATTGTCGTCGGAATATTCAGCCCACATGCTGTACACCCATTCGAAGGCCGCATAATACCCCACGAGCAGTTCGGCTGAAAGACTCTGGCGCTGCACCTCGTGCAACGTGAGCTCAGCTTCGCGGAAATGGCCTCCCGTAGTAAGGAGATAGGCACGCTGGATGGCGGCCTGCGACTTCCACGATTCCCTACCCTCCTGCTCGGCTAACAGAGCAGCCTGGTTGACATAGTGCATGGCCGAGTCGAATCGGTAGGTGTAGTATTCACGGTAGATGGCGGTAAGTAGTACGAACTTCCGCTCCGCGGGAATGCGGTCGGAGAGCTGCACCTTCAGGCTGTCGATGCGGTGCTCCTTCAGCTGGCTGAACTGGGGACGGCGTTCGAGGGCCACTTCGAGCTGTTTGCGCACTTCGGAAAGGGGCTGGGCCTTCAAGGTCAGGCTACCCACACCCACAAAGAGGAGGAGAAACGAGAGGATGCGTACCATGGAATAGATTTAGAACAGGGGCAAAGGTAAGCAATAAATCTACCTGAATGCCTACTTGGACAGATTGTTTCGGCCTGTATTCCAATATTTTTCCGTTTTACGCCGTCTACCTGCCACCTACTTACCGTCTACCTGCCGCCTACCACATCTTGACAAGGGGACAGGCGAGGCTGTAGTTTTGCCACCGAAATCTAATACCGTTCACAATGAGCCAAAGAAAGATGATGCTTACGGCCATCGGTACAATGGTGGCCTTGGGAGCCTGGTCCATGACGCCCGCTCCCGTAGAACTGAGCGACACGCTCGCAAAAAAGAAAAAAGGTGAAGAGCGCAACGTGATGCTCAACGCCTCCGACGCAAACAAACCCCGCGAAATACAGATTGGTTTGCCCTCGGAAGACGTGAATGTATACGAGAACGGCCTGCCTGCCGTCTACTCTTCATCGGTACACAAGCTGGCGGCCCACTGGCGCAGTGATGCAAGCCTGGGAGAGGTGGGCCTGATGACACCTTCGGAGTCAGCCATCCTCACGGGCAACGTGGCCTATTCGGTCAATTCGTTCTCCAAGCTGGGACAAAAGGACTTCCGCGGCGTTCTGAACTACAAGACGAACCACTTCGGCTGGCAGAACTTCGACCTGAACGTTTCGGGCAGCATCAGCGACGAGTGGCTCTACACGGCGAGCATGTACCAGAATTTCGACCCGGGCAGCTTCGACCCGCAGTTTACCGACTACAGCGACCGCACGCAGCTCTACCACGCTGGGCTGACCCGACTCTTCGACAAGGGGAGACTGACGCTGAAGTACAAGTTCGCCAAGAGCCAGGCTCTCGGGTCGATGGTCAATGCAGCACCCTTTATCTATGTGGGCGACGGCAGCGTGAAAGAGCTTCCCGGCTTCAAGCTGGGCACTTCGAGCTACGCTCCGGCAGGAGGGACCTTCACCTACATGGACATCCTCGACGGCCGGATGAAGACCGGCCGCTTCGGCGACTTCACGGGCAACAAGAGCCATGAGCTGGCCCTGCTCTACGACTACCGCTTCGACAACGGCACGGAATGGTCCGTCAATGCCAAGTACATGAACGCCCCCGAAGCCAACTACGTGGACTTTGGCGGCAGCACCATCAGCCGGGTCACAGCCTCCGACAATCTCCTGCGGGAGGACGGCACGGCCTACGAGGGGCTCGTGGAAGGCCGCCGTACCTGGCTCCATTTCGGCAAGGTGCAGAACGCGCTCCTCACCACCGAACTCAAAAAGCAGATGGGCAGTCATGGAGTGCGCCTCGGACTGAACGAGTGGTTCTACCACCTCGACTATCACTCCTCTTCCTTCCAATGGACAGCCACGGCTACAAAGACACCCGAAATCCTGACCCGCTCAGAGGCTACAGGCGACACAAAGTATCACGGGTTCAACGAACTGAGTCCGGAATACACCAAGGGCTACGAGAACAAGCTCGCGCTCTACTTCACCGACAACTGGCAGGTGACACCCAGATTCCGCCTGCTCTACGGCGGCCGACTGGAGTACTACCGCATGTGTGCCGACCAGATTCCCTATGCACGCTACGCCGGCTTCCACATCGGAGATACGCACACCTACACCGACAGCGAAGGCAACAACCAGCAGACCGTAACCATTGAGCCACACCGCGTGGTGAAGGACAAGCTCAACTATGCCGCCACCGTACAGGCCACCTACAACCTGACCTCCCGCTTCGGACTGACAGCCGATGCCACCGTGACCACGCGCTTCCCGAAAATCAGCGACTATGCCGGCACCGGCCCCACTGAAGAGCAGTACAAGCGCGTCACCATCCCCCTCTTGCGCGGCGGAGTGTTCTTCAAGAACAACTGGCTCGATGTGACCTCAATGATTACGTACATCTCCAAGTCGAACAACATTGACCAGCAGAACGTGACAAAGCCGGGCACGACGCAGTCCAAGACAACCCTTCTCATCTATAACATCCACACCTTGGGCTGGACCACCTCGGCCGAGATTGACCCCTTCAAGGGCTTCCACCTCCACGCGCTCTTCACCTACCAGAAGCCGACTTACGACAACTACTTCATCAAGTCGCCCTTCGAAGGCGTGCCCGACCTGAACGCCAACGGCAACATCGTGAAGGAGATTCCCCAAATCCTGGCCGAAATCGACCCGAGCTACCAGATTACTCCCGACCTGCGGCTCTGGCTGAGCTTCCGCTACTTCGGGAAGACCTATGCCAACCTCACGGACGCACTCTACTTCAAAGGACGCTGGGAGACCTTCGGCGGCGTGAACTGGACGGTCAACAAGCACCTCACCCTCGGCGCATCGGTCGTGAACTTCCTCAACCAGAAGGGGGCCAGCGGCACCATCAACGGCACGGAGCTGCTCGGCAAGGAAGAGGCTGCCAAATACAACAACTACACCATGAGCGGCAACTACCTCCGGCCCTTCACCTTCGAACTCAGCGCAAGCATCAAATTCTAACCCTTAATCGTTATATGACCCATGAAAAAGACTTTGCTCTTTCTCCTCGCGCTCCTCGGATGCCTCGGTGCGCAGGCTGACCAAAAACGAGTAATCCGTGTGGCTACGGACCAGACCGACCTGCTCCTGCAGGTGGGCGACAACGGACGACTCTACCAAACGTATCTCGGACCGAAACTCCGCCACGAAGCCGACCTGCAACTGTTCGACTGGTATGTGATGGCCGGCTCCGATGGCTCCATCAGCCGACGCGGATGGGAAGCCTATGCCGGAGGAGGAGGCGAGGACTACTTCGAACCCGCACTGACCGTGCTCCACAACGACGGCAACCCTTCCACAAAGCTGTACTACGTTTCCCACCAAGCCGAAGCCGTTGAAGGCGGCACACACACCACCGTGCTGCTGCGCGACGACCAATACCCTCTCGAGGTGAAGCTGCACTATGTGGCTTACGCCAAAGAAAACGTCATCAAGACCTGGACGGAAATCGTTCACCACGAGAAACGTCCCGTGGTGCTCTCGGCCTACACCTCGGCCATGCTCTACTTCAACCGCAACGCCTACTACCTCACGGAGTTCAGCAGCGACTGGGCACGCGAAGCGCAGATGAGCAGCCAGCAGCTGCAATTCGGCAAGAAGGTCATCGACACGACGCTGGGCAGCCGCGCGGCCATGCAGACCCACCCGTTCTTCGAAGTCGGACTGGACCAGCCCGTAAACGAGCAGCAGGGTGAGGTGCTGATGGGCACACTGGGATGGACAGGCAACTTCCGCTTCACCTTCGAGGTGGACAACGTGGGCAACCTGCGTGTGCTCCCGGGCATCAACCCCTATGCCTCAAACTATGAGCTGGAGCCCGGACGCACCTTCACCACACCCGAGTTTATCTTCACCCTGAGCCAGAAAGGTGCGGCCGAAGGCAGCCGAAGCCTGCATGACTGGGCACGACGCTACAGCCTGAAGGACGGCATGGGCCCGCGCCTGACACTGCTCAACAACTGGGAGAACACGGGGTTCGACTTCAACCAGCAGATTCTGGCCGACCTGATGAAGGATGCCAAGAACCTTGGCGTTGACATGTTCCTGCTCGATGACGGATGGTTCGGCAACAAGCATCCGCGCAAGGACGACCACGCCGGTCTGGGCGACTGGGACGCCACGCGTTCGAAACTGCCCGAAGGAGTGCCCGCACTGGTCAAGGCGGCCAAGGAGGCCGGCGTGAAGTTCGGCATCTGGATTGAGCCCGAAATGGTGAACCCCCAGAGCGAACTCTACGAGAAGCATCCCGACTGGGCCATCAAGTTGCCTAACCGCACCACCTACTACTACCGCAACCAGCTCGTGCTCGATCTGAGCAACCCGAAGGTGCAGGACTACGTCTATGGCGTGGTGGAGAGAATCATGAAGGAGAATCCCGAGGTGGCTTTCTTCAAGTGGGACTGCAACAGTCCTATTACCAATGCCTATTCGCCTTATCTCCAGACGAAGCAGAGCCAGCTCTACATTGACCACGTCAGGGGCGTGTACAACGTGATGCGGCGCGTGAAGGAGAACTATCCGCAAGTGCCGATGATGCTCTGCTCCGGCGGCGGTGCCCGCTGCGACTATGAGGCGCTGAAGTACTTCACCGAGTTCTGGTGTAGCGACAACACGGACCCCATCGAGCGGCTCTACATACAATGGGGCTTCTCCCAGTTCTTCCCTGCCAAGGCCATGTGTGCCCATGTGACGAGCTGGAACAAGAAGACCTCGGTGAAGTTCCGCACCGACGTGGCTTCGATGTGCAAGCTGGGCTTTGACATCGGCCTGCAGGACCTTACGGCCGACGAGCTGGCTTACTGCCGACAGGCGGTGACGAACTGGAAACGCCTGCAGCGGGTCATACTCGACGGCACGCAGTACCGCCTCGTTTCGCCCTACGAAGGCAATCACATGGCTCTCAACTACGTCAGCAAGGACGCGGCCAAGGCTCTCCTCTTTGCCTACGACATTCATCCGCGTTTCCAAGAGAAACTGCACCGCGTGAA
>CAMBOH010000057.1 GCA_945869305.1 uncultured bacterium
ACGCATGTTTCCCCCTCGGGGCGTGCCTTGGACGCATGCGCTTATTCTCTGATTCAACTTGCGAAACGTGAGTTAGTGATTAAATAGTAGTGATTAGGTGTCAGTGGTTGGGTTTTGGTGATTAAGTATTGATGATTAAGTGTCAGTGATTAGGAGGGTTGTTGCTTGACAACAAGCGTTCAAGGTGCACCCCGAAGGACAACGAGCGTTCAAGGTGCACCCCGAAGGACAACGAGCGTTCAAGGCGCGCCCCGAAGGGGCAACGAGCGCATAGCCCAGGGCAACGCCCTGGGTAGGTTAACCGCCATCAATGCGCCCTGAAAGGGCAAAAGCGTCAGGAGAAAAGCGTTGGGGACATATGCTTTTGCCCCTTTCTTTATCGCATTTTATCGCCTCATCCCACCCAGGGCGTTGCCCTGGGCTATGCGCTCGTTGCCCCTTTAACCTAATCACTAAAACCTAACCACTGAACCTCAGTATGTCACTTTCCACACTAAGCGGCCTACCTTGACGAGATAGGTGCCGTGGGGTGCGGCGTTCATGGGGGCAGCCAGCAGGGTGGTTTCGCCGGCAGCTTCGGCACGGGCTACTACTGAGCCACCCAGGTCGAACACCTGCATCACGGTGCCTGCCTCAATCGGTCCGCGGCATACCACTTGGCCGGGCAGGACAGCTATCTGCAAGGCAGAGCCTGGGTCGGTCGCCTGCTGCACGCCGGTAGCGGTGATTGATTCGGGACGGATGCGGAAGGTGTTGGTGTAGGTGCCCTTGCTGGGACAGAGATATTCGTCGAGTGTGCCGGTGCCTTGTCCGCAGCTTCCGTTGCCCAGTCCCTTCTGCATATAGTCCAAGTGCAGGTACACGTTGCCCGGGGCAATGTCCCAGCAGTGCTTGAAGGCCGACATCTTGCTGTCGTCGTAGTGGAGCAGCTGGAAGGCAGCCTGTCCCTGTGCCTTCACGTGGAGTTGCAAGCCGTTGGTGCTGTCGGCCAGCGTGAGCTCGCGCAGGTCTATGCGGTTGCCGCAGGTTTGCGGGCGGGCCGTGAGTTCAAACATGTCGGTCACGGTCGTCTGGTAGCGTCCCAGGAAGGCTGCGTCGTAGCGGTCCACGTAGCAGTCCCACGGGCCGCGGGCGTAGTAGCTCGCCTGTTCGAAGGTGGCAGGCAGCACGAAGCGCGTGCCCAGACGGCGCAGGTCGCTGGTCTGCGGCTTGTAGGTACACTGGAGGTCAATCGTGCCGTCGGGATAGAGCGTGTAGTCGTACTGTACGTTACACAGCGAGCCGACATTGCTTACGCCCACGTGTGCCACGCCGTTGCTGTCGACCGTAGGTAGCGTGGTGAAGCTGCGCGAGGTGATGCCGTTTGAGCTGTCGTAGCCGTCGCCTCCTGCGGCATCGTTCTCCACCCAGCGGTAGTTGTCGTAGTCGGGTGCGTTGGTCAGGCTGCCTATCAGGGTGACATCGCCGAAGGTCCACTGGCGGAGCTTGCCTGTCGCAGCGTCGAACAGGAAGGAAGTCTTGTCGTTGCTCACCAGATAGTTGCCGTACTGGTTCTCGACCGCCGTCAGCGGCTGTGTGTCGGCTGCCAGCTTCACTTCGGGCAGTTGCTGGTCGGCCTGCTGCATGGTCAGCTGCTGCTGGGCGATGGGGTAGCCGGCCTCGGCCCAGGGAGTGGGCTGCTTCAGACAGACGGAGAGGTTGAGCAGGTATTCCTTTCCGGCTTCGGGCACGGTGGTGTAGGGCACCTTGAACGAGGTCAGTGCACCGGGGCGCACGGCGGGCATGTCCATGCTGCCGCTTTCCACTTCCTCTCCGTCGGCCAGCACGCTGTAGCGCAGCTCAAAGTTGTCGAGCGAGACGAAGCTGTAGTTGTTGCGCACGTTGACCCGCTGCGACGTGGTGTTGAGCGACTCGAAGCGTACAAACTGGTAAATCTGCTTCACCTGGGCCAGCTTGGCTGTCCAGGCACGGTGGGCGGGCACCAGGCCGTTGTTGACGAAGTTGCCTTGGTGCGGACCGGGATAGTCGTAGCCGCTCATGTATTTGGGCAGTCCCTTCTGGGTGAGCGTGCCGGCCTGGATGTCGGCCGCGTCATAGATGGACTGGTCCACGAGGTCCCACACGCAACCGCCCATGCCGTAGGTCGAGCTTTCGATTTCGTCCCAGTACTCCTTGAGGTTTCCCACGGCATTGCCCATGGCGTGGGCGTATTCACACATGAAGTAGGGCTGTCGCTTACGGTTGTTGTTGGCTTCGCTCTTCACCTTGTTCAGGTTGGGGTACATCACGCTCCAGAGGTCGGTGTAGGCCGCTCCGCCGCGGGTGGCACCCTCGTAGTGTACGATGCGGTTGGGGTCGAGCTCCTTGCAGCGGTTGTAGGTGGCCTGCAGGTTGCTGCCCGTGCCGCTCTCGTTGCCCAGACTCCAGAAGAGCACGGAGGGGAAGTTGCGGTCGCGGAGCACCATGCGCTCGGTACGGTCGAGGTAGGCTGCGCGCCACGATTCGCTGCGCGAAATGGCATTGCCGTTCTCCCAGTCGAAGTGGCACTCCACGTCGGCCTCGTCCATGCAGTAGAGTCCGTAGTAGTCGAACATGCTGTACATCTTGGGCTGGCGCGGATAGTGGCTGCCGCGCACGGTGTTCATGTTGGCCTGCTTCATGAGCTGCACGTCGCGCAGCATAGTGGCTGTGTCGATGGCGCGTCCGTGCACGGGGTGCGTGTCTTGCGTGTTGGCTCCCTTGAAGAAGACGCGCTGGCCGTTGAGCATCACCCGGCCGTTCTCGATGCTGACGGTGCGGAAGCCGTGTTTGGTGGCAAAGGCCATCTCCTCGTTGCCTTCAGCGTCGAGCTGCGCAACCTCCACGGTGTAGAGGTTGGGTGTTTCGGCAGTCCAGGTCTGCAGGTTGTCCAGCGTGCCGAGGTTGAGCTGGGTGGTGAGCAGTTCCTGTCCTTCCTCGAAGTGGCAGGGAGCCTCGAAGGTGGCCACTTCGGTGCCTTCGGGGTCGAGCAGCCTGACGCGCACCTGCTTGTCGGCGGCCTGCTGCTGCGGGTTGTGGACTTCGAGCAGCACAACCATTTCGCCCGAGGTGTAGGTGTCGTCGAGCTGGGAGAAGATGAGGTGGTCGCGCACGTAGACCTTCGGCGTGGCATAGAGGTAGACATCGCGGTGAATGCCGCTCATGTGCCACATGTCCTGGCCTTCGAGGTAGGAACCGTCGGTGAAGCGGTATACCTGTACAGCCACGTTGTTCTGGCCCGGGCGTACGACATCGGTGAGGTCAAATTCGCTGTCCGTATTGGAGCCTTCGGTGTAGCCGACATATTGTCCGTTTACCCACACATAGGCCCCGCTGTAGAGTCCGTCGAAGTGGAGCACCACGCGCTTGTCCTCCTCCCAGGCCTGCGGCAGGGTGAAGTCGCGGCGGTAGGAAGCCACCGAGTTATGCAGTCCGCTGCGCATGTTGATGGCGGGCGGATTGTCGGCAAAGGCATAGTTCACATTGATGTAGTAGGGCTTACCGTAGCCTTTCATCTCCAGACAGGAGGGCACGCTGATGGTGTCCCAGGCGGTCACGTCAGCCTCGTCGGCATAGAACTCTTCGCCGGGAGCCAGGTCGGGCGATTCCACCCAGTTCAGCTTCCACACACCGTTGAGCGACATCCAGTCGGCTCCTTCGGGGTCGAGCCAGGGTTTTTCGTAGCGGGCTGCGTCGGCGCGCAGGGCCTGGGTAGAGGGATAGGGCATGAATACGGCATGGGCCGGTAGCTTGTTGTCGGCAAACACGGTCTCGTCCTGCCAGTAGCTGCTGCGCGGCTTGGCCTGTTCGGTCGTCTCTTCGAAGGTGAAGTAGGCGGCTTCTTCCTCGCCGTCGGCCGTGAGTTTCAGTTCGTCGTTTTCCACCACGTGTACGGCCTTGGCGGCATCGCTGCGCCAGCAGAGCTTGAACACGCCGTCGCGTCCGTCAACGGATTGTATCAGGAAACTTTCGTTGGCACTGCTCGTGCTGGCCGTCCAGTGTACCAGGTAGTAGGGTTTGTCCTTCTTGTCGGGAGCCACGTCGATGGCTACGTTGGGATAGCCGGCACTGACGAAGATGATTGACCCGTCGCCGAAGGTCGTGGACTGCACCTTCCACTTCTGGCCGGTGGAAGCCTCGTTCACCTCCTCGGTGAAGACAGGCGCGTCGTTCATTCCCTTCTCGCCGTTGCTGAACACCTTGCCGGTGAGCACGCTGCGTATGTAGTAGGTCTTGTCGGGGTCGAGACCGCCCGCGAGTTTGCATTCCTCAAACACGAAGCAGGAGGCTTCGTCCTCGCCTTCGGCCGTCATGAAGAGTTCGTCCGTGTCGGTCACGTGCATGGCCTTGCTCTGGTCGCTGCGCCAGAGCAGCCGGTAGGTCTGTTCGCGCTCGGACACGGCCTGAATCACGAAGCTTTCGTTGGCACTGGCTGTGTTGGCATCCCACAGCACGGGGTAGAACTCGCCGCCGGGTCGTTCGGGAGCCACGTCAATGGCAAAGGAGGGGAAGTCGACACTCACTACGATGTAGGTGCCGTCGCCGTAGGCCGTTGGGCGCAGCTGCCACTTCTGTCCTTTGGTCTGGTCGCTCTGTGCTTCGGTCACTACCTGCACATTGCGGGCACCTTGGCCGGCGCATGACACCACGTGGCCTGTTTTCGCACTCCTTATATAATAGGTCTTGCTGGTGCTGAGCTGTGCCCAGGCCGTGGAGAGCGACAGGAGCATCAAGAGACCAAGATTCATCAAGCGTTTCATACTATTGCGTTTTGGGGTTAGAGAAGGTATGGATTCGGGGGGATGGTCCAAGCCGATTGGAAAAACATTCAAGGAACGGGCTGAGGCCAGTTAGGCTTTCAGCCCGCTCCCTGACAGGTAGTCTGCCCGCAGCAAGAGCCTACGGTTTCGTTCAGTCACTGGCGGAGCGGGCTCAGTCCAACCGGAGGGCCAGGCTCGGGCTGTGTGGTTATTTCACCACGACCTTGTTGCCGCCCACCACGTAGATGCCAGGCTGCAGGCCGCCGATGCGGTTCTGTCCGGGTTGCAGTTGCAGGCTGCGCACCAGTACGCCGGCCGAGGTGTACACGCCGATTTGCTGGGCCTTTCCGGCAGTGATGGCCATCACGCCCTTGCCGCCGCTCACCGAGAGGTAAGCTTCAGCTTTGGCCTCGTTCACGTCGACAGTGAGGGGGTCGAAGCCATATTTGTTGTCGAGCCAGGCGATGCGGTCGTGCAGCCAGCTCTCGATGTAGCTGGCAGCCGAGGCGATGTCGCTGTGATACAGGAACCAGCGGTCTCGTTCGCGCAGGTCGGCCCCGCTCTCGGCAAAGAGGGTGGCATAGTCGGCCACAATCTGCTTCAGGGCCTCCTCCTGCCAGTTGGTGGCACGCAGGGCACAGTAGCGTTCCTTCAGCTCGTTGGGCCAGGTGTTGCTGCAGTAGCGTGCGAGGTTGTAGTAGAGGGTGAGCTGCCCGTGCTCGTTGGCCCAGAGGAAGTCCTCGAAGTCCTGTTGGGCGTAGGTCAGGTCGGTCGAACCGTCCCAGCGGGCACCCAGCGAACCGTCGAGGTCCCAGGGAGCCAGTCCCAGCTTTTCGCTTTCAGGCCCTTGCTTGTCGTAGGCATACCAGAACATGTTCTTGCCGTGGTTGTCGCTGGTCAGGAGCAGTTCGATGAAGAGGTAGTAGTCCTTCAGCATGTCGTAGTCGAAGCGTTCGGCCAAGCCGCTGCGGAACTCGCTCGCCGAGCTGGTAGCCACGAAGTTCACGGCGTTCCACAGCGGGCCCCAGTCGACGGCTTCTTCCTCGAAGTCGGGGTACTTGAACTCGTATTCGGCCCAGGTCTCAATGCCCATCGTGTTGCTGAAGGGCATGGGCGTGTAGCCCGGGAAGAACTTCTGGTCTATGTCGTGTCCCATGAGCACCTCGTAGCTCCACTGCGAGGACTTGTAGAGCAGTCCGTGTATTTCCTCCTTGCCTGTGGTAGAGTTCTCGGCGGTCACGTACTTCTTGAGCTTGAGCTGCTTGCGGTCCATCTTTTCGGTCATGCAGTAGATGCCGTGGTATTTGCCGTTGAGGAACACTTCGACAAAGCGGCCGCGTGTGCCCGTGCGGGCCTTCTTCTCGCGGTCCTTGTAGTAGGGCGGGGTAGAGAAGTCGTTCCAGATGTCGGTCGCTACGCGGTTGCGCATACAGGCCGGGTCGACAGCCATGGCATCGAGAATCCAGTTGTTGTCGTTACGCAGGCCGAAGAACTCGCGGTCGACCGAGTTGCCGTTCTCGTCGCGCAGCTTGATGGCGTAGGCCTTCTTTTCGAAGCCCTGTGCCGTGGCGCCGCGGTAACGGTAGGCGGCAATGAAGGTGGAGTCGTAGCCGGCCAGGTCGGCATCGGTCACACGGATGGAGCCGGTGGTGTATGTGATGCCGTTGCAGGTTTCGACCGTCACCTCCACCAGAGGCATATAGGTGAAGCGCAGTGTGGCGCGTTCGCGTTCGCTGCCGTCGGTGTCTCTCAGTACGAGCGTGTAGTCGTCCTGACAGTTCGGTTCGGTCAGCACGATTTCGTCGGCTGTGGCACCGGTGCGTGCCCCTTCAATCGTCACCATCCAGCCCTCGTAGCCCGCCTTGGGCTTCATGGTCAGGGTGGTGGTCCAGTCGCCTCCGTTGCGCAGGGCTGTGGGCAGCTGCATCATGTATTGTCCCGACAGTGCGTCGTAGACCAGCTGCTTGTCGTTCAGCCGGAGAGAATCGACGGCCAGCTTGAAGTTGCCAGCCTGCGGTTCTTCAATGCCTGTGCCTTCAAAGACGATGCCCTGCTTGGCCAGGTGTTGCAGGTGGCGTGTGTCGGACGAGGCGAAGACGAAGGTAGAGCCGGCGTCAATGTCCCAGTAGCCGATACTTGTGCCCTGATAGTCGTTCCAGTAGTTCTTTTCGTACTGTGTGTTGTCGTCGGCCATCAGGTCGTCAATCTTGGCGATGGTGTAGCCGGGGTAGAACCAGTCGCTATACCAGCCAAGGTTCCATCGGTTGCCTTCGGGCTGGCTTTCGGTCACAGCCACATAGAGCCCTGTGGGGCTGTCCTTGGAGCAGTCGGTCGAAACCATCTGTCCCGATTCGGTGTAGACGACCACGCCGCCGTTACGCGCCATGAAGTAGAAGCGTCCGCGCTTGCTGGACAGGGCTGTCTGCTCCAGCACGCCAGAGGGAGCACACACGTATTGCGACTGGCGCAAGTTGATGATGGAGTAGTACACGGGGTCGGCCGCATCGGTCGTGTAGACCACAGGGCGCACGAGCCCCGTGTTTTCCCAGTATTCCCCCACGTTGGTCTTGCCCTGCAGGCCAGATATGCTGGGCGGGGTGTCGGTGCCTCCCGATGAGTTGCTGTCGGCCTCGAAGCTGAACAGTTCGTTCTGTGCGCCCGAGCCTGGGTAGGTGCCCAGCAGGTAGGTGCCGTCGGTACGCAGGTTGAACCACTGGTCGGGGTTGCTCACACTGCGCAGCGAGTAGTAGTCGCCCTGGGCCACGATGTTCCAGCGGCAGTCGTCGCCGCTGACCTTGCCCGTCAGTGTCAGTCCCTTCACCGCGCCTTCGAAGCGTTCGGTGGTGAAGGTGATGTACTGCTTTGTCGAGGCGTTCTGGATGGTGTAGCCGTTGCCGTCGGCCCGTACATACCACCAGGCATCTTCGGGCAGGTCATCGAGCGGTCCGCAGTAGAGTTCAGGGTTGAAGCCATGGAGCGTGCCCGGCACCAGTACGCTGCCGGGATACATCGGACAGCTGATTTTGTATTTCGTGTCGGGGTCGAACTCCGCGCCGCACAGGCACTGGATGCAGGCGGCCCACAGCCAACAGGACAATAATAGAAACTTCTTCATGGGTATAAAGGTTCGTTACTGTGTCTTGTGTGGAAAGGTTAGGGAAGTGGGCGGGTAGTGGGAGAGACCGGGCTTTCCGGCTTGCCGCTTGTCGGTAACGGGTCGGCAGGCGCGCTGCTCGTCCGAGGTCTGCCGTCAGGGCTTGACGCTCCCACTGTCCACCTTCCTGCAGCCTGTTATTGTTTGACAAACTTGAAGTGCTTGAAGTATACCTTCTGTTCGCTGCCGCTCACGTTGGTCAGGCGGAGCTTCGAGGCCGACATGCCGCCCAGCTCGTTGCCCGTGTGTATGACGGGGTCTTCGGCGCTGTAGTGCAGTAGGCTCACGGTCTTCCATTGTCCGCCCGAGTAGAGTTCGAGCTTGAAGTGCTTGGCCACATCGGGCACGCCGAGGTTGAAGTCCATGCCGGCGAAGGTGATGTCGCGGTCACACTCGATGAGGAGGCTGCCGCCGTCCTGCCAGTTGATGACTTCGAGTGCGGGACTCACGTTCACGTCGTTGCCGCGAACGGTCACGGGCAGCAGGGCCAGCTGGGTCACGTCGGAGGTGAGCTTGAAGGGATTGAACTCGGCCACATTCAGCAGCGAAGTGCCCTTTTCGGCGTTATACTTGTCCACCGCCTTCGTGAAGAGCTGGTTGGCCGTGGGCAGGAGGACCTTCGTGGCCACCTTGATGCCCGGTTGCAGGGCATGGCGCACGTCGGAGTTCTCCAGTTCGTACATCTGTTCCTGGAGCGAGCGCGCCTGCTTGTAGAGGGCCTCGAAGGTGATGCCCCCGTCGGCATACTCCGTGCGGTGGATGAGGTTCATGAGGCAGACGGCGTTGCCGTATTCAGCCACGTTCTTGGCCTGGAGCAGCCAGGGGCGCAGTTCGCGGATGAGTTCGGGGTTCGACTTGTCGCCCAGCAGCACGTCGGCACAGATTTTCAGTTCCCAGCACTTCTGCATCAGTTCTGCCACCGCCTTCACGTCGCCCTCCAGTGCCTTCTCCGTCAAGGGTTTCAGTTCGTCGCCCTCTTCGCGGCGGAACCCGTGGCCGTTCGGCCCGAGGTCCTTGTTGTAGAGTGCGAAAGTGCGGAGTGCGTCCTTGTTGGCGGGCAGTACGGCCTGCAGGCCCTTCTCCCAGTCGCGCTTCTCGTCATAGGCGCGCATGTTCCAGCAGTAGTCGGCAATGCCGTAGAGCGAAATCTTCGAGGCTTCGGCATGTTCCATGGGGTTCGACACGAATCCCGACATGTCGTCGGCAATGTCCAGTCCGTTGCCATAGGCCGGTCCGAGCAGGATGTGGTCGCGCACAAAGTCGCTCACGGGGAAGTTCCACCAGATGTAGGCTTTGCGGTCGATGCGCTGGTTGATCCACTCCATGCTCTCCTTGTCGATGCAGTGGACCACGGTGTTGCCGGTCCACATGATCTGTACGTCCTTGTTCATCTTCGTGCCCAGCGTGCGCAGGTAGCCCTTCTCGTCGTTGGCCCAGGCGCGGTTATACTCCGTGGGACACATGATGAGGGGCGACACGTCCTTGTGGGTGGCAATGAAGTGGTCGTCGACGTAGTTCAGCAGCTCAGCCTGCTTGTCGGCCTTCGTGCCTTCGCCCCAGATGTCGTCGAAGAACACGGCAAAAGAGCGTATGCCCAGGGCATACATCTTTTCGAGCTTGGCCATGAGGGCGTCGCGGTCCTCGGGTGTCCATTTGATGTCAATGCCCGGGTGGATGGCCCAGTAGAAGTTCACGCCCCACAGTTTGGCGTGCTCGTTGAGCTCCTGGATGCGTTTGGCTTCTGCATCGGGATAGGCTTCGCGCCAGTGGTCGCGGTGGTAGGGGTCGTCCTTCGGTCCGTAGATATAGACGTTCATCTTGTTGCGGCCGTAGAACTCAATCTGGCTCAGGCGTGCCTTGTGGCTCCAGGGTGTGCCATAGAAGCCCTCGACCGTACCGCGGAAGGCCACGTCGGGCCAGTCGCTCACGGTGCACACTTCGAGCTTGCCCTCAGCCATGGAGGCCATCAGCGTCTGCACGCCATAGAACAGGCCCGCTTCGTCGGCACCGACAATCACCGCTCCTTGTGGGGTGACTTGCAGCCAGTAGCCCTGGGCCTTGGCCGGCACGCGCTTGCTGTATTTCTTGACACATTTGTCGCCCTTCACGCCCAGTGTCAGCGTGAAGGCGGCCTTGTCGGCCTGCTTCACGCCGCAGGCTTCCAGTGCCTTGACGGCGAAGCTGCCCGACCGTGCGGCATCGGCCTTCACCGTCCATGCCTGGGGAGCGTCGATGAGTTGTACGGAGGAACGTTCCACCTGCTGCGGAACGGGATTGACCAGACTGATCTGGGCAGCCGCCTGGCCGCCGCTCAGGGCCGCCAGCAACAGGCTCACCCCAATAAATTGCTTCTTCATAGATAGATTGTGGTTTGTTTGCATTAGATAAGGTGCGCCAGGTCCAGGACCTCAGCCGGCAAGGCTGTCAGAAGGCGCAAAGAGTCAGGCAAGTTGGGCCTTGACACCCTCACTTGCGCTATTTTACATCCGATAGGCTGCGCTCGGCAGTCTGAGCAAGCTCACCGCTTGCTCGCATAGCCCTATCTTGGGGCAAATGTATACAAAATCCGCGAGCTTTTACAAAGGGTGGATAAAAATTTCGGAATTACAGCCGCTTTCGCTTGGGCTACAGGCTTTCGGCGCGTGCTTGCGGGGGCTTGCGGGGTGGGGCGTGAAGCCCCGCGCGGAGCAGTTCGCGTGCTGTCTTTGCCGCTTCAATGCTTGGGGACCGGCAGGCCGGTGTGCGAGGTGCTCGAGGCTTTCTTCACCCTCCCGAATGTCTTGTGCCGTCTAAAAAACTGTCGCGACACGCAGCGGGCTGTCTGTTTTTTGCTAACTTCGCCCCGCGTTTGGCACACCGGGCACAGCCGGCGCGGCACGATGCCCGGAACATCCAGGCGGTACACCTTATTATATAGGCAACACATGAAAACACTCTTCCTGTCGGACATCCACGGCTCGCTGCCCGCGCTCGATGCGGTGCTCAGCTACTACGATGCACACCATTATGAACTGTTGGTGCTGCTGGGCGACCTGCTCAACTACGGGCCCCGCAACGGCCTGTGTCACGGGCTTGACCCCCTGGCTGTGGCCGAAAGGCTCAATGCCCGCGCCGCACACATCGTGGCCGTGCGCGGCAACTGTGATTCGGAGGTTGACCAGATGCTGCTCGACTTTCCCATCCAGTCGCCCTACGTGCTGCTGGCCGATGGCGGCCTGCGCTTCTTCCTGACGCATGGCCATGTGTACGGCGAAGGCAAGCTCCCCCCCGGACCAGCCTGCGACGTGCTGGTGCAGGGCCACACCCACCTCATGAAGTTGCAGGCCCCGGAGCCGGGTGTGCAGGGTCCGGTCCTGCTCAACACTGGTTCGCCCACCTTCCCGAAGGGAGGCAACCCGCCCACATTTGCCACCTACGCTGGCGGCGTACTCGCCCTGCGCACCCTCGACGGCACGGCTGTCCAAAGCCTCAGGCTCGTGGACGGTGCGGCCCTTCGCTAACCTCAGTCTGTCAGAAAACAAAGAACTACATGGAAAATAATACAGTGGAACAAAAGACCTACGCTTACGACGAGGCATTCAAAGCCTCGCTCGAATACTTCGATGGCGACGAGCTGGCTGCCCGCGTATGGGTGAACAAGTATGCCATGAAGGACTCGTTCGGCCACATCTTCGAGTGTTCGCCTGCCGACATGCACCGCCGCATAGCCGGCGAGCTGGCACGCGTGGAACGCAAGTACCCCAATCCCGTGCCCGAGGAGCGCATTTTCGAAATGCTCGACCACTTCCGCTACATCGTGCCCGCAGGCTCCCCCATGACCGGTATCGGCAACGACAACCAGATTGCCTCGCTGTCCAACTGCTTCGTGATAGGCATTGACGGCGACAGCGACTCCTACGGTGCCATCCTGAAGCTCGATGAGGAACAGGTGCAGCTGATGAAGCGGCGCGGAGGCGTGGGCCACGACCTCTCGGGCATCCGTCCCAAAGGCTCGCCCGTGAAGAACTCGGCCCTGACCTCAACCGGCATTGTCCCCTTCATGGAACGCTACAGCAACTCGACCCGCGAGGTGGCCCAGGACGGCCGCCGCGGTGCGCTCATGCTCTCTATCAGCATACGCCACCCCGAGGCCGAGGACTTCATCGATGCCAAAATGCAGGAAGGCAAAATCACGGGAGCCAACGTGAGCGTGAAGATCGACGACGAGTTCATGCGTGCCGCAACCGAAGGACGGCCCTACATGCAGCAGTTCCCCGTAGAAGGCGGGCAGCCCATGGTGCAGAAGGAGCTCGACGCCAAGGCCCTCTGGAAGAAAATCGTACACAACGCCTGGAAGAGCGCCGAGCCCGGCGTGCTCTTCTGGGACACCATACGCCGCGAGAGCATCCCCGACTGCTATGCCGACCTGGGCTTCACCACCGTGTCGACCAATCCCTGCGGCGAAATTCCCCTCTGTCCCTACGACAGTTGCCGCCTGCTGGCCGTCAACCTCTATTCCTACGTGCGCAACCCCTTCACGCCCGAGGCCCGCTTCGACTTCGAACAGTTCAAGGAACACGTGGCACTGGCACAACGCTTCATGGACGACATCATCGACCTGGAGCAGGAGAAGATTGACCGCATCATCGAGAAGATCAAGTCCGACCCGCAGGGCGAGGAAGTGAAGTACACCGAGCTGCGCCTGTGGGAGAAGATTAAGCGCAAGACAGCCCAGGGCCGCCGCACCGGCGTGGGCATCACGGCCGAAGGCGACATGATAGCTGCCCTCGGACTGCGCTACGGCACACAGGAGGCCACCGACATGGCCGTCGAGGTGCAGCGCACGCTGGCCCTGGCCGCCTACCGTTCGAGTGTGGTGATGGCCAAGGAGCGCGGGGCCTTCGAGGTGTTCGACGCCCAGCGCGAGGCCAACAACCCCTTCATCCTGCGCCTGCGCGAGGCTGACCCCTCCCTCTATGACGACATGGTGAAGTACGGAAGGCGCAACATCGCCTGCCTGACCATCGCTCCCACGGGCACTACCAGCCTGATGACACAGACCACCAGCGGCATAGAACCCGTGTTCATGCCCGTCTACAAGCGCCGCCGCAAGGTGAACCCCAACGACCCCGAAGTGCACGTGGACTATGTCGACGAAACGGGCGATGCCTTCGAGGAGTACATCGTTTACCACCACAAGTTCCTCGTCTGGATGCAGGCTCAGGGACTCGACACCACGCGCAACTACTCGCAGGAAGAGATTGACCAGCTCGTGGCCCGTTCGCCCTACCACAAGGCAACCGCCAACGACGTAGACTGGCTGATGAAGGTGAAGATGCAGGGAAGCATCCAGAAGTGGGTGGACCACAGCATCAGCGTGACCGTCAACCTCCCCAACTCGGTCGACGAGGAACTGGTGGACCGCCTCTATGTCGAGGCTTGGCGCAGCGGCTGCAAGGGCTGCACCATCTATCGCGACGGTTCGCGCTCGGGTGTGCTGGTCAGCACACAGAAGACCGACAAGAAGCAGAAACGCGAAGAGGAGGCCGCGGCCGATGCGTTGCCCCAGTGCCAGCCGCCCGTAGTCACCGAACGCCGTCCCGAAGTGCTGGAGTGCGACGTAGTCCGCTTCCAGAACAACAAGGAGAAGTGGGTGGCCTTTGTGGGACTGCTCGACGGTCAGCCCTACGAAATCTTCACCGGTCTTCAGGACGATGAAGAGGGCATCGTGCTGCCCAAGACGGTCACCAAGGGACGCATCGTGAAGACCCTCTGCCCCGACGGAACGAAGCGCTACGACTTCCAGTTCGAGAACAAGCGCGGCTACAAGATGACGGTTGAGGGACTCTCGGAGAAGTTCAACAAGGAATACTGGAACTACGCCAA
>CAMBOH010000058.1 GCA_945869305.1 uncultured bacterium
CCTTTCAGGGCGAACTTTATCGCTTCATATCTACCCAGGGCGATGCCCTGGGCTATGCGCTTGCTGGGCCTTCAGCCCGCTCATTGAACGCTTGTGTCCCTCTCGGGGCGTGCCTTGAACGCAGGCGCTTATTCTCTGATTCAACTTGCGAAACGTGAATAAAATAAGGAACGCGCGCGCGTAAGGCTGGCCTCTGCCAGCCTTTTCTTATTGCTTTCCTGCAAAAAAGGATGTAAAAAGCGTTCGAAATGTTTTTTAGTTCTTAACTTTGCCTCGCATGGTGTGTGAACGTGATAAAGCGATGATGCGAAGAGGGCGTTCTTTGCATGGCTCGCTATAGTTTCTGACAAGTCTTATGCACTCCGACACCAGGGAATGCCCGACGGCATGTCTCTCCTAACGCTAATAAATAATCTAATACTATATTTTATGAAAAGATTCTTGTTACTACTGGTTTGGCTTCTTATGGCAGGCTGTTGCTGCGTGCCATTGTACGCCGAATCAACTACCAATCCGGACGCTGTGAAGGGACTGCTCGACCGCATTGGCGGTAGCGGTACTTCCGACAAATTCGTCACTGTTGTGGACAAAACCCTCAGCACAGACGGCAAGGACGTGTTTGTCATCACCTCGCAAGGCGGGAAACCCTGCATCAAGGGTAACTGCATCCTTGCCGTGACGACGGGTATCAACTGGTATCTCAACCACTACGCCCACGTCAATCTGACCTGGAACCAGCTGACTGCTGATCTCTCGACTGTGGACTTCCCCGTGCCCTTGGGCGAAGAGACCCACACCTGTTCGGCAGGCCTGCGCTACTATCTCAACTACTGTACCTACTCCTACTCCTGCGCCCTGTGGACCACGGAGCGCTGGCTGCAAGAGATTGACTGGATGGCGCTGCACGGCATCAACATGCCGCTCATGCTCGTCGGTCTCGACGCCGTGTGGTATGACCTCTACACGCAGGAATACGGCTACACCGCCGCCGAGGTGAGCAAGCACGTGGCTGGTCCCGCCTTCCAGGCTTGGTGGGGCATGATTAACGTGGAAGGCCACGGAGGTCCCAACCCCAAGTGGTGGTATGAACGCTCCCGCGCCCTCTGCCAAACCATGCTTGAACGCATGCGCAGCTTCGGCATGACGCCCGTGCTGCCCGCCTTCTCGGGTGCCGTGCCCAACGACTTCGGCACCAAGGCAGGCGCCACCGAGGTGAACAACGCCGGCACGTGGCAGGGCATCACCGCTCCCGGTCTCATTGGTCACAAGAGCAACAAGTGGGAAGAAGTTTCCAAGAAATACTATGAGCACCTGAAGGAGGTGATGGGCACGTCCAAGTACTACGCCATGGACGTGAACCACGAAGGCGGCACGTATCTCCACAAAGATAATACTCCCCTCTCTTACGCCGACCAACCCGGTTTCATCCAGGCACTCTACAGTGCCCTCTCCACCAATGTCAGCAGCGACGCGGTGTGGGTGGCGCAGGCTTGGGGACACAACCCCAGCAGCACCCTGCTCGACAACGTGGCCCAGGGCAAGCTCATGGTGCTCGACCTCTTCGGCGAGAACGACCCGCGCGGCAAGAATGGAAGCTTCGGCAACCACAACTTCATCTACTGCATGCTCCACAACTTCGGTGGCCGCATCGGTCTGCACGGACGTTTCGACAAAACGATGGACAACTATTATGCCTCGCTTTCCGCCAAGCCCAACCAGTGCAAGGGCATCGGCGCCACGCCCGAAGGCATCGAGACGAACCCCATGCTCTATGACATGCTCTTCGAACTGCCCTGGATGGAAAAGCCGGCAAACAAGTTGGACTGGGTGAAGGAATACACCACCTCACGTTACGGCCAAGTCAACGAACAGGCGCAGAACGCCTACGACAAACTGTATCAATCGGTCTATAACTGCACCACCGGTCAGCAAGGCACTTCCGAACCCATCGTCTGCGCCCAGCCCAGCCTCACCGCCTCCAAGGTGTCGGCATGGAGTACGGCAGTGATTTCCCACAACACGGACTTTGTGATTGAAGCCGCCGATGACCTGCTCAGCCAGGTGGAGACGCTCTCCGGTAACAACTACAACTACGACCTCCTAGACGTGACCCGTCAGGCACTCACCGACTATGCCATGACCCTGCTCCAGCAGCTCAACACCGACTGGAAAAACGGCGGAAAAAACAACGCAGACTTCGCACCGCGCGCCCAGCACTATCTCAACCTCATCGAGGGCATTGACAAACTGCTCAACACCCACCAGAGCTACCGCTACGGCAACTGGGGCGAAATGGCACGCGCCATCGCCTCCGAATCTGCCGCCGTGGCAGGCGGTGCCACCAGCGCCGACGCCAACTGGCTGGAACACGATAACCTCCGCCTCCAAATCACAAGTTGGGACACAAAGAACAACTGGTCGCTCTTCGACTACTCCAACCGCGAGTGGGGCGGCATGCTGAAGGACTACTATCTGGCTCGCTGGAAACTCTTCTTCGACAATCTGCTCAACGGCACCGCCCTGCCTTCTTCCTGGTATGAATGGGGCAAGGGCTGGCAACAGGACACCAACAACACCTACACTTACACCGCTACTCCGGAAGGCGACACCAAGACCATCGCCAAGGAGCAGTTCGACACCTACTTCTGGCCGCTCACCGACACGAAGGGGAACAAGAGCTATGTGCGCCGCCACGTGGAGCAGACGCTGAAGAATGAGGTGTATGCCACACAGGGCTATCGCGGCGAAAACTACACCGCCCCCCTGCCCAAGGGCGCCACCCTCTCTTCGCTGAGCATCGACCTCAACAACGACGGTACCTACGGTGATGGCGAGACCTTCACCGAAGCCACTGTTGCCATCCCTGCCGGAGCTGCCGCAGGTCTGGTCAAAGCACGCCTCGTCCTGAACGACCAAACCGTGCTGAACTATCAGCTCGCACTGGCTGACAACATCACCGAAGCCCGCACCGTCAGCGTCAGCCTCGCTGCAGGATGCGAAAACATGGGATCGGTCAGCATCGACGACCACGACGGCACAAGCGTGACCACCACCGACTATCTCACCCTCCGTGCCAACGCCAATTCGGGCTATGACTTCCTGAAATGGAACGTGGACATCGACGGTACGACGAGCGAGAGCACCGACAACCCCTTCCACTACTATGGCAAAGAAGCCGCCACCCTCACTGCCCACTTCGTGCAGAGCATCTGGGGCGTGCCCGGCGAGGACTGGGGCGATGCCGGTGACATCCGCAACAACCAATACGTCACTGCCATCTCCTACACCCAGGACGACAACACCACCGAGATTTACTCCGCATCGGAAGTGCCCGCCACCCTCTTCAACACCGCACCGACCCTCGTACAGGTGGCAAAGGGCAGCAGCTTCAAGGTGAACCTGACAGATGCCGGCAACTTGGGCTATTGTAACCTCTCTGCCTACATTGACCTCAACTGCGACGGCGACTTCGATGATGAAGGCGAACTGGTCGAAGCGCGTGGCAACAAGAAAAGTTATTTCAGCGGAATATGCAACGAGCCCATCACCGTGCTCCTCCCCTACGACATGCCGACTGGCATCACCCACCTGCGTCTCCGCTTTGACGGCGCCTGGAGGACTGGCTACGACAGCGAAACCGGTGCCTTCCCCGCCAAAAACACGCTCAACCGCATGTGCTACGAGGTGCTCGTCAACGTGCTCGACAAAGCCAACCACGCCACCCACATCGTCATCCAAAGCGAGGACGAGAAGAAGGGAACCGTGCGCAACATCACCGGTGTCACCGGCTTGGACATTGACGTGCCCGTCGGCACGCAAATCTGCATGGAAGCCTTCCCCGAAGGAGAGTATGTCTTTAAATACTGGGAAGACCAGTATGGTCGCGTGGCTTCCACCGATGCCAGCTTCTACTACTATCCTGCCGAGAGCGGCACGTTCACTGCCCGCTTCGGCTATCCCTCCGTCCAAATCGACAAATGGACTGCCACCGTCAGCGAAGACGGTGCCACGGGCTATGTCATCACCGCTCTTGAAGGCGAAGGACCGCTGAACATCCCCGAATCCTTTGACGGATGCACCTTCAACGCCATCAAGAAAGGCGCGCTGCAGAACCTGACAACACTGACCGCCCTCCATCTGCCCTCCACCCTCACCTCCATCGGCAAGGCACAGGAGACGCTGAGCCTCACAGGAGCCGGCACCAACAACGCAGCCCTCACTCCCGAGGAGACGCTCACGAGCGACGGCAAATGGAACGTGCATCTCGACGTGAAGAACGACGGTAGCGCCTACAACGAATGGGGGTCCGGTCTCTTCGCCACCGGCACTGGCGCATTGAACCCTGACTACACCGGCGGATTCCAACTCTATCTGGCTAAAGCAGGCAAGCTCGTCATCAAGATGAACTGCGGTGAAGGCGCGAAATACACCAGCAACCTCACCATGGGCGCCAACTTCTCCGTGGACCTTGACTATGACGGCGCAGCACAGACCGTCAATGTGACGCTCACCAACGCAGAGGGAAAGACGGAGACGAAGAGCTACAGCGGTGTCACCCTCAACGACATCAGCACCTTCTCCTCCTCCATCCCCGCAGGCGTCAATTTCACCGCCATCCTCACCGACCTCAACGCGTCGCCGCTCAAAGGCAGCACGGCACTGAAGAGCCTCACCGTGGCAGACGGCAACACCGCCTTCAAGGCTGTGGACAATGTGCTCTACACCGCTGATGGAAGCGCCCTCCTCGCCTATCCCGAAGGACTGACCACCCACCGCTTCAACCTGCCCGCCGACGTGACCTCCATCGCCGGAGGTGCCTTCACCGCCGCACCCCAGCTCGACCGCATCGTCGCCACCGCCGCGACGCCTGCCAAGGCAAAGCCCAACGCCTTTGCCAAGGGGTTTCAGACCTACGTGCAGGCGGACGGAAAGGAAGCAGCCTACCGCACCGCCTGGGCGCAACCCATGCTCTGGAGTGTGGCAGCGGGCAGCAGTCTTGACGCGACCAACGTGCCCGCCACGGACATGATTGAGCTCTGTGCCACCGACGGTGCCACCGCCACCGCCACGAACCTCAACGGCCAGCCGCTCTCCTACACCCGCACGCTGAGCAACTACCGCCTCTATCCCCTCTACTTCGCCGCTGCGCCTACCGCCATCTTCATTGACGGACTGACCACGGAGGAAGCTGCAGGAAGCCTCATCAACTACACCTACGCGGACAACGCCTGGACTCGCGCCGCAACCCTCGCCGCGGGGGCAAACATGCTCTCCCTGCCCTCCATCTACACAGGCAAGAGCGTGACCTTCCGCACTACGGGCGTCGGCACCAGCGCCACCACCGGCTTCGGAGGTAACGCCACGGCGGCTGCGGTAAACGCCACGCCGGTCTATGTTTATGACGCGGCCCACAACACGTTCAACTACTCCGCCGAGACTGCCACCGCCTCCCTCTCCCCTTTTGACGCCGCGCTCTACTATGCCGACGGTGACGACACCAGCGTAGCAGGTCCCGACCGCACGAACGACTGCCCCAACGTGGCTTGCACACTCCTATATAATTATGGAGACGGCACAGTGACGGTGAGCAAGGAAATCGCGCAGTTCTCAGAACTGACCACCACGTCGGAAGCCGTGGCAGCCGACCACTACTCCATCCAAAGCTTCGGCGACGAGGCTGTTGCCTCCGCCTTCGTCACCGCTGCGGGACAGGAAGTGAAAATCAACTGCTCCCTGGACTTCCCGATGGAATTTACGAAAATCAAGAACAGTTCGTTTGAAGACGAAGGTACTTGGTATCTGATGAAAGTGCACGGCAAACTCGCCACCGTCTGCTCATCGTGGAATGAAATCAAACTCGTCAGTGATGCCGCCCCCATCCTTGAAACCGACCGTCTCTTCTGCTTCGTCAAGGATGACGCTTCGCTCCAAGGCGTGAGCATCTATTCTTATAAGAACGGTGCTACTGAGCCGCTCAAAGCAAAAGGTGCCGGCGAAGGAGTCTCCCTGCCTTTTGACCACACACAGCCCGGAGCCTCCGTCTTTGACCTTGGCGATTACACCGATGCTGCCGGCGGCTTCTACCTCACCGCCACCGTCAATGGCACACGCTACATCCTCAACGACCACGGCAACAATAACTACGTGAAATACTGGCAGACGGCGACAGAAACCGGAGACGGTTCTCGTTTCCAACTCGTCAAGACGGGACAGGAAATTGCGGACGAACTGAAACTTGCCGTCAACACCGGCGACGACCTTCTCCTCGTGGGTGCCGTGCTGGAAGCAGTGTCTCCCGCCCTGCGGACAGCTGCGCAAAACTACGCAACCGACCACACACAAGGCAACTTCACTGCGTTGGTCAATGCCTATGCCTCAGCTGACGTGAAGACCGCCACCATCAAGCAACCCGAAGAAACGAAGTTCTATCAACTCATCTCACCCTACGATGCCAACCTCGCCGGCTGCATCGTCAGCAGCATCGCCATCAACAACACGGAAGGCAACAACACCAGCGCTGACCTTGGAGACCGAAACCTCCAAATCGCTGACCCCGGCGTGAGAAGCGTTGCTGAAACGGCATGGGTGATGGAGAGGAATGCCGAGAATGAATACTACTTCCGCCACGCCAACTCGGACTACTATATTGCCAACCTCTCCAATTACAACGACATGGCTGGCATGGAAGTGACGGTCGCCAAGGGTTGGACCGAACCCTTCGTTCTGGCTAACATCAACAACGACAACCTACTCTGGTCCATCCGTAGCAAGAACAACAGTTCCAAATATCTCCACGCCGGCACTGGCAAAGGAACCGGCATCGGACAACTCATCTGCCGCACGGACAATCCCGCCACGAACAGAGGCTTGCAATGGCACATCCGCGAAATCACCGAGGTGCCCGTCACCGTCGGTGCTGCCAAATGGGCAACGCTCTGCCTCCCCATGGCGGTCACCATCCCCGACGACGCTTCGCTGCATGTGTACTATGTGAGCGAAATTGCTGACAACGGTGCCATGACCCTGCAGGAGGTCAGCGCAGGAGAGAGCCTCGCTGCGAAACAGCCCGTCCTGCTCTACTCCACCTCGTCCAACGCCTCTGACACCTACACCTTCGCCGTCGCCACTTCGGGCAGCACGCTGACCAATAAGCTCTCCGGCACAACGGCACGCCGAAAAGGATTCAACGCAAACGACGCCGCAGCAGCAGCCGAAATCACCATCCCCTACTACGGACTCGGCATCTTCAATGAGGTCGTCGGCTTCTATCCCGCCACGTCCAACATCATCGCTGCCAACAAGGCGTATCTCCTCAAATCTGCTCTTCCCGCCGGAGCACAGAGCGCAGCATCCCTCTTCTTCAACTGGACGACAACCGGCCTGACGGAGGCAACCACCGGGAAGAAAGCAGAGCGCTACTATGACCTCAACGGCCGCCTCGTTCTCTATCCCACCACCGGTGTCTACATCAACGAAGAGGGCAAGAAAATATTCATCAGGAAATAAAATTGACGACATGAAGAAGAAAGGATATATCCCTCCTACAACGTTTTCCATGAACCTGGAGATTGAGCCCCTGCTCGCCACAAGTCCTGGACAACTGGAAGTCAAAGGAGACGATGAGAACATCATCTCCGGCGAAGGCAGTTTTCTCTCTGGCTCGCGCGACGAAGATTCCCACTCGTTTTGGGAAGAATAAGTTCCAACCAGAAACATGACTGACACACCGAGGACGGTACGGAACGAAAGACAAATACACCGCCCGCGTGACTGAACGTGACCCGAAGCAAAACCCACAAGGCAATGTTTCGGGTCACTTTTTTGACCTATAGGACGGACTTCCGGGAGAAGGCACGCAATCACAAAACCACACAGCCTTCGCGCCCTGAGCGCATGGTATGGAAACTGTCCGCTTCGTTCTACAATAGGAACGGGGCGGACAGTTTCGTTTAGTTTATTCCTGTCAAAACGGTGGCAACGCGTATTTTGTAGTAACTTTGCGGGCGTTATGCAGAAAGAAGAAAACTATTTGTATGCTCCTGCCGTGCTTGACTTCATCAGGGTAAGTACGGAATACTGCAAGTGTCTGGAGCAATGTCAGGGTATGCAGCGCGCCGAGTTCTGTCGCGTGATGCGCGGACTGCTGCCCATGATCTATCTGAAAATGACATTGATCGGGACAGTGCCCGAAGCAGCCGGATGGAACGAGCAGCAGCTCACCGAGGAGGACTATGACTTTGTGCGCACGGCTGTGTCACAGGTGATGGGCGAGCACGATGACTTTCTGGACGTGTTTGTCGAAGACTTCAAGTACTCCGAACAGCCGGTACTCTGCACGGTCAGCGAGAATCTGGCAGACATATACCAGTCGCTGCGCGAACTGGCGGCCACCTTCAGCGAAGGCTACGAAGAAGCCATGCAGGTGGCACTCTATGAGACGGCCGAAGAGTTCAAATTGCAGTGGGGACAGAAGCTGCTCAATGCCTTGCGTGCCATCCACGATGTGGACATGCAGCAGGCTGCCGACTGATCCAGCAAACCGACAAGCTCACATTCCATGCGCGATTTACACGTTAAAATAGACAAGACCGTCATTCCCCAGCTGCCCCGCTATGCCTTCGAAGGCCGCATCGTGGTGGTACAGAGTGAAGATGAGGCCAACCGGGCCGTAAGGGCACTGAGGGCTGCACCCATGATTGGCATGGACACCGAAACGAGACCCGCCTTCAAGCGCGGCGAAATGCATAAGGTGGCCCTGCTGCAAATGGCTACCGAAGACATCTGTTTCCTGTTCCGCCTGAACCAGATGGGGCTGCCTGAAGCGTTGGTGGAGCTGCTTTCGGACAAGGATGTGCTGAAGCTGGGCCTCTCGCTGCACGATGACTTCATGATGCTTTGCCGCCGGAACAGCCAGGTGAAGCCTGCGGGATACATTGACCTGCAGGACTATGTGAAAGGAATGGGCATCGAGGACCTCAGCCTGCAGAAGCTCTATGCCAATGTGTTTGGCAGGCGCATATCCAAGTCTGCACGTCTGAGCAACTGGGAGGCCGATGTGCTGACCGAAGCCCAGAAGGTGTATGCCGCCACCGATGCCGTGACGTGCATACAGCTTTATAAAGAACTGAAAACATTGAAGGAAAACGGCGACTACCGGTTAGTGTAGGAGTCCGTGTCATAAAATCTGCACCATCATGCACACATTCATTTTGCGCCGGGGCAAGGAAGAAAGCCTCAAGCGGTTTCATCCCTGGGTGTTCTCGGGAGCCATCGACCATAGTGACGGAACGCCGGAAGAAGGCGAACTCGTTCGCGTGGTTTCGCATAAAGGCGAGTTTTTGGGTTATGGCCATTGCCAGATAGGGTCGATTGCTGTGCGTATGCTCACCTTCCGGGATGAGCCGGTCGACCGCCGGTTCTGGCAACGACGGCTGTCGGAGGCGTTCCGGTTGCGCAAGGCTCTACACCTCACAGGTCGTGCGGACAACGACATCTACCGTCTGGTGCATGGTGAGGGAGACCGCCTGCCCGGCTTGGTCATTGATGTGTATGGACGCACGGCAGTGCTGCAGGCCCATTCGGTGGGTATGCACGTGTGCCGTGAAGCGTTGGCCGATGCCCTGATTGAGGCATCCGAAGGACTGATTGACAATGTCTATTACAAGTCGGAGACCACCTTGCCCTACAAGGCCGACTTGCATCAGGAAAACGGCTTCCTGCGTGGCAACGATGAAGGAAACATTGCTACAGAGAACGGGTTGCGCTTCCATATAGACTGGTTGCGCGGACAGAAGACGGGCTTTTTTGTAGACCAGCGCGAAAACCGCGCCTTGCTGGAACACTATGCACAGGGACGCTGTGTGCTGAACATGTTTTGCTACACAGGCGGCTTCAGTGTCTATGCCATGCGCGGCGGGGCACAGCTGGTTCATTCGGTCGACTCGTCGGCCAAGGCCATAGAGCTGACGCGTGCCAATGCCGAACTGAACTTTCCCGGCGACAGTCGCCACGAGGCCTATGCAGCCGATGCCTTCAAGTTCTTGGAAGAGGCTGGTTCAAACTACGACCTCATTGTACTCGACCCGCCGGCCTTTGCCAAACATCGCGATGCCCTGCGCAACGCCCTGAAAGGCTATACCCGGCTAAATGCCATGGCCTTCCGCAAAATCAAGCCGGGCGGCATACTCTTCACCTTCAGCTGTTCGCAGGCAGTAAACAAGGACCAGTTCCGTCTGGCCGTATTCACTGCGGCAGCCCAAAGCGGCCGACACGTCCGCATCCTTCACCAGCTTCACCAGCCTGCCGACCATCCCGTCAGCATCTATCACCCCGAAGGCGAATACCTCAAGGGACTCGTGCTTGAGGTAGAGTAGGGGCAGAGTCAGGTGGCGATGGAGTTTCGGCATCCAGGCATGGCCCACAGCCAATAAGGAGGGCGTATCTGCAGGAAAATCACTGTAGATACGCCCTCCTTACTGCATTTCATGCGGTGGCCAATAAGTCAATGTCTATGCGTTGATGCTGCTTGCATGACCATTGGGAAAGGTAATGTTACTCACGTTCGCAAGTATCCACTTGTAGCTGACAAGCGTTCAAGGAACGGGCTGAAGGCCCAGCAAGCGCATAGCCCAGGGCATCGCCCTGGGTTGGTTGACCGCCGCAAGTGCGCCCTGAAGGGGCAAAAGCGTCTCTACAAAACGCTTGATTTCTAATGCTTTTGCCCTTGCAGGGCGCACTTTATCGCTTCATCATACCCAGGGCGATGCCCTGGGCTGGGTGCTTGTTGCCCCTCTGGGGCGTGCTTTGAACGCATGTTAACCAATGGCGGTCAATCTATTCAGACTATGCGCTCGTTACCCCTTCGGGGCGTGCTTTGAACGCTTGTTAACCAATGGCGGTCAATCTATTCAGACTATGCACTCGTTACCTCTTCGGGGCGTGCCCTGAACGCTTGTTAACCAATGGCGGTCAACATTCCCAGTTCAAGGCACGTCCTAAAAGGACAACATGCGTTCAAGGAGTGCCCATAAAGTCGGGTATGCGCACAGGCATTCCGCCCAGGTTGGCCGACTGCTGGGTCAGCTCAGCCAGACAGGACCATTCGGCGGCATCATATACGTCTATGTCGAGCGGCAATCCTTCCTGCAGGCAGTGGATGAGCCGTGCATCCATGGCAAAATTCATCTCGTTCGGCACGCCCAACTCATGTCCTTTCTTCCAGAGCAGGGCAGCGGGCGAAGTGGAGAACTGGTCCAGGTATTGCAGGGCAGCATCGCCCGTCAAGGCTTCAGTGTCTTCCAGCTGTACGGTGGTAAGCGGATATTTCTGTACAAAGCCCAAGGTGCCGCACACGGTTTGTATCCGGCTATAGGGCCGCGGTGTTGTCACGTCGAGCTGCAACATGAGTGTCACCCCCTTCTGGGTGCGCAGCAGAGCCGTGTTGACCCGGCCTTTGGGAGGCTGTCCGGGCAAGGCCACACCTTCAGCCGTAACCGAAACGAGCCATTCCAGGCGGTCCTCGCGATGCAGTCCAAGCAGTTGGGCCATCGGCCCCATGCCATGTGTGGGGTAGGGGTTTCCGCCGTGAAGCGCACACGAACGTTCCATCCAGTTCTGTCGGGTGTCGGTAATGCCCCCAGAGTGATGGCGTGAGGGCACGGTGAGGTTATGTATGTAGGCCCCTTCAAGGTGGGTTATCTGGCCAAGCAGTCCCCTGCGGTGCATTTCGAGGGTCTGTAGGGCGACCAGGTCGTAGCAACAGTTTTCGGTCATGAAGCAGTGTCGCTGGGTGGCTTCGGCCGTACGTACCAGCTGCCAGCACTCGTCGATGGTGGTGGCGGCAGGAACTTCGACTGCCACGTGCTTGCCACACTCCATGGCTGCCACAGCTATAGGTGTGTGCGAACGCCATTCGGTGCAGATGTACACCAAGTTAACTTCGGGCTGTCGGCAGGCTTCTTTCCAGGCATCCTTGCCTGTAAAGGCGCGGGCTTTGGGCCGTCCTGTGCGTTTCAGAGCCTCTTGTGCCAGCAGCAGGCGGTCATCGTTCAGGTCTGCCAGACAAACTATTTCCGCCCCTTGAATGTCAGCATAGCGTTCGAGGGTCTTCATGCCGCGTTGTCCAAGTCCGACGAGGGCAATGCGTACGAGAGGAATAGGCGGGCAGGCCAGTTGGAAGGCGGTGGGCATGGTAGTGGATAGTAGAGGTCAGTGGTTGGGTATTCGGTGCGAAGGTTTTCTGGTCCACTGTCGTGCAGCAGGCTTCTTCAGCGCAGACAGCAAGGCCGTCGGCCTTTCGGTTTGTGAGGCTTTTCGGTGAAGACCATACCAGTTGCGGAGCATCCATGTAAGGGTATGGCAGGGTAGGAAGGAGGGGCTATACGATGAGTTCAATAGCATCTCCTATGGGACTACACACATGTTCCGTCGGCCAGCTGTTTGCAGCTTGCCCTCACGAAAGGCAGCATTCGGCTCGGCCTTTCTTGTGGTGCCTCAGAAAACAGAAAAGTGGAGGCATCGGTGACGACGCATCCACTTTTTTCACTGGGTGTTACCTTACCCTTTTTGATAATTATCGTATGCAAGAAGCGCAGTGGTATTACTTGCGGGTCTTGGCGTAGCGGCTCATGAACTTGTCCACGCGGCCGGCGGTGTCGACGAGCTTCGACTTGCCAGTGTAGAAGGGGTGCGAGGAGCTTGAGATTTCAAGCTTTACAACGGGATAGGTTTCGCCTTCGAACTCAACCGTGTCAGTGGTCTTACAGGTTGAACGAGAGAGGAACATGTCGCCGTTGCTCATGTCCTTGAATACTACGGGACGATAATTTTCAGGATGAATACCTTGTTTCATTGTTTTGCTATAGCTTTTTGGGTTATCAAATCAGTTATGGTAACAACAAAGTGTAATGGTCTGAATCGGGTGCAAAGGTATGTCTTTATTTTTATCGGGACAAGTCAGCTGTCAGAAAAAAGCATTTTCCTGTATTTTTTCCCCGTTTCCCCTTGTCTGTTTCCCTGTTCATGGTGTTATACTGGAGATTTGGGAGAGGGTGGGGGATATACGTATCAAGTTTGACATCTGTGGATTATATGTTTTCCGCAGATCTTAGACAGATGTTATACAGATAATCTGTTTCAAATCTGTTTTACATCTGTGGATTATATTTTTTCGCAGATCTTAGACAGATGTTATACAGATAATCTGTTTCAAATCTGTTTGCCATCTGTGGATTATATTTTTTCCCCAGATCTTAGACAGAAGTTATACAGATATTCTGTTTCAAATCTGTTTTACATCTGTGGATGATATTTTTCCGCAGATCTTAGACAGATGTTATACAGATATTCTGTTTCAGATCTGTTTGACATCTGTGGATTATATTTTCCGCAGATTTTAGACAGATGTTATACAGATATTCTGTTTCAAATCTGTTTAACATCTGTGGATTATATTTTTCCGCAAATCTTAGACAGACCTCAAATCCGCAACTACGCGCCTAATATGATACAGAAGCGAAAATAATCTGCAT
>CAMBOH010000059.1 GCA_945869305.1 uncultured bacterium
CCCATAGCAGGAATTAACGCAAAAAACGGTCAACCAAAATCAGGAAAAGTCAGCTGAAAACTTCCTGAAGGGTCTGAAGGGTTTGAAAGTCAAACCCTTCAGCCACTTTTCTGTTGAGAATCAACGAAAATGAAGGGTCTGCTGAAGGGTTGAACGATTTTTTCGGCTTAAAAAATGCGTATGTAAAGGGGACGTACATCATCATCGGAACTCATCGGGAATGGAGTCTGACCATCCGTTTTGACCCGTTTGCGTTCCGATGATGATAAGGCACTTCGTGTTGGCGAGGCAGTCCATCCTGTCTGTCCGGCCACAAAGAAAGCCGCCGCCTTGAAGTGTTGCATCAAGGCGGCGGTAAGGAGATACCTGTTTGGAGGGGAGAGGATTAGAGGCCGAGCTTCTTGGCGATGTCGGCGGGGATGGCACTCTTGTGGATGAGAATGTTCATCGTCTTGTAGGCCACGTATGCCTTCGAAGCATAGAACATGCCGTGATACTTGCCGTAGTCACCCCAGGAGTTCTTCACCATGAAGTATTCGGTGCCCTTGTTGTCGGTAGCCAGACCGTAGATGACCATGCCGTGGTCGTCGGTGGTCTCCCAGTTGTCGTACGCCTGCTGGCGGAGCTCCTGCGTGATGGTCAGCTCTTCGTCAGAAGAGACCTTGGCGCCGGTGTCAATCGTACCTCCCCAGCGGGCTGCGTCGCTGCCCGTGAGGTCGCGGACCTTCAGGTTCTTGGGCACGTAGGCATAGTCCTTGCCGTTGCGGCGGCCGAAGTAGGTCTCGGTCACGTCAGAGCCCCAGGCGAAGGTGTAGCCATTCTTCACGGCACTGTCCATGACGCGCATGAACTCGTCGAGCGGCAGGTTGTAGCTCTCGGCCCAGCGCCAGTTGTCCTGGATCTCGAGGATGAACTTCGAGTAGAAGGGGTGGTGCGTGTAGGACGTGAGCGACACGTAGTCGTCGGGGTTGATGCCGAGATAGTCGGTGGCGTAGGTCTGCGGCGTGTAGGTCTTGCCGTCGGCAGCCTTCACCTCAGTGGGCAGTTCGCCGAAGTAGTTCTTGTAGATGTTGCAGAGGTCCTTCTTCCAGCTGAGCGAAATCTTCTGCTGCTTGCCCTTGGCGAGTGCGCCGACGTAGGCCGAAGTGACAGCGTCGAGCTGGTTGAAGTTGAAGAGCGAGTCACCGTAGAGCGTGCCGGGTGCAGGCATGGCATCCTGCGGCACAATGCCGTAGTGCTTGAGGCAGTAAACGGCATCGTAGAACGAGCCGCCCTGCGAGAAGCTCACGTCGCCGTGGGTGCGTACGGCCTTGTCGGCGCGGTCCATGTAGGTTTTGTAGACAAGGAAGGATTCGCAGAGGTCATGCGTGCCCTTGCCCATGCGCAGCAGCTCGGCTTCGAAGAAGCCCAGCGAGGAGTAGGCCCAGCAGGTTCCGCTCTGGTTCTGGTCCTTGATGGAGGTGATAGGATTTTCCTTCACTACGGTAAAGATCACCGTGTCTTTGGGCGCGGCGGCCTTCTTCTTGGCGGCCATGGTTCCCGGCACTAACGAGCATACGGCGAGTGCCACGAGAAGCATTTTCTTCATGTTGTTTTGGTTGAGATTGTTTTTAAAAAAGAAATCTTGGATATGGGCAGGCGACTGGGCCAGGCGCGTGAGGACCAGTGTCTGCCGGTATAGTCATTGTCAGTAGATTTTGGCAGGCTTGTCGGCATGTTCGGCCAGGAACTGCTCGACTTCGTCCACATGGTAGGGGATGCGTTCCTCACCGAGGAAGCGGCAGCCGCCCGGTGTGATGAGCACGTCGTCCTCGATGCGTATGCCGCCGAAGTCCTTGTAGGTTTCAATCTGGTCGAAGTTGAGGAACTCGGCGTTGATGCCTTCCTTACGCCACAGGTCGATGAGGTCAGGAATGAAGTAGATGCCCGGTTCGTCGGTAACCACGTGTCCGGCTTCGAGGCGGCGCGCGAAGCGCAGTGAGGCCGTGCCAAACTGGGTGGACGGGCGTGTCTCGTCGTCATAGCCCACATAGATCTGGCCGAGACCCTCCATGTCGTGAACGTCCATGCCCATCATGTGGCCCAATCCGTGGGGCAGGAACAGGGCATGGGCACCGGCATGTACGGCCTCTTCCGTGTCGCCACGCATCAGTCCCAGCTCTTTCAGACGGTCGGTCATGAGCGCGCAGACAGCCATGTGTACATCCCACCAGCGCACACCCGGACGGGCGTGGGTGAGGGCCAGGTCGTGACACTCGACTACAATGTTGTAGATGTCGCGCTGGCGTGAGGTGAAGTGGCCGCTGATGGGCGTGGTGCGCGTATGGTCAGAGCAGTAGTTGTGGTTTGTCTCTGCTCCCGCATCGACAAGCAGCAGGCGGCCCGCTTCGAGTGGGCGGGGCGAGGGGTAGCCGTGCAGGATCTCGCCGTGCATGGAGACAATGCTGGGGAAGGAAACCTGGGCACCGTAGCTGGAGGCAATGCCGTCGAGCACACCGCCGATGTATTGTTCGGTCACTCCGGGACGGGCCAGTCTCATGGCCGTCGTGTGCATGCGGTAGCCGATGGCCGAGGCCCGTTCGAGCTCGGCTACTTCCTCCTCGGTCTTGATGGAGCGCAGCTTGACAACAGCCTGGATGAGGCTGAGCGAGGCCGCTTCGCGTTGCTGCGAGGGATGGATGCCGAGCAGGTCCATGATTTGGATCTGCGTGTCGTGGCGGTAAGGAGGCAGGAAGTGGATGGGGCGTCCGGCCTGGCGGGCCTGTTCCACCATCCCGGCCAGGGCAGCCATGGGTTGCGACTCGCCGGCCCCACATGCTTCGGCCATGTCGCGGACCGACTGCACCGAGCCGTACCACACAATGTCGTCGATGTCAATTTCATTGCCGACAAGCACCTCGCGGCCTGAGTCGGCATCGATTACTCCCACCAGTCCGTCGCGTTTCTGTCCGAAGAAATAGAGGAAGGAACTGTCCTGGCGGAACTTGTATACATTGGCGGGGTAGTTGTTGGGGCAGTCGTTGTTGCCGAACAACAGAATCAGGCCCTTGCCCACCAGCTCGCGCAACTTGCGCCGACGCTCTACGTATGTTTGTTGTGAGAATAGCATGATTTAAAGGATTTTGGGGCAGACATGGCGGCAGGACAATGGGCTTGAGGGCGGAATGCTGCCCAAATCCGCATGTCTGGAATAAACTTTTGCAGCAAAAGTACACATTAAATTCGGTAAAAGTATAATTTTGCCATGGATTTTATCGGTCGGGTGCTGCATGAGGTGCAGCAGACGGGTTCCGGGGGTGTGCAGAATGCTGGAAAACCACCTGAAAACGGTGGTCGGAAGCGGTCATTCTCCCTGTGAGTCACCCAGCCCGGCCTCATGGATGGAACACCCCTAAACTGAATGAGACAAACTATGATAGGTATAGAACAGAACAGCCGTTTTGCCGAGTCCTACCGGCAGGGGGCCGTGGGGCTGGTGTTGGAAGGAGGAGGCATGCGGGGCGTGTTCACCTCGGGTGTGCTCGATTGTTTCCTGGACCACGACATTACGTTCCCCTACTGCGCGAGCGTTTCGGCCGGTGCGTGTAACGGGCTGTCGTATATGAGCAAGCAGCGTGGCCGGGCCAAGAAGTCGAACATCGACCTGCTCCAGAAGTACCGCTACATCGGCATGAAATACCTGTGGACGCAACACAGTATTCTCGACCGTGAGTTCCTGTACGACAAGCTGCCGCACGAGCTGCTGCCCTTCGACTATGCCGCCTGTTTCGCCAATCCCATGGAGTTCGAGATGGCTGTGACCAACTGCCTGACGGGCAAGGCCGAGTACCTGACAGACCGCTCATCGGAGACGCGTCTCATCCAGATAGCCAAGGCCACCTCCTCGCTCCCTTACGTGTGTCCCGTGGTGTGGGTTGACCACAAGCCCATGCTCGACGGCGGAATTGTCGACTCTATCCCTGTGGAGCGGGCCATGGCGAAAGGCTATGCCCTGAACGTGGCGGTGCTCACCCGCAACCGGGGCTATCGCGACACCGGCCGCGACATCAAGAACCCGCCCTACATCTACCGCCGCTTTCCGAGACTCCGGCTGGCGTTGAGCAAGCGCCATGCCCTCTACAACCGGCAGCTCGAACTTGTAGAAAACCTGGAGGACGAAGGCCGCCTGCTGGCCATACGTCCCAAGCGTCCGTTGGAGGTCGGACGCCTGGAGAGCAACATCGACAGACTCACAGCCCTGTATGAGGAGGGCTATGAGTGTGCCGAAGAAGCCCTGCACAGACTGACGGGCATGTAAGCCCCCGCCCGGCCATTGCCGGGCCGATGTGCTGGCTGACAGATGCGTGTGGGGCAGCCCTCTCTCGGCCCCTCCCGTCCTCGCTGTATGCAGCCTTCGTCCGGGCGCAGCAGTGTCTGCCTCCCTTTCGCCTCCCCCCCCCAACCGTCTCATCTGTACTCCTATATATAATAAGGAGCATTTTCCCCACTAAACTAAAGAACGCGTGCCGAACCATGCAACTTCATGAACTTCTGAACCAATACTCCCGGCATCCACAGGTCGCAGCCCTCAGCCAGTGGAGCCGCAGTGCCTCCCCGTCTGCCCGAATGCAGATAGATGGGTTGCAGGCTTCGGCTCCGGCAGTGGTGTTCGCCGCGCTGGCCCTGCGCCTGAAGCAGAACCAGCGGCCCATGCTGTTCCTGATGCAGGACGAGGAGTCGGCCGGATACTTCTATCATGACCTGACCCAGCTGCTCGGCGACGAGCAGGTGTTGTTCTATCCTTCGGCCTATCGGCGTGCCGTGAAGTATGCCCAGCGCGATGCGGCCAATGAGATACTGCGCACCGAGGTGCTCGGCCGCCTTTCGGCCTGGCGGCAGGATGCGGCGGCAGCCCACGACAAGGCCCTGTTGGTAGTGAGCTGTGCGGCCGCATTGGCCCAGCGCGTGGCCCCGCCCAAGTCCTTCAGCGACAGCACCATCACCCTGAGGGTGGGCGAGAACTACGACCTGGGCGGGCTGTCAAGGCAGCTGAAGGAGCTGGGGTTCAGCCGCAAGGACTACGTTTACGAGCCCGGTGAGTTCGCCGTGCGCGGTTCGATTCTCGATGTGTTCTCATATGCTTCGGAGTATCCCCTTCGCATCGACTTCTTCGGTGACGAGGTCGACACCATCCGGCTGTTTGAAGTGCAGACCCAGTTGTCGCGTGAGCGCAAGCAGGAGGCCCGCATCGTGCCCGACACCGAAGTGTCGGCCCATGAGGGAGGCTTGGTGTCCTTCACCGACTATCTGCCCTCCGACACCCTCCTGGTCTCACCCGACCTGAGTCTGGTGGCCGACACCGTCGACCGCATCTATGCCGAAGGCTTCGCGCGGCAGGCAGCACTGGCCGGTGAGGCCCGGAGCGAGATGGAGGCTGCTGAGCAGCGCGAACGGCTGAACCGCGACCTGCAGCTCATTACGGCCGAGACCTTCCTGCGGGGCATTGCCCCCCTGACGCGCATCGGGTTCGGTGCGCAGCAGCCCTCGGGCTATGTGGGCACCGCGTTGCACTTCGACACCTCCTCCCAGCCGCTCTACCACAAGAACTTCGACTTGCTCGAAACCGCCTTGGCGCAGTTCAGGGCCGACGGCTATGCACTCTACATCCTGGCCGACAGCCCGAAGCAGAACGAACGCCTGCGGAGCATCTTCGAAGAGACCGGAAAAGGCACGGTCTTCGAACCCGTGGAACATACGCTCCACGAGGGCTTCATCGACCACACCCTGCGCATGTGCTGGCTGACCGACCACCAGATATTCGACCGCTTCCACAAGTATAACCTGAAGAGCGACCACGCCCGCGACGCCAAGATGGCCTTGTCGCTGAAGGAGCTGATGCAGTTTGAGCCCGGCGACTTCGTGGTGCACATAGACCACGGGGTGGGACGCTTCGCGGGGCTGGTGCGGATGCCCGGGGCCGACGGCGAGATGCAGGAGATGATCAAGCTGGTTTACCGCAACGAAGACGCGGTCTATGTGTCGATCCACTCGCTCCACAAGGTGTCGAAGTACAAGGGGAAGGAAGGCGAGCCCCCGCGCATGAGCAGTCTCGGCACCGGTGCATGGGAGAAGATGAAGGAGCGCACCAAGAAGAAGATCAAGGACATCGCCCGCGACCTCATCAGACTCTATTCGCAGCGCAAGGAGGAGAAGGGCTTTGCCTTCAGCCGCGATTCGTTCATGCAGCACGAGCTGGAAGCCGGCTTCGCTTACGAGGACACCCCCGACCAGCTGCGTGTGACGCAGGAGGTGAAGGCCGACATGGAGAGCGCGAGACCCATGGACCGCCTGGTCTGTGGCGATGTGGGCTTCGGCAAGACCGAGATAGCCGTGCGTGCCGCCATGAAGGCTGCGGCCGACGGCAAGCAGGTGGCCGTCATGGTGCCCACCACCGTGCTCGCCCTGCAACATTACAGGACATTCGCTGCGCGCCTCAAGGACTTTCCCGTCAGGGTCGACTACCTGAGCCGCGCCCGTACGGCGGCACAGACCCGCGGGGTGCTCAACGACCTGGCCGAAGGAAAGATTGACATCCTGGTGGGTACACACAAGCTCATCGGAAAGAGCGTGAAGTGGCACGACCTGGGGCTGTTGGTCATTGACGAAGAACAGAAATTCGGCGTGGCCGTGAAGGAGAAGCTGCGCCAGATGAAGGTCAACATCGACACGCTCACCATGTCGGCCACGCCGATACCGCGCACCCTGCAGTTTTCGCTCATGGGCGCACGCGACCTGAGCGTCATACAGACACCGCCTCCCAACCGTCGTCCTATACAGACCGAGATTCACACTTTCAGCCACGAGGTCATCGCCGAAGCCGTGAACTTCGAGATGAGCCGCAACGGGCAGGTCTACATCGTGACCAACCGCGTGGCCTCCTTGCCCAATCTGGCCCAATTGGTGCGCAAGTATGTGCCCGACGTGAGGGTAGCCATCGGCCACGGGCAGATGCCTCCCGCCGAACTCGAAGCCATCGTGACGGGTTTCGTGAACTACGACTACGACGTGCTCATCTCTACCACCATCGTCGAGAACGGCATTGACATCCCGAACGCCAACACCATCATCATCGATGCCGCGCACCACTTCGGGCTGTCCGACCTTCACCAGATGCGCGGCAGGGTAGGGCGAGGCCCGCGCAAGGCCTTCTGCTACCTGCTCGCACCGCCCTTGGCCCTCCTGCCCGACGATTCGCGCCGCCGCTTGCAGGCCATTGAGAATTTCTCCGACTTGGGTTCGGGCATACACATCGCCATGCAGGACCTCGACATCCGGGGCGCAGGCAACCTGTTGGGAGCCGAACAGAGCGGCTTCATAGCCGACTTGGGCTACGAGACCTACCAGAAGGTGCTGGCCGAGGCGGTGACCGAACTGAAGAACGAAGAGTTCGCCGACCTCTATGCCGACGAAATCGAGCAGGCTCACCAGCTGGGCGGCGAGCTGTTTGTCGACGATTGTGCGGTAGAGTGTGACCTGCATGCCTACTTCCCCGAAACCTATGTGCCCGGCGCGACAGAGCGCATGATGCTCTACCGCGAACTGGACTCTCTGGCCACCGAAGAGCAGATAGCCGCTTTCAGAAGCCGTATGGAAGACCGTTTCGGCGCGCTTCCGCCAGAGGGAGAGGAATTGCTGCGCATTGTGCCCCTGCGTGCTTTGGGCCGGAAGGCCGGCGCAGAACGGCTGACACTCAAGAACCGCCGCATGATGCTCTATTTTGTGAGCAATCCCGACAGCCCCTTCTACCGCAGCCAGACCTTCGGCCATATCCTCGACTTTGCCACTACACACGATCACCGCTGCAGGCTCGATGAACACAAGGGACATCGTCGCATGACTGTGGCCGACGTTCCTTCGGTCGATTGTGCGCTGGTGACGCTGCGGAGAATGTTGGAAGAGGGGGAAGAAAAGTCTCAGGCTATAAGGTAAATGATTCAAGTTTCGCAAGTGTTCACTTGTAGCTGACAAGCGTTTAAGGAGCGGGCTGAAGGCCCAACAAGCGCTTAGCCCAGGGCGACGCCCTGGGTAGATTAGCCGCCGCTATTGCGCCCTGAAAGGGCAAAAGCGTTTCTACAAAATAGACTTATGGCTTGAAGACAGCAGGCTGCGAAGCCCGCTCTCCCAGCCGTTGGCACCCTTTCTCCGTTTTTGTCTCTGCAAGCGTAGCACTCCGTCCCCTTCCAGCGTCTAACGTATATATATAACGAACCATCAGATTATATGACCGAACAAGATTTTGCCCAGCTTGTGCGCGAGCATAAGAGCACCATCTACACCGTGTGCCACATGTTTGCCGCCGACCAGGACGAGGTGAACGACCTGTTTCAGGACACCTTGGTTAACCTGTGGCGAGGCTGCGACTCGTTCAAGGGGCAATCGAAGCTGAGCTCGTGGATTTACCGCGTCACGCTCAATACCTGCATATCGGCCGACCGCAAGAAACGTCGTGCGCCGACAGTCCCGCTCGAAATGGACGTGAACCTCTATGAGGACACCGATGCCGATTCGCGTCAGATACAGTTGCTCTACCGCCGCATCCACCGGCTCAGGCCATTCGACAGGGCCATTGTGCTCCTCTGGTTGGAGGGCCTGCCGTACGATGAAATCGGAGCCATCGTAGGCATTTCGGCCAAGAATGTGTCCGTCAAGCTCGTGCGCATCCGCGAAGAGCTCAAGCGCATGACCGATGAGTGACCGCCGGCAACCATCTATATATAATGTGTAGTCTATCCCTAACTCAACAACAGCTATTTATGGATCCGCTCGAACAAATGAAAGAACAGCTTGCCCTGTTGCGCGGCAAGCTTGAACGTCAGGAAATCATCAGCGACCGCCTCATACGCAGCATCGTCCACCAGAAGGTGCAGGCCCTCAACCGCGAAGCACTGGTCTTGGGCGTGGTGGCAGTGCTGTCCATCCCTTACTGTACCTGGGTGTTCTACATGCTGGGTACTTCCCTGTGGTTCAGTCTGGTCACGGCCGCCTTTCTGGCTGTGGCAGCCTCCTATACCTGGTATTCCCACCGCGGACTCGACCGCCGTTCGCTGGCCGTCTCTTCGCTTCGCGAGGTGGGGCAGCGCATTGCCCGCATGAAGATGCTCTACGCCCGCTGGCTCTGCTTCAGCCTGCCCTTCGTGTGTCTTTGGCTGGCTTGGTTTGCCTTTGAAATCACCGGACAGGCCGACCTCAGCGTGGAACGCCGCGTGGGCATATTGTGCGGAGGAGCCGTGGGAGGCATAGTGGGCGGCATTGCGGGATGGATGTCCTACAACCGCACGCAGCGGCTGGCGCGCGAAATCCTGGACCAGGTCGCAAACCTCGAAACGGCCTGAAGTGTCCGTGGTGCAAGAGCCGCCCTATCCACCCTTTTGCATACTCCACAGCTCAAACAGGTCGCTTTCGGACCGTTCAGACAGCCTGTTTCGGCCAAACAGATAAAAAAATTGGACGAAAGTTTGGCTGGTAACGAAAAAGTCTCTACTTTTGCATCGCTTTCCAAAACGGAGGGCACTTACACATGGTGCTTATAGTTCAGTTGGTTAGAGCGTCAGATTGTGGTTCTGAATGTCGTGGGTTCGAATCCCACTAAGCACCCTCTCCAATCCCAAACTCCTCAAGATCAGCCACGCAGGCTGGTTTTGAGGATTTTTTATACCATCGCTTCAACCAGATTATGGAACAGACCAACCTCTCTCTCCACACTGCCGCATGTGCCGCTCAGACACAGCAGGCCGAAATCGTATTGCAGAACATGCTCACCCGCCGCAGTGTGCGCCGCTATCAGTCCACTCCTGTGCCGCAGGAGCTGCTCGACTGCATCATCGAGGCCGGCACTTACGCCGCCTCGGGCAAGAGCATGCAGCCTTGGATAATCATTCAGGTGACCGACAAGGAAGTACAGGAACGTTTGCGCAAGGTGAATGCCGAAATCATGGGAGCTGACCCCGGTGCCGACCCATTCTATGGTGCGCCGGTCTACCTCATTGTGCTGTCGGAACGTCAGAACCGCAATCATGTCTACGACGGCACGCTGGTCATGGGCAACATGATGCTGGCAGCCCATGCGTTGGGCCTCGCCTCGTGCTGGATCAACCGTGCCCGGGAGGAGTTCGACATGCCCGAATGGCAGGAATGGCTCCGTCGGCTGGGCATCGAGGGCGACTATGAAGGCATAGGACACCTGGCCATAGGCTATGCCGACGGCGAGCCGCGTCCGGCCAAGCCGCGCAAGCCCTGCGTCTACAAGGTGTAGCCGTGAGGCAGGTTTCCCCCATGCGTCTTTCGAAAGGATATATACTGCCCTGTCCATAGAAGATATACTTCTCTGGCGTAGAAGATATACTTCTCTGGCGTAGAAGATATACTTCTCTGGCGTAGAAGATATACTTCTCCGGCGATAGAGGAGGATATACTTCCCAAGAGAGGTGCGGCAAAACCACACCTCAATAGGTTTTTTCAGGTTTTGCAAGTATACTCCCAACCTCGCAACCTTTTTCCCAACAAATAGGGATTTTCAGTTCTCTTCCATGCTGGTAACTTTGCCGCCGATTTCATCCAAAGCGTAGTGTCACATGTAGGCTCCGTAGCCTTCTGAAGCGCATGGCGCAACTATCTGAAAACCCTTGAATTATGTATCTCATTCCCCTACTGACCGCAGTCCTGCCCATGGCAGCCGACTCGCTGAAGAACTTCAACATTGAGGAAGCCGTTGTGGTGGCCTCTCCCAAAGAAACCAGCCAGCTCCGCACGCAGCCCCTCAGTGTGTCGCTGTTCAATGACGAAAACCTGGAACATCGAGGCGTGGGCAGCATGAAGGACCTGGCGGCCCTTGCTCCTAACTTCTATATGCCCGACTACGGCAGCCGCATCACTTCGGCCTGCTACATTCGCGGCATCGGGTCGCGCATCAACACTCCTGCGGTGGGCCTGTATGTCGACAATGTGCCCTACATCGACAAGTCGGCCTATGACTTTGACTTCCACGACATAGAGCGTGTCGACGTGATGCGCGGCCCGCAAGGCACACTCTATGGACGCAACACCATGGGAGGCTTGGTCAGGGTGTTCACGGCCAATCCCATCACCCACTACGGCACAGAACTCCGGGCTGGCTGGACATCGCGAACGGGTGGCCGCAGGGTCTCGTTCAATACCTACCTCCATCCCGCCGACCAGATGGGCGTCAGTGTGAGCGGTTATTATAAAGGAGAAAACGGCTTCTACACCAATCAGGCTACAGGCCACAAACAGGACGGAGAAGACGCGGCCGGCGGAAGGGTGCGCTGGTCGTGGCGTCCCACTGAGGTGGTCAAGCTCGACTGGACGGCCAGCTTCGACCACAGCCAGGAGGATGCCTGCCCCTATTTCTATCTGGGAAGCACCGACGGCACAGACTCTCCCTCCAGCCCGACTATCGGTCAGAACCGTCCGAGCACCTACCGACGCAACCTGTTCAATACAGGCTTGGGCGTGGAACACCGTTTGCCGCAGATGGTGCTCACTTCCATCACGGCCTACCAGTATCTCGACGACCGCCTGTTTATGGACCAGGACTTCACCGCGGCCGACATCTTCTCGCTCGAACAGCAGCAGCGTATGCACACCGTGAGCGAGGAAATCGCCCTGCGAAGCCATGCCGGCAGCGGACGCTGGAAGTGGACAACGGGTCTCTTTGCCATGTATCAGGACCTGAACACCGATTGTCCCGTCACGTTCTATCAGGACGGTGTCGGCTACCTCAACAGCCAGCTGGCAGCCGTGATGCCCCAACGGCCTGCCGTGTCAGTCGACTTCACTGGCAGCACGCTGCCTTTTGTGTCGCACCTCGAAACTCCTTCGGCCAATGTCGCCCTGTTCCACCAGTCCACGCTGAACGACCTGCTGCTGCCCGGTCTGTCGCTCACCTTGGGCCTGCGTCTCGACTACGACTACCGCAAGCTGACCCTGCATTCGGGCACCTTTGATGCGGTGCCCTACCACTTTGGGCTGAACATGGGGCCGGCCATGTCATTCGACACCCAGCTGCAGGCCAGTCCGGAACTGAACGGCTCGCTCAGTCACGACAGCTGGCAGGTCCTGCCCAAGGGTTCGCTCAACTACAGCCTGGGCCGCGACAGGGGCAATGTCTACTTCAGTGTAGCCAAGGGCTACCGTTCGGGAGGCTATAATATACAGTCCTATTCCGATTTGAGCCAGACGCAGCTGCGGCGCCAGATCATGTTGGGCGTGGCAGACTACTGCACCCAGACCATCAACAGCCTCCCCCTGCCCGAAAGCAGCAAGGAAGCGGCGTTGGCAGGCATGAATGCCGTATTGCAGCAGTACACGCCGGCCGAACCCGACATCAACACCCTCTACTACAAACCCGAATACACCTGGAGCTACGAGTTCGGCGCACACCTCAATCTGGCCGACAAGGCCCTGCAGGTGGATGTGGCTACCTTCTATATGCACACGCGCGACCAGCAGCTGGCCCGTTTTGCTGAGAGCGGCATGGGACGTGTCATGGTCAATGCCGGACGCAGCCGCAGCTGTGGTGTCGAGGCATCGCTTCGTTCCGTGCTCCTGTCCGACCGCTTGCAGCTGGCAGCCACTTATGGCTATACCGACGCCGTCTTTACGAGCTACAATTTAGGTTCTCCGGCTGAGGGAGCACCTGCTGTCGACTACACCGACAACCGGGTGCCTTTTGTGCCGGCTCATACCTTCAGCGCTTCGGCCGATTTTCGCCAGCCCCTTCGCCATGCGACCTTCAAGGCCCTTTCGTGTGGAGTGGACGTGCGTGGTGCAGGTTCAGTCATGTGGGATGAGGCTAACAGCTTCAGCCAGGACTTCTATGCCAACCTCGCCTTGCGTTTCGGCGTAGAGCTTTCGGGCAATGTCTCCATTGAAGCCTGGGGCCGCAATCTCACCGCTTCGCGTTATGCCACCTTCAGTTTCGACAGCATGAACCGCCGTTTTGCTCAGTACAATGCCCCCCGCCACTTCGGTGTGGATGTAAAATGGCGCTTCTGACAGCAAACCCACAATGAGCAGGCGTCCAGCCTGTTTTGGTCCGGCCAATTTCAGTCGGCGCAGCACTGGGAGAGCAGGCTTTTGCCTGCTCTCCCAGTGTCTTAAACGCTCCCCGCCTCCGTTTTCCGCCCTTCACCGCCGTTCCCCGAAGTTCCGTTTCGGGGCCCGTCCCCCCGCCCCGTCCCTCCGAGTCCTTCCCTCGTTCCTCCGAGCCTTCCCTTCCGTCCCTCCGAGCCCCGCCCTCCGTTTTCCGCCCTTCACCACCGTTCCCCGAAGTTCCGCTTCGGGGCCCGCCCCGTCCCTCCGAGCCCCGTTTATCCCCGTGGATTGCCACTCTGACCCGCCAAAACCGTCCCGTAAGAAGAATTTTTGAAAAAATATCCCCCGAAAGCTTTGCCAGTTCAAAAC
>CAMBOH010000060.1 GCA_945869305.1 uncultured bacterium
GATGCCCTGGGACTGCCCTTTGCCTACGTGCGCTCCAAAGCCAAGGACCACGGCATGGCCAACCTGATTGAGGGCGACCTGAAGCCGGGCATGAAGGTCGTGGTGATTGAAGACCTGATCTCGACGGGCGGCAGCAGCCTGAAGGCCGTCGAGGCACTGCGCCAGCACGGCTGTGAGGTAATCGGCATGGTGGCAAGCTACACCTACGGCTTCCCCGTGGCCGAAGAGGCCTTCGCTGCAGCCCAAGTGGAACTGACCACGCTCACCGACTACGAAGCCGTAGTGGAAGCCGCGCTCGCCACGGGCTACATCAAGCAGGACCACGTGGCCTTGCTCCACGAATGGCGCAAGAATCCCAGCGAATGGGGAAAATGACGCTTGCGGCCATGGGCCACACCACCTGAACACCTTAAAATCATGAACCAAAAAGAAAACGAAAAATGCTGAAACGAACACTCACCTCCTTCCTGCTGCTGGTCGTTGCCCTCGGGGCAATGGCCGAAGGCAGGGCCAAGTATGTCTTCTACTTCATCGGCGACGGCATGGGGGCCAACCAGGTAAACGGCACCGAAACCTATCTGGCCGCACTCGAAGGCCGCATCGGCATCACGCCGCTCTGCTTCACGCAGTTCCCCTACTCGGCCTTCGTCACCACCTACTCGGCCACCAACGGCGTGACCGACTCAGCCGCGGCCGGCACGGCATTGGCCACTTCGCACAAAACGAAAAACGGCGCGCTGGGCGTGCTGGCCGACCTGCAGACGCCGGTAAACAGCGTAGCGGTGTGGGCACAACAGGCCGGAGCTGCCGTGGGCGTGACGACCAGCGTGAGCGTGGACCACGCCACACCGGCCGCCTTCTATGCCCATCAGGGCGCACGAGGCTCCTACTACGCCATCGGGCAGGACATGGTGAAGGCCGGCTTCGACTTCTATGCCGGCTCTGACTTCCTGCAGCCCACCGAGAGTGCCGAATCGGCCGCCCCGTCGCTCTACGAGCTGTGCGCACAGGCGGGCTACACGGTATGCCGCGGCTACAAGGACTACCAGCGCCGCAACAAGAAGGCCGACAAGGTGGTGCTGCTCCAAACCGAGAAGGCCAGCAACGTGCAACGTAACTCGCTGCCCTACGCCATTGACCGGAAGGCCGACGACCTGACCCTGCAACAAATCACGCGTGCCGCCATCCACTTCCTGAACAAGCAGCAGAAGGACGGCTTCTTCCTGATGGTTGAAGGAGGAAAGATTGACTGGGCCTGCCACAGCAACGATGCAGCTACTGTCTTCAACGAGGTAATCGACATGGACAAGGCGATACAGGTGGCCTATGAGTTCTACGAGCAACATCCCGACGAGACGCTGATTGTGGTCACCGCCGACCACGAAACGGGCGGCATCGTCCTGGGCCGCGGCCCGTACGAGCTTCACACTGACCTGCTGCGCTACCAGCGCATGAGTGTCGAGGCCTACGGTGCCCACGTCAAGGCACTCCACGACAAGCTGGGCGACAAGCTCACCTGGCAGGTGATGCTGGATGACCTGAAGCAGAACTGGGGCTTCGGTGCGGGCGTAACGCTGAGCGAAAAGCAGCAGCAACGCCTACAGCAGGCCTTCGAAGGCATGGTTTCGGGCCAGGCTGAGGGCAAGCAGACACTCTACGCCAAAGTCGACGTGCTGGCCGACACGGCCCGCCGGCTACTGGCCGAGTGTGCCCTGGTCGGCTGGCAGAGCGGCGGACACTCCAACGGATTCGTGCCCGTGTTTGCCATCGGAGCCGGGGCAGAAAGCTTCCAGGGGCAAATCGACAATACCGAAATCCCCCTCAAGATTGCCGCTGCCGCCCAATGGAGCAAGTAACAGACGGAACGACAAAACTCCTTCGACAAGATTAGTTTCCGCTTTTGTCAATCAAGTTTCTCAATGTGTGCCCGCAAGTGCAAAAAAAGCCTATAATGCGGCACGTGAGCTTGGCTGTTTGAACGAAAGCCCCATACCTTTGCACCCGAAAACGGACGAGAGCCCGCCCCGGTGCGGCTTCACAACCTGATGCCGCACTGAGGCTCGGCCTCGTCCGAACGTATAAAGAACCAAACTAAACTATTTGAAATGAAAAAGTTTGTACTCTCTCTCATGGTTGCCCTGATGGGCATCAGTGCTTCGGCACAAGTGTATGTGGGCGGCGAAGCCGGCTTCTGGCGCAACAGCGATGAAAACCAGACGAACTTCAACATCCAGCCCGAAATCGGCTACAGCCTCACTGAAGACTGGGACCTCGGTATCGCCCTCGGCTATAGCCACAACTACAACAAGGGTCTCTCGACCAACGCTATCAGCGTGAACCCCTACGCCCGCTACACCTACGCCCAGTTCGGCAAGGTCAGCCTCTTCCTCGACGGAACCTTCGGCGTTCAGACCTACAAGAACAAGGCGAACGGCGTGAGCGGTGACTCTCAGACCGGCTGGCAGGTTGGCATCAAGCCCGGTATCCGCGTGAACGTAGCCAAGAACCTTGACTTCGTGGCTCACTGCGGCTTCCTCGGCTACCGCGATGCCGATGACAACAACTGCGCTTACGGCAAGAACGGCTTCGGCTTCAACGCCAGCGGCGAGAACCTGGCCTTCGGTATCAACTACCGCTTCTAATCCCAAGCTATCCGACACAAAAACTTAAGGATAACGCGAAGCCCCGCCCATTCTCTTCGGAATGGCGGGGCTTCATTTTTTGGGGGGCGGAGGTGAGAGACAGGCGGAAAGGCCGAATGCACCGGACTGTCCTCACCATCCGGAGTGTCCGGTAGGCCGGGCCTTGCCGGAAGCGCCTATACGCGCACAGCCTCAGTGATGTTCTCTATCTCCTTGAGCTGGGAGCAGAGGGTCTCTACGTCGCCCGTGTCATACACACCGATGGTGAGCGTGCCGTCGAAGATGCCGTCGTTGGTGTTGAGGTTGATCTGGCGCAGGTTGAAGTGGACGAGCTTGTGGAGGAAGTCGGCAATCGAGTAGAGCACGCCCTGGGCATCGATACCGCGAATGCCGATGCGCACGTCGTAGAGGCGCGTCCGGTGGTTGGCCCAGCGGGTGGCGATGATGTTGTTGCCGTAGCGTGTCTTCAACTTGAGGGCCGTTTCGCAATTGCGCTTGTGCAGCTTGAGCTCACCCGAGGGTGTGATGAAGCCCAGCACGTCGTCGCCGGGGATGGGCGTACAGCACGAAGCCATCTGGCAGCGTTCGAGCACCTCGTCGGTGAGCACGAGCGTCTCCTTGCGGTTCAGCTTCAACGCCCACTGCGGGTCGTTCAGCCCATCGTCCTGCGCGGCAGCCGAGGCTTCCTGTCCTTCGGCCGCCTTGCCCGACTGGTTGCCGCGCGAGGAGATGAAGGGGATGAAACGCCGCCAGCGCGACGAGTGGCCCGCCGACGTGCCGCCATCGGCCAGCTGCTGCAACTGCCTCACGTGTTGCTGCGTGAGCACCAACGAACCTTGTCCCAAGCGGATGTAGAGCTGCTCGACGGTAGGCTGGCGCAACACCTTGCGCAGCAGGTCGACGGTCACCTCCGTGTCGGGCAGCTGCTCCTGGGCGATGAACTGCTGCACCATCTGCTGGCCCTTGACCTGGTTGTCGCGCGAGAGCTTGCGCAGGCTTGCCTGTATCTTGGCCCGTGCCTTGGCCGTGGTGGCGTAGTCGAGCCACGAGTCCTGCACCTGGAGGTTACGCGAGATGAGAATCTCCACCTGGTCGCCGCTGCGCAGCGCGTGGCTCAGGGGCACGAGGCGGTGGTTCACCTTCGCTCCGATGCAGTGGGAGCCGAGCGTGGTGTGGATGGCATAGGCAAAGTCGAGTGCCGTGGCCCCCTTGGGCATGCTCTTGAGTTCGCCCTTCGGGGTGAAGACCATGATTTCGGAGGCGTAGAGGTTGAGCTTGATGTTGTCGAGCAGGTCGAGCGTATCGGGCTGCGGGTCATCGAGTATCTCCTTGATGGAGTTGAGCCAGCGGTCGAGTTCGGTCTCGTCGTAGGCGGCCGACTTGTCCTTGTACTTCCAGTGGGCTGCAAATCCGATTTCGGCGATGTCGTCCATGCGGTCGGAACGTATCTGCACCTCGACCCACTTGCCCTGCGACGACATGAAGGTGTTGTGGAGTGCCTGGTAGCCGTTGGTCTTGGGGTTGGAGAGCCAGTCGCGGAAACGGGTGGGATGGGGCTTGTAGATTTCGGTCAGGGCCGAATAGATGCGGAAGCACTCGTCCTTCTCGTGGTCGCGGTCGGCAGGCACAAAGACGATGCGGATGGCGAGTATGTCGAAGACTTCCTCAAAGGGGATGTGCTTGTTCTGCATCTTGAGCCAGATGGAATAGGGGCTCTTCACGCGTGCCTTGATGTGGTAGTTCACGCCCATCGCGTCGAGTTTCTGGCGGATAGGTGGCGTGAAGTGGGCGATGATGTCGTCGCGCTCGATTTTGGAGTTCTCAATCTTTTCGAGCACGGCGCGGTACTCCTCGGGATGTTCGTAGCTGAAGCTGAGGTTCTCCAGTTCTGTCTTGATGCGGCTGAGCCCGAGGCGGTCGGCGATGGGTGCGAAGATGTAGAGTGTCTCGGCGGCAATCTTGTACTGCTTGGAGGGCAACATGGAGGAGAGCGTGCGCATGTTGTGCAGGCGGTCGCTGATCTTGATGAGGATGACGCGTATGTCGTCGCTCATCATGAGCAGCAGCTTCTTGAAGGTTTCAGCCTGCAGCGAGGCACGGTCGCCGAAGATGCCGCCGGATATTTTCGTCACGCCCTCGACGATGTTGGCTATCTTGTGTCCGAAGAGGTTGGAGAGGTCTTCGTTGGTGTAGTCGGTGTCTTCCTCTACGTCGTGGAGCAGTGCGGCACAGATGGAGGTCGAGCCGAGTCCGATTTCGCCGCAGGCGATTTGTGCCACGGCAATGGGGTGGAGTATATAGGGTTCGCCCGAACGTCGGCGCACGCCCTTATGCGCCTGCTTGGCAAAGTTGAAGGCCTTGGTGATGAGGTCTACCTTACGTCGGTGGTTCGTGGCCAGATAGGTGTCGATAAGCCGTTGGAAAGCCGCGCTTATCATTTCTTCGTCCTTCTGTTCCTGCGGAGTGAGGGTCTGGGGGGTAAGTGTGTCGTTCATGACGAAGAGATAAAGGGTTGGTGTTCAGTGTGATTCAAACTCGCTGGGGCCGGGCGGGGCCGCTTCCTGCTGCGGCAGTGTGCGGGACCGGGCGGGCTACTTGACCCGGATTTTCTGTCCCACGTTGATGAGGTTACCCTTGATGCCGTTCAGCTGGCGCAGCTTCTTGACGGTGGTTCCGTTGCGGGCGGCAATCTGGCTCAGGGTGTCGCCCTGGCGCACGGTGGTGGTCTTCGTGGCCGCCTTCGACTTGGCCTTGCGCTTGCTGCGGCTGCTGCCCGAACGCGACGACTTGGACGAGCGCGAGGAGCTGGCCGAGGTGTAGGTGCGTCGCGATGAGGCCGCCTGATCGGTCACTTCGACCACGTCGCGGCGCTTCAGCAGTTCGTCGGCGCGATAATTATATATGGAGTCTTCCTGGTCGATGAAGGCCGTGAGTGCGTCGGTGGGGAGGCAGAGCGACATGGTGCCGGTCGAGCCGGGGATGAGGTCGGTGCGGTATTGCGGGTTGAGGGCCTGGATGGCCTCCTTGTCGATTCCCGTGAAGGCGGCCACCTGGTCCATGTGGAGGTCACGGTGTATCTGGAGCGTGTCGGTGCTCAGGGGGTACTTTGTCTTCATCGGGCAGATGTTGTGCTCGCAATAGTAGTTCATGATGTAGTTTGCGGCGATGAAGGCGGGCACGTAGCCTCGTGTCTCGGCGGGCAGGTAGGGGTAGATGCTCCAATAGTCATGGAGTCCGCCGGCACGGTGAATGGCCTTGCTGACATTGGTCGGCCCGCAGTTGTAGGCGGCAATCACGAGGTTCCAGTCGTTGAAGATGCCGTAGAGGTCGCGCAGGTAGCGGGCTGCGGCCCAGGTCGCCTTGTAAGGGTCCTGACGCTCGTCGATGAGGCTGTTCACCGTGAGGTCATAACGCTTGGCCGTGGCCAGCATGAACTGCCACAGGCCGACGGCGCCGGCGCGGCTCTTGGCCTTGGGTTCAAGCGCGCTCTCAATGAAGGGGAGGTACTTCAGCTCCAAGGGGAGTCCGTAGTAGTCGAGGGCCTCCTCGAAGATGGGCACATAGAAGTTGCCCGCGCCGAGCATGTAGGAGACGCTGCGACGCAGCCGGGTGCTGTACTGGTCGATGAACTTCTGCACCACGCTGTTGTAGGGCATCTCCATGACTACGGGCAGGCGGCGCAGCCTGTCGCGGAACTCGTCGGGCTGGAACACGGGGTTCGTGTCGGGGTCGACACAGGTGGTGTCGGGGTAGAGGTATTTCTTGGCCATCCACTCGCTGAGCAGCGAGTCGCAGCTCTGGGTCATGCCTTCGGGCAGGTCGATTACCTCGTCGCGTCCGGTCTGGTCGTTGTGGACGGTTATTTCGGTGTCATTGTTTTGCGCGCTTGCCGTGAAGAAGCCGGCGGCCAGCGCGACCAGTATCGTCTTTATTCTTTTCATCCGTCAGGGTTTGTTTATCGTTTCGTTGACTAAAAGTTCAGGCTGCATCCGAGGCCGTACGCGGCGGTGCGCTGCCCGAAGGTGCCGTTGCCGCCTATGACCGAGGGGTGTACGCGCATGGAGAGGTCGGTGGTGATGTCGAACTCCGAGAGCTGGGCGTCGACGTAGGCGTCGATTACCGAGAGGAGGTAGACTCCCACGAAGCAGAAGGCGCTGAGGTCGCGGTAGCGGCGGTAGAAGTCCTTCTTGCGCTTGAAGATGTTCTTGAACTGCTCTTCGCGGCCGCTGATGTCGTAGCGTGGGGGCAGCATGTCGAGGTAGGAGTCGGTGCGGGGGTCATCGTCCATGATGTCGAGGTATGCCTGGGAGTAGTCGCGGTACATCTGCTGGTTCCACATGAAGGCGTAAGTGCAGCCCAGGAATCCGCCATAGATGATGGGCAGCTTCCAGTACTTGCGGTTGTAGATCTGTCCGGCGCCCGGCACGACCAGCGAGAGCCAGAGGGCGCGCTTGGGGTTGGGCACGAAGCGCGTCTTGGGCTGGGCGGGCAGCTTCACGGCGCTGTCCACCGAGTCGCCGAGCTGCTGCAGCCTGAGGGCCACGGTGTCGGCGGCCACGGTGTCGGCACTCTGGCTGTCGGGGCGGGAGGGCTGGCCGGGGGCTGGCTGCGCCTCGGGCGGCAGGCTGTCGGCCGGGGCGGCGGCGGGGCGGCGCGGGGCGGCGCCCGGTCCGATGGCTAAAACGGGCAAAGCCGAAGCCTCTTCAAAGACTCCGGCTTTCATGGCTTCGGCGGCGGTTGATGCTGTGCCATGGGGCTCTGGGGCCTGGGCCTGCAGAGGCAGCCACATGGTCAGTGCGATGCCAGCCGAGAGCGACAATCGCCATAGGTTATGCCAATGTTTCAAACTTCTCATAGCTTGTGCCGGGAGGCGGCGGCAACGCCGCGCGGGGCGGCTGTCGCGTTCCTCCTCCGGCCGGGAAACTTAGATTCTGTCGAGCATGGAGATGATGCGCTCCAGCTCTTCCTCCGAGGCGAAGGGTATGGTGATGCGGCCCTTGCCCTGCTGTGAGCAGGTGAGCTGCACCTTGGTGTTGAACACCTGCTGGAGCCGGTTGCGCAGCTCGGCGTATTCGCCCGAGAGCTGCTTGCCGCCGTCCTTGAGGCTGCGTCCTGCGCTTTTCAGGGTTTCGCCGCTGTTGAGCGCCTTGACCATCTCCTCGACCTGTCTCACGGAGTAGCCCTTCTCCTTGATTTCGTTGAAGAGCTTCACCTGGAGCGAGGGTTTGTCGAGTCCGAGCAGGGCACGGGCGTGTCCCTGGTCGACCTCGCGGTTCTGGAGGGCCACCTGCACCTGTGCGGGCAGCTTGAGCAGCCTGAGGTAGTTGGCGATGGTGGCGCGGTTCTTGCCGACCTTCTCCGAGAGTCTGTCCTGCGTCAGGTCGTACTGCTCGATGAGGTTCTGGTAGGCCAGGGCTATTTCGATGGCATTGAGGTCCTCGCGCTGAATGTTCTCGACGAGGGCCATCTGCATCATGTTTTCGTCGTCGGCCGTGCGCACGTAGGCGGGTATGGTGGCGAGTCCGGCCATCTGTGAGGCGCGCCAGCGGCGTTCGCCCGCGATGATCTGGTAGGTGCCGTCGTCCATGAGCCTGAGTGTGATGGGCTGGATGATGCCTATTTGCCTGATGCTGTCGGCCAGCTCCTGGAGTGCCTCGGCGGCGAACTCCCGGCGGGGCTGGTTGGGGTTGGCTTTTATTCGGGTGAGGGGCACCTCGCAGATGCTCGACGAGCCGTTCGTGTGCAGCTCTTCTTCGGTCGAGATCAGGGCATCGAGCCCGCGGCCGAGTGCCGGAAATTTCTTGTGCACAGCCATGTGATGTGTATCGAAGTGGGGAGGGGCGGTGCGCCGGTCTGGACGGCGCGGCCTCCGTGGTCGTTAGACTTTGTTCTTGTTGATGATTTCCTTGGCCAGTGCCAGGTGGTTTTTGGCTCCCGTCGAGTCGGCGTCGTAGAGAATGGCGGGTAGGCCGTGGCTGGGAGCCTCCGAGAGCTTGACGTTGCGCTGGATGACCGTCTTGAAGACCAGCTCCTGAAAGTGTCGTTTCACCTCGTCGTAGATTTGGTTGGCCAGTCGCAGTCGGCTGTCGTACATAGTGAGGAGGAATCCCTCTATTTCGAGCTCGGGGTTGAGCTTGCGCTTCACTATCTTGATGGTGTTGAGCAGCTTGGAGATGCCCTCCAAGGCAAAATATTCGCACTGCACGGGAATGATGACGGAGTTGGCCGCCGTGAGGGCGTTGACCGTGATGAGGCCGAGCGAGGGCGAACAGTCGATAAGGATGTAGTCGTAGTCGTCGTGAAGGGGGGCCAGCATGTTCTTAATGATGTGCTCGCGCCCCTGGAAGTTCAGCATCTCCACTTCAGCCCCCACCAGGTTGATGTTTGAGGGAATCACGTCGAGCCGCTCGATGTCGGTGGTGTAGATGGCCTCGTGCACATCGACTCCGTTGATGACGCACTCGTAGATGGAGCAATCCACCTTGCTCAGGTCAACGCCCAGACCCGACGAGGCGTTGGCCTGCGAGTCGGCGTCGATCAGCAGCACGCGTTTCTCGAGCGTGGCGAGCGAAGCGGCCAAGTTCATGGAGGTGGTGGTCTTGCCCACACCGCCCTTCTGGTTGGCCAATGCAATGATTTTGCCCATAGTTGCTTGTTGGGTTGGTTGATGATCAGAACAGACACACGCCGCGCGCCGGGGACACACAGCCGGACGGTGCGGGCCGCTGCCACGTACCGTGCCGACAGGCGTTCGGGCTGCACGCCAGCGAGCCGGTCCACACTATTAGCGGAGGCAAAGGTAGTGAAAAAATCAGCGAACCTCACACCGCTAAAGTATTTTTTGTACTTTTGCCACCCATTCGGGCCAGCATTTGGGGCGATTCGGGCCCTACGGGGCACCGTCCTGCCGCGCTGAACCCCGGATGGGCCGGCACGTCCGGCACGTTTCTTCCACTTTAATCCGCATTTCCATCCCGACCCATGCGCCCTTACCTGCTCCTTTCCAACGACGACGGCGTACAGGCTCCCGGCCTGCACTTCCTGATAGAGGCCCTGCGCCCCCATGCCGACCTTCTGGTCATGGCTCCCGACTCGGCCCGCTCCGGCTTCGGCTGCTCGATCACCTCCTCGCACCCCCTGACCTACCGGGTGGTGCGCCGGGAGGAAGGCCTGACGGTGTGTTCCTGCTCGGGCACGCCCGTCGACTGCGTGAAAATGGCCCTCAACCTCTTTCCCGACCGCAAGCCCGACCTCGTGGTGGGCGGCATCAACCACGGCGACAACTCCTCGGTCAACGCCCACTACTCGGGCACCATGGGCGTAGCCATCGAGGGCGCGCTGCAGGGCTACCCGGCCGTGGCCTTCTCGCTGTGTGACCACCGGCCCGACGCCGACTTCACGCCGCTGCGCCCCTACCTGACGAAGCTGGCGGAGAAGGCCCTGGCCCTGAAGATGCCGGCCTTCACGTGCCTCAACGTGAACTTCCCCGCCGTGCCGCAGTTCCAGGGGGTGAAGGTGTGTCGCATGGCGCGCTCGCGCTGGCAGAAGGAGGTCGAACGCCGCCGGCACCCCTGGGGCCCGGAGTACTTCTGGCTGGTGGGCGAGTCGGTCGAGCTGGAGCCCGAAGCCACCGACACCGACCGCTGGGCCTTGGCCCACGGCTATGTGGCCATCACCCCCACCCAGCTCGACGTGACGGCCTACGGGCTGATGCAGCCGCTGCAGGACCTGCTGTAGCCGCCCCCTCCCGCCCCGAGGTCGCCCCGGGCCCGAGTCCGCCCCCGTCCGCCCCGAGGCCGAGCCCGTCCCTCGACCACCGTTCCCCGCAGTTCCGCTGCGGGGCCCCTCCCATCCCAACGCCCCCAAGAACCATGAAGTACTTCCTCATAGCCGGCGAGGCCAGCGGCGACCTGCACGCGGCCCACCTGATGAAGGCCCTGTGCGAGGCCGACCCCGAAGCGAGCTTCCGCTACTATGGCGGCGACTGCATGCAGGCCGTGGGCGGCACCCTGCTGGCCCACTACCGCGACCTGGCCTACATGGGATTCGTCCAGGTGGCCCTCCACCTGCGCACCATCCTGCGCGGCATGAGCCGCTGCCGCCAGGCCATTGCCGAGTGGCGGCCCGACGCGGTCATCCTGGTGGACTACCCCGGGTTCAACCTGAAGATGGCCCGCTTCGTGAAGCAGCAGCGCCTCTGCCCCGTGTTCTACTACATTTCACCCAAGATATGGGCCTGGAAGGAGCACCGCATCGGCGACATCCGCCGCACGGTCGACCGCCTCTTCTCCATACTGCCCTTCGAGGTGGACTTCTTCGAACGGAAGCACCACTACCCCATCAGCTATGTGGGCAACCCCACCGTCGACGAGGTGGCGGCCTACGTGGCCCGCCACGGACAGCCCCACCCCGATGGCCGCACCATCGCGCTGCTGCCCGGCTCGCGCCGCCAGGAGATCAACGACAACCTGAGCCGCATGCTGGAGGCAGTGAAGCCGCTCTGCACCGGCCCACAGGCTGAGGCCGGCTGGATGGTCCGCATCGCCGCGGCCCCGGCCATCCCGCGCAGCTTCTACAGCCGGATGCTCCAACGAGCCGCACTGCCCGAAGACCGCGTGGAACTGGTGGAAGGCGACACCTACCACCTGCTGTCACACGCCACAGCGGCCTTGGTGACCAGCGGGACGGCCACGCTCGAAACGGCCCTGTTCGGCGTGCCGCAGGTGGTGTGCTACTACATGCGCTGCGGCTGGCTGGTGTCGCGCATCCGCCCCTACTTCCTGAAAGTCCCCTTCATCTCGCTGGTCAACCTCATTGCGGGCCGCGAGGTGGTGGCTGAGCTGGTGGCCGACGCCATGACAGCCGCCAACGCCCGCCGCCATCTGGCCGACATATTGCCCGGCACGCCGGGACGCGAGGCCATGCTGCAGGGCTATGCCGACATGGCGGCCCGACTGGGCGAACCCGGCGCACCCGCCCGAGCGGCCGCCGAAATGGTGGCCTGGCTGAACGGACGGGTACAGCAGGGCCGAGTTTACTGACAAGACGCTACTGACACACACATGAAAGAGTTTATACAAAGTGAGGCCAAGGCCGAAACGGCCATTCTCGTTGGCCTGATTACAAAGAACCAAAGCGAGCGGAAAACCGCTGAATATCTCGACGAGCTGGCCTTCCTGGCCGAAACGGCCGGCGCGACCGCCGTGAGACGCTTCACGCAACGCATGGACGGGCCCTCCTCGGTCACCTATGTGGGCAAGGGAAAGCTCGAGGAAATCCGCGCCTACATCGTGGCCGAAGAGGAGGCCGAACGCGAAATCGGCATGGTCATCTTCGACGACGAGCTCTCGGCCAAACAGCTGCGCAACATCGAGAAGGAACTGAAGGTGAAAATCCTGGACCGCACCAGCCTCATCCTCGACATCTTCGCCATGCGCGCACAGACGGCCAACGCCAAGACACAGGTGGAACTGGCCCAATACCGCTACATGCTGCCCCGGCTCCAAAGACTCTGGACACACCTCGAACGCCAGGGCGGAGGCTCGGGTTCGGGCGGCGGAAAAGGCTCGGTGGGCCTGCGCGGACCAGGCGAAACCCAGCTCGAAATGGACCGCCGCATCATCCTCAACCGCATGGCACTGCTCAAGCAGCGGCTGGCCGACATCGACCGCCAGAAGACCACACAGCGCAAGAACAGAGGACGCCTCATCCGCGTGGCACTGGTGGGCTACACCAACGTGGGCAAGTCGACGCTCATCAACCTGCTGGCCAAGACGGAGGTCTTTGCCGAGAACAAGCTCTTCGCCACACTCGACACCACCGTGCGCAAGGTCATCATCGACAACCTCCCCTTCCTGCTGGCCGACACGGTGGGCTTTATCCGAAAACTGCCCACCGACCTCGTCGACTCCTTCAAGAGCACACTCGACGAAGTACGCGAGGCCGACCTGCTGGTCCACGTGGTCGACGTGTCGCACCCTGACTTTGCCGAACAGATCGAGGTGGTCAACGCCACACTCTGCGACCTCGGCTGCTCCGACAAGCCACAGCTGATCGTCTTCAACAAGATCGATGCCTACACCTGGAAGGAGAAGGAGGCCGACGACCTCACGCCCGCCACGAAGGAGAACCTCTCGTTCGACGAACTGAAGAACACCTGGATGGCCCGCATGGGCGACGACTGCCTGTTTATCTCGGCCCGCGAACGCCTCCACATCGAGGAGCTGAAGCAACTGCTCTACACGCGCGTCAAGCAGCTCCACGTGCAGAAGTACCCCTACAACGACTTCCTCTTCGACCACTACGAGGAGTAACCTCCCGCCCCGAGGCCGCCCGCGTCCCGCCCCGGGGCCGCCCCTCCCGTTCCGCCCCGAGGCCGCCCCCGTCCCTTGACCACCGTTCCCCGCAGTTCCGCTGCGGGGCCTCCCGGCCGCGGCAGAACAACTCGGCACTCAGGCAGAACAACTCGGCACTCAGGAAAAACAACTCGGCACTCAGGAAAAACAACTCGGCACTCAGGTTCCGCCGGCCCGTCATCCCCTCTGCCCGTCCGGCGCCCGGCACCGCCCCGACCGGGAGCCGGGACAAAAAACTTGGCGATTTGTTTGGCCGAAAGGGCGCATCTGCCTATCTTTGCACCCGCAAAACCGCCCAGGGCGGCCATGCCATGCGGAAATAGCTCAGTTGGTAGAGCACAACCTTGCCAAGGTTGGGGTCGCGA
>CAMBOH010000061.1 GCA_945869305.1 uncultured bacterium
GAGTTTTCTTTTGCTTTGCGCTCACTTGCACTATCTTTAGATAAGATAGGCTGCGGCTCGGAATAAGAAAAGCAAATCTTTCAGCTTTGCTTTTCTTATTCTCTCGCCTTGCACTATCTTTGCACCGCAATGAATCCGACTGACCTCATCTGGAAATATTACGCGGACAATGAACCGCTGCGCGAACTGCTGCTGCTGCATAGCCGACAGGTCGCACAGCGGGCTTTGGAGATTGCAGGCCGACACCCGGAACTGCACCTTGACACGGCCTTTGTGGAACAGGCTGCCATGCTGCACGACATCGGTATCTTCATGACCCATGCACCTGGCATTCACTGTCATGGCGAACACCCTTATCTGCTGCACGGCTATCTGGGTGCCCAGCTGATGAGGCAGGAGGGCCTCCACCGCGTGGCCCGCGTGTGCGAAAGGCACACCGGGACGGGGCTGACGGCCCAAAACATCATCGAACAATGCCTGCCGCTGCCGGTGGGCGATTACAGGCCTGAAACCATCGAGGAGAAACTGATCTGCTATGCCGACAAGTTCTTCTCGAAGAGCCACCCCAAGCGGGTGCGCTCGGTGGCCGAAACGGCCCGAAGCCTGGAGAAGTTCGGCGAAGAGGGTGTACGCACCTTCCTGGAATGGGCCGAACTGTTTGATTGACAACGAAGCTATCCTCTGAGCAAAGCTCATCCCAATAACCACACATGCGTTTCCCGACTTTCATCATAGTCTTGCTCTTTGTCGCCTTGTGTATAGCGGCGTGTCGCAGTCCGTTTGAACTGCGGCATGAACCGTCGGCTGATGTCGAGACACAAGCCGGCTCGGCGGCCGACAGCCTGGCTGGCCAGCAGGCGGTGCAGGACACCGTGCAGGCCGCCCCGGCGCAAAACGCCGTAGAGGCTGACTCAGCTGCCCACGACCCGGCTGCTGACTTGCCGAAGGACTCTGTGGCGGCCGACTCGGTGGCCGATGTGCAGCCTGCCGACTCGACCCGGTCGCGTCGGCGCGTGCAGTCGGGCAGCCTGACGGCCGATTCGCTGCAGGCCGCCACCGATTCGGTACCGTCCGACACCGTCCAGAAGCGCAAGGCTGGCATAGATTCGCCGGTGGAATACCAGGCCACTGACTCTATGGTCTACGACGCACAGACCGGACTGGCCTTGCTCTATGGCAGTGCCAAGGTCAACTATCTGGACATGCAGTTGGAGGCCGAACACATAGCCATGAACATGGACTCGAGCCTGGTGCACGCCCAAGGAAGGCCCGACAGTACCCAGGCTGGAGGATGGAAGGGCAAGCCGGTCTACAAGCAGGGACAGGACCAGTACGACAGCGAGCGCATGTCGTTCAACTTCAAGACCAAAAAGGGGTTCATACAGAACGTAGCCACCACGCAGGGCAACGGCTACCTGCAAAGCCGCAACTCAAAGCGCACCGACGACGGAACGCTCTTCCTGCAACATGCCAAGTATACCACCTGTGATGCGGCCCATCCGCACTTCTACATCAGCCTGTCGCGTGCCAAGGTGCGGCCGGGCAAGGAGAGCGTGTTCGGTCCGGCCTACCTCGTGGTCGAGGATGTGCCCCTCCCGCTGGCCATCCCCTATGGCTTCTTCCCTTTCAACAAGAAGTATTCCTCGGGCTTCATCATGCCCTCCTACGGCGACGAGACCTCACGCGGATTCTACCTGCGCGACGGCGGCTACTACCTGGCCTTGAGCGACTATATGGACCTCAAGCTGCTGGGCGAGCTATACACCAAAGGGTCGTGGGGCATCAGTGCCGAAACCAACTACAACCGCCGCTACAAGTACAGCGGAAACATCTACTTCAGTTACCTGCGCACCGTCGAGGGCGAAAAGAACATGCCCGACTATGCCGTCACCAAGAGCCTCAAGGTGCAGTGGACACACACGAAGGACTCGAAGAGCAATCCCAACACGACCTTCACCGCCCGAGTCAACTTTGCCTCCGAAAACTATGAGCGCAAAAACCTGGAAAGCATGTACAATCCGCTCTCGTTCACCCAGAGCACGCGTGCCAGTTCGGTGAGCTTCAGCCACACCCTCCCCGGTATAGGTATGACCATATCGGGCTCGGGCAACCTCACCCAGAACATGCGCGACTCCTCGGTGGCTGTCACGCTGCCCGACCTCAGCGTGTCGGTGGCCCGCTTCTATCCCTTCAGGCGCAAGCACCAGGTGGGCAAGGAAAGGTGGTATGAGAAGATTTCCATGTCCTACACCGGACAGATGTCCAACTCCATCACCACCAAGGAAGACAAGCTGCTCAAGTCGAACCTCATCAAGGACTGGCGCAACGGTATGCAACACCGCATACCCATCGACGCCACCTTCCAGCTCTTCAAGTTCATCAACATCTCGCCCTCCTTCTCCTTCCGCGACCTCATGTATGCCTCACGCATCAACCGCTCGTGGGACCGCGACAGGCAGCAGGAGGTGTGCGACACCACTTACGGCTTCTACAACCTCTACGACTGGAATGTGGGGCTCTCGGCCAACACGACGCTCTATGGCTTCTACAAGCCCTGGAAGCGGTTGTTCGGCGACAAGATCATTGCCATCCGCCACGTGTTCAAGCCTACGGTGAGCTTCAGCTATGCGCCCGACTTCACGGCCCCCTCCTATGGCTATACCAAGTACTACGACAAGGTCGATGCCGCAGGCAACGTGACCAGCGTCAAGTACTCGCCCTACTCGGGCAACCTCTACGGCTACCCCTCGGGCAGCAAGCAGGGCATGCTCACGATGTCGGTGTCGAACAATGTCGAGATGAAGGTGAAGTCCGACCGCGACACCTCGGGAGTGCGCAAAATCTCCATCATCGACGAGCTCTCGGCCTCCATGTCCTACAACTTTGCGGCCCAGACGCAGCCCTGGAGCAACCTCAGCACGCGCCTGCGCCTCAAGCTCGGCAAGAACTACACATTCTCCATGGCGGCCGTGTTTGCCACCTACGCCTACAAGTTCGACGAGAAGGGGCAGGTGGTCACCTCCGACCGCACGGAGTGGAGCTACGGACGATTCGGACGCTTTCAGGGTACTTCGCAGAACATCTCCTACACCTTCAACAACCAGACGTGGGGCAAGTGGATGGACCTGCTGCACGGACGTGGGAGCGACGAGGACGGCAGCTCCGCGGGCAGCGGAGAGACCGACGAGGAGGATGTGGCCGACCTCGAAGACTCCAACATCGACCCCGACCTGCTGGCAGCCCGTAAGGGCAAGGAGGCCAAGAAGAAGGAAAAGGCCAAGGTCGACGAAGACGGCTACCTCACCTTCACACTGCCCTGGTCGCTCACCCTGTCGTACGGCATCACGATGGCCGAAGACCGGTCCAAGCCCATCAACGTGCGCAACATGCGCTACCCCTACAAGTTCACCCATTCGCTCAACGCTTCGGGCAACCTGCGCATATCCGACGGCTGGAACATCAGCTATTCGTCGGGCTACGACTTCCAGCTCCACAAGCTCTCCATGACCACCATGTCGCTCTCGCGCGACCTCCACTGCTTCGAAATGACCGCTTCGGTAGTGCTGCAGCCCTACACCTCGTTCAACTTCACCTTCCGGGCCCGCGCTTCTGAGCTGGCCGACGCCTTGAAGTGGGACAAGCGCAGCTCCTATTCCACCAATGTGGAGTGGTACTAAGGGACGCCGCGCACCCGCGCTTTCCGACCGAACCAACCTATCCTAACACTTATACAACATGAAACAATCCTTTCGTCTCCCATCACTTTCTGTGGCCGGTCTGGCCGCACTCTGCCTGTCGGCATTCGCCTTGACGGCCTGCGATGATGAAAATGCCAACGAGTACCATGCCACCTACTTCTATCCCATGAGCACCTATGGGATTGAAACCTATGCCGACCAGTCGGTCGACTCCATCCGCGTCATCAGCAGCGACTCCTGGACGTTGCAGAACAGCTGCGAATGGTGCACCATCAGCTCAAACGGCCAGCTTGCCCCGCTGAGCATCAACATCCCCCAGGGCTATATCGCCTCCACCCGCCTCGACTTCAAGTTGCAGCCCAACACGACGGGTAAGCTGCGCACCAACCGCATCGATGTGGTCAGCTCCTACGACAAGGTGGGCACCATCTCCCAACTGCTCGTGCAGTATCCGAACCTCAACATCACGCATCCCGACGGCGTGGCCACCGGCACCGGTACCGAGTATGCCGTGACCTATACGCTCAGCGTGCCCGCCGAGGGCGTATCACCTTCCGGCGCAAAACCCTACGTCAAGTTCACTGTCTATGCCGAAGGGGCCACCCTCACCTCGTCGGCCGACTGGATAGAACCGGTCCAGACAGCAGGCTTCGCCAAGTATGAGGCACAGAGCGTAGAGCTCAACGTGCAGCCCAATCCCACCAAAGAGCCTCGTACCGCTATGCTCGTCCTCTGTTCAAGTGGCGTAGAAACGCCCATTACGGTCACACAGCTGGCCCAAAAAGTCGAGTAATGAAAAAAAGGCGGGCGGTTGACCCGCATTTTCCGAAATAAAGCACTATCTTCGCGCCGGCTTTTACGACAAAGGCTGGCCACGGCCCCGTAGCTTAGCTGAATAGAGCGTCAGATTCCGGTTCTGAAGGTCCTGGGTTTGAATCCCAGCGGGGTCACACAGGTAACCTGGGCGAATACGCCCAGGTTATTTTGTTTTCTGGGGCGTGCGTGAGGTAGGGGGCCGTCGCCGAGTTTTTTTGCTGTTTCCCCCCCTTCAATCCCTTCATTGTCGCTCATCACACCACCCGCCGCGGCATCCCCTAACAAAGCCAGCCCTGGCCCTTCCTGTCCCAGCCTTTGGCGCACCAACTCCGCCGATCGGAAAAGCAAACCCTGGACTTGTTGGCCCAAGCCCAGGAAGGGGCTGAGCTATGGCTCCAAACCGAAAACAGGAACCAACGGAAAAACGGTCAACCAAAATCGGGAAGATTCATACAGTCGGGGCTGAACCTTCCTGAAGGGTTTGAAAACAAAACCCTTCAGCCAGTTCCTGACTGAGAATCATAGTCAAACGGGTATATGGCTGAAGGGTTGAAGCTTTTTTGAGGGGTGATGAAATACTGTATTAGCCCCCGATTGATGTTGGCGGCGGGCGGTTCTGAGGATGGCCGTAGTGAGCAATTCAGGTTTCGCAAGCATTCACTTGTTGACCACAGGTGAATACTTCCGAAACCTGAACTGCTTTGTGATAGAACGCGGACCATTGTCCGTGGTCCCGGCGTGCTGGACGCTCGTTGCCCCTTCTTTCGGTTTACCTCCGCCTCTCGAAGTGTTGGTAGTCCTTGCTCTTGCGCCAGCTGCCGCCCCAGATGAATCCGTGTCGGACGAAGAGGCGGTGGCACGCATCGCCCTCTTCTATCTTATAGGGGAAGGAGCGGGAACGGTGGCTGTAGGGCAGGCCCTGGGGCGGTTCGGTGACAGTTCGCCCCGAGGGCAGCCGTTTGCAGTGCGGGTTGTAGAGCGGGTTGATGTCGACAGCCATGCCGAGCGCGTGTTTCGACAGGTTGCGCGTGTGTGCCACACGGCGGAAGTTGAAGGCTGAGGTGTTGTTGGCCTGCATGGACCGCAGGTCGTCGGCATCGTAATAGTCAACGAGCCGCATTCGTTCTATGGGATAGCGCAGGTCGTAGAGCTGTCTGAAGATGGCGGCCACATCGGCTGCAATGGCCCTGTTCACCACCAGTTCGCCGACCAGGGTCTGCCCTTCGAGGTTGCGGTGCAGGCAGCGCACGTAGCGCAGCTCGCTGCGTCGCACGGGGCATTGCGCCTTATAGCTTTTGCCTTGCATGAGGGCAAAGATGGTGTCGGGAATGGGTTGCACGGTGAAGAAGGCCTCGGCGGCCTTTCCCCTCAGGAGGCTGTCGGGCACGACCTGTCCGGGCTGGTAGGAGCGTAGGCGGGGGCTTGATGCCGTAGGCTTGTACTCCGGGCCGTGGACCGGGAGGGCGTGTGGGGCCGTGGCTGCCGTTTGTGGGGTGCCAGCCGTCAGCAGCATACATGCCAGAGGGGCAACGATGGCAGCGAGTGGCTTCATGGCTTCGGGCTTGGGTTCTCGAGGTTGGCCACAGCGGCGCACAGCCGTTCGAGTGCTTCGAGCAGGACGCTGCGGGGTGTGGCCACATTGATGCGCATGTAGCCTTCGCCGCCCGGTCCGAACATCTCTCCGTCGTTGAGGGCCAGCCTGGCCCGTCTCACAAAGAGGTCGATGAGGACCTGGTGGTCGAGCCGGAGCCCGCGGCAGTCGAGCCACACGAGGAAGGAGGCCTGCGGGCGCAGCGGCTTGATGGCAGGCAGATGGGCGGCGAACCAGTCGATGAGGCAGTCGACGTTTTGCTCCACGTAGTGCAGCATCTGCCTGCGCCATGTTTCGCCCTCGTCGCTGAAGGCAGCCAGTGTGGCAATGGGGGCGAAGAGGGTGGGCTCGTCCAGCTCGTTGGCCTTGAGCCAGGAGTAGAAGCGCGAGCGCAGGGTGGGGTTGGGCACGATGGCGTAGGAGCTGACAATGCCCGCTATGTTGAAGGTCTTGGAGGGTGCTCCGAAGGTGATGCTGCACTGGGCGGCCTCGTCACACACGGTGGCGAAGGGGATGTGACGGTGGTGGTAGAGGGCCATGTCGGCATGTATCTCGTCAGAAATGACGAGAATGCCGCGGCTGTGACAGAAGCGGGCCAGCCGTTCCAGCGTTTCGCCGCTCCAGCAGATGCCTCCGGGATTGTGTGGGTTCGACAGGATGAGCATGCGGCATTTCGGGTCGGCCACCTCGGCGAGGTTGTCGAAGTCCATGTCGTAGGTGCCGTCGGGCATTCGCTTGAGTGGGTTGTACACCACTTCGCGTCCGTTGCCTTGTGGTGTGAGGCGGAAGGGGTGGTAGACAGGGGGCTGTATGATAACCTTTTCGTCGGGTTGTACAAACACGTTGACGGCCATGCCGATGCCCTTCACGATGCCCGGAATGTAGCTGAGCCATTCGCGCTCCACGTGCCAGTTGTGGTGTGAGGCAATCCAGCGTTGCACGGTGGGCCACAGTCCGGCGGGTTCGACGGTATAGCCGAACAGGGAGTGGTCCAGCCGCCGGCGCAGGGCTTCGGTGATGAAGTGCGGTGTTTCGAAGTCCATGTCGGCCACCCAGAGGGGCAGCAGGTCGGCGTCGCCGTAGCGTTCGGCCAGTGCGTCATACTTCAGCGCACCCGTGCCGCGCCGTTCGATCGGTTTGTCAAAGTCGTATTGCATGGGGGAGAGTGTGGTGTAAGAAGGGGTTTGACGTCAGAGGCTTTCAGCTGAGCGGGGTCGCTCCCACGGCCTGCAGGATGTCGTGGAGCAGGTCGTCGGGGTCCTCCAGTCCGACGGAAAGGCGAATGGTAGTGTCTTTCACGTCCATTTCGCGGCGTTGCTCCGCGGTGAACGGGCCGAAGATTGTGCTGGCGGGGTGGATGGCCAGACTCTTGTTGTCGAACAGGTTGGTGGCTCGGCGAATCAGTCTGAGCCGGTTGATAAAGCGGTAGCACGCTTCGGCATCGGGCAGGTCGATGGTCATCATGGCTCCGGCTGTCGGGCCGAATTGCTTTTGGGCCAGCGCGTAGAAAGGATTGTCGGGCAGGCCCACATAGTTGACGCTGCAGATCTGCGGCACCGACTTCAGCGCCTGAGCCAGAGAGAGCGTGTTGGCAGCCTGTACGCGGTAGCGGGCGTGGAGCGTTTCGAGTCCGAGGTTTTGCATGTAGGCCACGTGTGGTGTCATGTAGGCCCCCAGGTTGAAGAGCTGCTCTTTGCCCATGCGCTCGGCGAAGCCTTCTGTCGTGCCGTAGTCGATGACGAGTCCGCCGATGGAGGTCGCTCCTCCGCTCAGGTATTTCGTGCTCGAAACCACTTCGATGTCCACTCCGAGGCTGTGGGCGTTGAACTCCGTGAAGGGGATGGCAGTCGTGTCGGCCACCAAGGGTATGCCCAGCTCCCGGGCGATGCGGGCGAGGGCCGTGATGTCGGCCACCTCGAGTTGGGGGTTAGTGATGATTTCGAGAAAAATGCAGCACGTGTCGCTGTCGACGGCCTGCCTCACGGCTTCGGGGTCAGTCAGGTCACACAGGTGCGCCCCTACACCGAAGCGGGCCAGCGTCTGGGTGATGAGTGAGAATGTGTTGCCAAACAGGTGGCGCGAGCTGACGATGTTCTTGCCCGTGGCCGAAAGGGCCATGAGCGTGTTGCTGATGGCTGCCATGCCCGAGCTCAGTGCTGTGACATGGGCTGCGCCTGTGAGTTCCCGGACCTTCCGTTCGAAGTAGGTGACGGTCGGATTCGTTACGCGCGAATAGTCGGGGGAATCGCTGCGTCCGCAAAAGGCATCGGCCATTTCTGCGGCGTTGCCAAACTCGTAGGCCGCCGTGTGGTACACGGGCATGGCCAGCGAACCATAGGTGTCGGGATGCTGGAAGGCCGTGTGAATGGCCTGTGTCTGCTTTTTCATGTTAGTAATGTTTTGTTTCACTATCAGTAGGTTGAACAGCCCATTGTCTGGAGGCCAGCGGCGGAGGGGGCTGTCAGGGGAGCTGCCAGTCCGGCCGCATCCGCATCTGCTTCCAGACACGATGGACTGTTCAACTTTCACTATGAGCTTTTTGCTTTCAGACTATATGCTGACCTTCACGCCCGCCAGGACCATGAACCGGGGTTGCGGCACGTTGGCCAGGTCGAAGTAGCGGTGTGAGGTGAGGTTGGTCAGGTCGGCATAGAGCGTGTAGCGCGGGGCCGTCCAGGCCAGGTGCAGGTCGAGCAGGGCGTGCGTGCCGTAGGGGCGTGCCTCGGCCGTAGGCTTCAGGTTTTCGTATACCAGATAGGAGCCTTCGCGCTGCTGTACGCGCAGCGACCATTCAGCCGTGAGCCGCGAGACGATGCGGTGGCGCAGGCGTGCCACGAACTTGTGGCGCAGGTACTCAAGCGCGTAGTTCGACTTGAAGTAATCCTCCCCCTTGCGGCGGTGTTGTCCTAACCAGGCATAGGAGAGAGACAGATGTTGTAGCGGTTGACGCTGTCCCAGCCAGTTATCGAGCTTGAAGGCGGCGTCGAGTCCGGCGCCGTAGCTGTCGAGTGAGAAGCTGGTGGCATGGTATATATCTTCGGGTGTATACATCACCCAGTCAATCATGTTGGTGCCCCGCTTGTAGTGGGCCTTGAGGTGCAGTGTCGCTATGGGATGCACGAAGTCGGCCCCGATACGGAAGGCACTGCATTCTTCGGGGCGCAGCCCGATGTTGCCCTCCTGCGTGGGACTCTTGTACCACAGGTCGGTAAACGAGGGCAGGCGCAGCGACTGTTCGAACGAGGCGAACAGCTTCCACTGCCGTGACGGCCGGTAACTCAGGTCCACGCCGGGGTAAAGGCGGAACTTGTCGTCAATGGCATTGTTGCGTTCGGCCATTACGCCGGCCGACAGGGTGAACTGCCGCCACACCACGTTGTGTTCGAGGAAGTAGGACAGGTTCGTGCGGTCATCGCGCCGGTTGTAGGAGCGGCCGGGCTGTCCCGCAATGGACACCCATTGTTCTTCGGTGAGTTCGCGGCCCAGATTCGTGCTGTAGATTACCTCTTCGCGCAGTTCGGCTCCTATGGCAGTGCGGCCCAGGGCCCAGTCGGTGTAGGCATTCAGTGAGGCTGCGAATACGTCGCCCCGGTGAAAGTTCTCGCCTGTTTCACTGTGGCGGATGAGTTGGAAGTGGTCGAGGCTGCGCACCCACGACAGCTGGGGCGACAGGTGCAGCCTGCCTTTGGTTTCGGCGCGGGCCGATACGAGGTAGCGTCGGGTCGATTCCCATTGGTTGGGATAGGCGGCCGAGTAGAAGGTGTTGGCTCCGAAGTCGTTGGCCGTGATGCCGGCTTGGAGGTCAAAGGAGAGGTCGCTGGCCTGATAGCCCAGATGGGCATAGCCCTTTCCGCCTTCGAACGCACTGTTGCGGGTGGCGCCGTCGCTGCGTTGCCAGCTTCCGCTGGCCGATGCGCTCCAGCCCTGTCCCAGATTCCAGGCCGTGCGGGCTTCGCCGCGCAGGGTGCCGTAGGAGCCACCTTCGACCCGAGCCTCCAGGGGCGAGCCGGGGTTGACACTGCTGCGTGTCACGATGTTGACAGCACCGCTGAAGGCCTGGCTGCCCATGACGCGTGAGGCAGCCCCTTCGAGAATCTCGATGCGTTCAATGTCTGAAAGGTTGACGGGAAAGTCGGCCGCGTTGTGGCCTGTCTGTGGGTTGACGAGCGGTACGCCGTTGAGCAGCAGCGTGATCTGGTCGAAGGTTCCGCCGTCGATGCTGATGTCCGTCTGAATACCAAACCCTCCGCGTTGTCGGACATCGGTTGCCGCTGAGAGTTTGAGCACGTCGTTGATGCTGGTGATGCCCGCCGCTTCGAGGTCGGCCCGGCTGAAAGTGGTGACTTGTCGTGCAGCCACCTGTGCTGCCAGCGGTGCCCGTGTGGCGGCCGCTTGTGCTTCGCCCAGTTCCAGCGTGTCGGCAGCGTTCTCCACATCGGTGAGTTCGTCGGCAGGCAGCCATACAGCTGTAGAGGCTACAGCCAGGCGCGGTGCGGCACAGGCCAGTGTGGCGGCACCGAGCACTCCGATACGCACTTCACGATGCAGACAGCTGAACAGGCTCCAGCCCTTGCGGCTGAACTGGTGGAAGGTCAGCACGTTCTTCTTGTTTGTTTGTTTGAACATAAAATGTGAGTTTAGTTGACAGGCCTCAGAGTCTATAAGTCTAAAACAGCTTGTAGCCTCTTCGCCTTTGACGCTGCAAATGTAGACAAAACCCGCGAGCTGCTGCACCGGCACAGGGTAGAAACGTCTTATGGGGCAGTGCAAGTGGGAGTGCGGCCTGTAGACAAGCGTTACCCGGGCGCGCTCTGGTCAGGCCGGCATGAGGCGATGGTGTACTGGGAGAGCAGGCTTCCAGCCTGCTGTCGTTTCGTTCAAGCAGGCTGGAAGCCTGCTCTCCCAGTCGTCAGCGCAACAGGTTGCCCGCGAAGCGGGGCCCGTGTGCTCATATAAACCTAAAATTCTCTTGTCTTTTCTTGCCAAATCCCGACACTTGTACTACTTTTGCGCGCAATGTTGCCAGCGAACACGCATTCATTCGCTGTCATACTCCCAGTTAGACAGAATGCCACGTACCACGTCCAAATCCCTATTCCGCGCAAGTTCCCCGCAGCATCTTTTCGCCTGCGGTCTGGATGGCCACCTACGAAACAGACAGCACCCGACGAACGCACTTCCTCCGTGAGCCAGTATGATTGGCAGCGGCAGGCAACTCAGAGATATATCGGCGAGGCAAACAGCCTCCCCCCTTTTCACTCCGCGCGCGTTCCGTCCCCATTGACTTGATATAGAACGTACATATTACTGTGAGCTATTGCTCTTGTTCTCTATTCTCGAATACCGCCAAATTTATATTCGCATGAGGACAAGCAGTATGAAGGTTCACGCCCTAAGGCGTGAGCCATTCTGCGCTTGTTATGCGAAAGGGCCACTTGGCGGTAGCCCGAGAATAGGCAAGCACACGGATGGTTGCACGCCTTTTCTTTTTCCTTTTTTTCATGAAAAAATTATTCTCACTTCTCACCCTCTTCCTTTGCATTAACGCGGCGTGGGCAGAAAAAACAATGTACACGGTGTTCGACACCCAGACTGGTACGCTGACGTTTATGTATGATGAAACCGTGCCTTCGAGCACGGAGACTCAACCGGTGTATGATGGTATATACTTTTATGGTAAAAATTGGCTCGACAAGGCGTCAAGCATTAAGACCGTCGTATTCGACACCTCATTTGCCGACGCACTGCCAGGCTCATGCCATGGGTGGTTCAAAAACTGTAGCGCATTGACAGCAATCCAGGGCATTGGCAATCTCAAAACCGCCAATGTGGAGGACATGGGCGAAATGTTCTTTGGTTGCTCAAGCCTCACCTCACTCGACCTGTCAGGCTTTAACACCGCCAATGTGGAGGAAATGGGCTCTATGTTCTCTGGTTGCTCAAGCCTCACCTCACTCGACCTGTCAGGCTTCAACACCGCCAAAGTGACGTCTATGTGCTATATGTTCTCTGGTTGCTCAAGCCTCACCTCACTCGACCTGTCAGGCTTCAATACCGCCAAAGTGACGTATATGGGCTCTATGTTCCAAAACTGCTCAAGCCTCCCCTCGCTCAACCTGTCAGGCTTCAGCAACGACAATGTGACGGATATGAGCTATATGTTCGACAGTTGCTCCAAACTCACCTCGCTCAACCTGTCAGACTTTCATACCGACAAGGTAACGGACATGCACCAGATGTTCAGTAGATGCTCAAGTCTCACCTCGCTCGACCTCTCAGGTTTCAACACGGAAAATGTGACGACGATGGGCTCTATGTTCTATGGTTGCTCAGGCCTCACCTCGCTCAACCTGTCAGGTTTCAAGACGGACAATGTGACGAATATGGGGCTAATGTTCTATGATTGCTCAGGCCTCACCTCGCTCGACCTGTCAAGCTTCAACACCGCCGGGGTGTGGTCTATGAGTCAAATGTTCTATGGTTGCTCAGGCCTCACCTCGCTCAACCTGTCAGACTTCAATACCGCCAATGTGGAGGAAATGGGTGCTATGTTCTATGGTTGCTCAGGCCTCACCTCGCTCGGCCTGTCAAACTTAAATACCGACAAGGTGGTGAATATGAGCTATATGTTCTATGGTTGCTCAGGCCTCACCTCGCTCGGCCTGTCAAATTTCAATACAGCCAATGTGACGAATATGGTCCGTATGTTCAGTGGTTGCTCAGGCCTCACCTCGCTCGACCTGTCAAGCTTCAACACCGCCAATGTGACGGATATGGGCTTTATGTTCTATGGTTGCTCAGGCCTCACCTCGCTCGACCTGTCAGGCTTTAACACCGCCAATGTGACGGATATGAGCTATATGTTCTCTGGTTGCTCAGGCCTCACCTCGCTCGACCTGTCAAGCTTCAACACCGCCAATGTG
>CAMBOH010000062.1 GCA_945869305.1 uncultured bacterium
AAAAACATAAAAAATGAACAATGCCATAGATATACGCTTCAAGAGAAATAGATAACTGTTAAGGTTGTACCAATATAAAACAGCATTTACCTCCCCAAAACTTCTTTGCTATTGCGACAACGAAGTTTTACGTTTGCGAAGAAAAGAGCTATACGCAAAGAACAATCTCCACTATATATAAAAGCCGCCCGACTACTCGGGCGGCTTTTCCTTAATACCCAAACGGGCTTTTATGTCGTCAAACGTGGCATAGGCATAAATTCCGATGCCGAAGAAGCTGCCGGCATAGATGAAGCATTGGGCCACATACCAGAGTACAGTGTCATCTATACGGCCCTCCTTGGAAGTCAAGAAACTAAGGTAGGCCAGCACAATGCCCGAAATAAGCACGATGAAGGCCGAAACCATGGCCGCGGCGGTGTAACGCTTGCTTTTCATAGGCTTTAAAATAATGCGGCATTACGTCTCGCATGAAACATAATGCCGCTTTAAACATCATGAAAGACTGCCACTTACGGCATGGCGCGCCTTGTGTTGTTGCGATTCCGCTGAAACATCCTGACCTTGGTTATACATTAATTAATTTGCCAATACAAGTGCGCCGCGCCGCAATGATTATACACTTCCACCTTCCTCTTCGTCGGGATAGGTAGTGTATGGCAGTTCGACCGAAGTTTTACCATTCTTCACGGCCTGCATCGTGGCCTTCTGGATTGCGCGGGTGTTGACGAGATTGAATTCTGCACCGTCGCGTAACGCCGGGAAGTATCTGCAAGAATCTGTAGAGAGTATTCTTAGACAGACCTACACCGTGTTTGAGCTGCTTGTCCTTGATGATGGCTCAACTGACGGATGTACCGATTGAACAGGGACGGCTTTATGTAGACCTATTCGGACTGCAGGTCTGTTTCGGATTGTCGGTCTCCTGAGCAGGGGCGGCTTTGGGGGAGATCGCTCCTTCCGAGTCCATGCGCCACCTTGAAGCGCAAAAGCAGGGGGTAGCCACCGAGTGGCTACCCCCTGCTTGTTGGGGCGGGACGGAAGGAGGCTTGCTCCTTATGATAGATGCGTCTCTTCTTATAAGGTGAGCGTTTCTTCTTATAAGGTGAGCGTTTCTTCCTCAGCGTCAGTCTCCGTGTGGCGTCGTGCGGCGGGAGTCAGGTCGAAAGCCTCGGCTTGGTAATGCTGGCCAAAGCTCAGGTCGATGCCGGCATCCAGCAGCTGCCGGGCCAGTGCCGCCCCGCCCCTGAAGCCGTGCACCGTCCAGTTGGTCGAGGGGCGCAGCAGCTTCTTCAGTCGCAGCAGTTGGTCGTATGCCTTCACCACGTGAAGTGTCACGGGCAGATTCAGCCGTTCCGCCAGCTCGATCTGGGCGCAGAAGACTTCCGTTTGCCGTTCGCGGCACGCACCACGCAGCCAGTCGAGCCCGCATTCTCCCACGCGCACCACCTGCGGGTGTCGCAGCAGCCGGGGCAGTGCGCGGAGCATCCGCTCCGTGCGCCCGGCATCGTCTGTCCACCACGGATGGATGCCGGCCGAATAGCAGCCGCCGGGCACAGGGCGGAACCGTTCGGGGTGTTCCGTCCATTCGGCGGGCAGGTTGACAATACCTTCGCCCGGAGGCAGGGAGAGCCGGTGCGTGTGGAAGTCGAAGTGGGACATGCGGGGTCGGAGTCGGGGGCGTGAGCGGGGCGTTACGGGCGCGGCGTTCGCCTTTCTTATCTGATGATGCGTCGGAGGCAGCGGCCGTTCTGTTCGAAGAGGTACACACCGGCCGGCAGTGCAGGCACGCAGGCTTCGCTTTCAGCCTCCAGCAGCTTCACACCTTGCAGGTTGTAAACGCTGACTTTGCCCGAGGCGGTGGCGGTGACCGTGCCGATGCCTTCTGGCTCGATTCGTTCGAGGCGCACGTTGTCGACGGCGATGTGTCCGTCCATGTTGCCGCTGTAGTACCATCTGAACTGTATGGTTTCGCCCTGTGCCACCTGCGTCACGTCGTGCTTCATGTGGACCGCGCGGCACTGTTCGCCGGGTTCGAGGTCCGTGTCGTAGTAGGGCTGGAGCTGTTCGAGGGTCGTCCAGTTCAGGCCGCGGTCGGTGGAATATTCCAGGAAGGCTTCGCTGTCGCCGTAGATGGACAGGAAGTCGAGGTCGTAGCTCAGGAGCAGCTGCGTGCCTTCGACATGGTGTGCGTCGAGCGGCGGAGTCACGAGGTTGGCCATGATGCCTGACCAGCCCGCGCTGATACCGTCGATCGAGGCATAGCCACCGCTGAAGCCTTCGCCTGCGAGTTTCATTTCGTACCAGTCGTCGAAGCGCCATACGTAGCAGTCCTCGGTGTACTCAAACAGGTTTTCGACCAGCCAGTTGGCAGGCTTGAAGGGCGTGTCGAAGGTTTCGGTGAAGGGGAGTTCGTAAACCGGCATCTCGCCGTTGCTGACGGCAACAGCCGAGGCCATCGACTCCATGTCGTCCTCGTAGACCGCCAGCACTGTGTAGTCGAAGCTTCCCTGCGGCACTTGCGTGTCGGTGAAGGTGCAGTCGGTCAGGTCCTGGGCTATGCACTCCGTGCTGCGGAACACGCGGTATGCCTTCACGCTGTGTCGGCTTTCGGCCGGAGCCTGCCACGTGAGGGTCACCTGTCCGTCGTTCAGTTCCGCCAGCAGGTTCTGTACGGGCATACGTGTGCCGATGGCGATGACATCGCCTACAGCCTCCGATTCGCCCCAGGGCGTGTCGTAGATGGCCGAGACTGCGTATTCATACACCCCTTTGGTCAGGCCCGTGTTTTCAAAGTTCGTTTCGGTGATTCCGTAGGCTGCCCACATGCCGTTGCAGTACACGATGTAGCCTTCAGGCTTTTGCCGCCCTTCGGGTTCATCCCAGCTGAGCGAGGCCACATGGCCCAGCTCACTGTCTTCGCGGCAGGTGAGCCTGACGTTGCGTGGCGCATCGAAGGTGGGCGCGTAGATCTCCACTTGGGCCGATGTACCTTCGCTTTCCTGTCCCGTCAGGTTGTCCATGTAGGTCACGCGGTAGGTGTAGGTGCCTTCCGCCTTGTCCGAGTCGTCGACAAAGCGGCGGGTGTTCAGCTGCGGGGCGATCAGCTCGTTGTCCCGGTATACATTATAGTAGCCGTAGCTCACAGCCGATGCCGCTTTGGCCGCAGCGGCGGGTTGGCTCACGCGCACGTCGTCGATGGCCCACAGGAAGTACAGGTGGTCGGTGGGCTGGGCCGAACCGCTAATCGCCTGGAAGGCAATGCGCATGTTGTCGGAGGGTTCGCCCAGCGGCAGCGAAACCAGCTGCCAGCCCCCTTCGGGAGCGCATGAGGTGCGGGCATCCCAGATGACCTCCCAGGTTTCTCCGCCGTCGCGGCTCAGCTTCACGTAGTAGTGGTCGTCGTAGCCCTCATAGCTGTCGTATTCCAGCACCATGGGGTCGATGTAGCTGTAAAATTCCAGCAGGGAAGCCTGGCTGTAGACGGGCGAGACGAGCCACTCGTCCTGATTGGCCGATGAGCCGTCGGCGTGCTGTCCCATGTCCATATACACCATGGCGCTGCGTTCGCCTTGGTGCACGTACTCTGTGTAGTTTTCAAACTGCGTGAAGTCGGCTGTAGGGTAGCTGAACCACGAGCAGCGGTAGTCGCTGGTGTTCGTTGAGCGCACTGTCCAGTCGCCACCGGGGAACTCCTCGGCTTCAAATCCCTGGTTGTCCAGGTCCTGCAGCCTTTCAGACAGGTCCCAGGTCAGTTCCACTTTACAACCGTTTACATTCGCAGTCAGGTTGGTCTGTGCCGGCGCAGTGCCACACAGCATGGTCAGGGCGCAGCCTGCGGCCCATCGCATGGATAGACGTATCAATCTTTTCATAGGCAAAATAAATGTGAAAGAACTCGCCCGCAAAGGTAGCAAATGCTCTTTTCTGCGCGTTTGTTCCCTTTTTTAGCCGTTACTCTTTCGCGAAAAGGAAATTATTTTGCCGTTTGGCCGTTCAGGGCACGCTCTTTTTCTTCTCTCGACAACTTCTGGAACATCGAGGGCTTGATGCCCGTGAGTTTGGTGAATACGCTGATGAAATTGGACTGGGACTTGTATCCCACGCTCTCGGAGATAGCCTTGATGGTCAGCATTCCGTAGGTTTCTTCGTCCATCATGCGGCGCATGGCCTCCTTGATGCGGTATTCGTTGAGCAGCGAGCGGAAGTTCTTGCCAAAGACATTGTTGATGACCACCGAGGTGTAGCGGCTGTTGGTGCCGGCCTTTTCGGCCAGTCGCTCTATGCCGAAGTCGCTGTCGCAGAAGTCTTCGGTCTGTTCCATGGTGTGCATGATGCAGGCCAGGATGTTCTTGCGCAGTTCGGGCGGCAGCGACTCCGCGCTCAGGTGGGCGGCTGCGGCAGTGGCGGGCGGCGAGGGCGTTTCGGGCACCAGTTCTTCCAGGTCCCTGATTCGTTGTCGGTAGGCCTTCTCGTTGCCCAGCATGTCCTTGTTGCGTTCATACAGTCGGTTGTACGACTCCTTCAGCCTGCGCTTCTGTATGGCCAGGACCACCAGCATGGCCAGTATGGCCAGCGAGCCTGTCACCAGCGTCAGCAGCCAGCGGCGCTGCATGGAGATCTGCGTCTCCTTGCGCTCCTTTTCGAGTGTCAGCGCGTGGATGGTGTGGATGTTGCGGTCGGTTTCGTAGAGGAACTGGGCATTTTTCAGGTGGTTGAACTCATTCATGTTGTAGATAGAGTCAGCCAGGTCGAGGTATTCCGCCTTGTAGCGCAACGCCCGCTGCAGGTCGCGTTGTTCATACAGCGTATACAGTTTCTTCAGCGTGCCTGCCAGCAGGTTGGCCTGGCCGCTCTCTCTTGCCAGCTGCTCGTTGGCGTGCAGGTAGTGGAGGGTGGAGTCCGTGGCCTGGAGCCGTTCGAAGGATTCGGCCATGCTGGCATACGATGAGCCGATACATTCCACCCCGAGCCCCTCCTGTCGGGCAAAGCGGGCCGAGCGTCTGAACCATTCGACAGCTTCGCGGTCATTGTGGTCATAGGCCAGAATCATGCCCTTGTCCATGAGCAGGTTGTAGGTATATCGCGGCCGGCTTTCGGGATGCTGTTCCAGTTCGCGGTAATAGGCTTTGATGGCACTGAGCGGTTCTTTACACGGATAGGCACATATCAGGTTGTTGAGTATGCGGTTGACAAAGCTTTGGTCGCCCAGCTTGCGCGCACCCGCCAAGGCTTTCCGGTAGAGCAGATTGCTGCGTTCGAAGTCGTCGAATGAGCTGTACACGTTGCCCATCATGTTGTATACTTGCGGGAAAAGGTCGTTGAAACCGTATTCTTCGCACATTTTGAGGCAGTCCAGGTAGTACTCCATGGCCTTGGCATAGGAGCAGCGGGCATAGCAGATGTCGCCGATGTGGCACAGTGCCTTCGCACAGAAGTGCTGTTCGGCCGGATCCTGGCTTTGGGCTGTCCGGCGGGCCAGCATGTTGAAGACCGTGAGTGCCAGCTCTCCGTCGTCGCTCTTCAGTGCGCGCTCTCCTTGGGCCAGCAAGGTCTGGTTGTCCAGGGTTGACAGCCGGGCGTACTGCTGCTTGACCTGTTGCCGGAGAAGGTCGGTGGTTGCGGCGTTTTCGGCGCACAGGTGCGGGGTGGCCATGCCGGTGAGCATGACCCACAGGACAGCCAGCAGGGCGGTATGGATGCGGGGAGCGGGGTGTGCCATTCGGGTGTGCGGTGCTTTTCGGTGAGCGTGTTGAGGCTGCGAAGCTACGCAATTTTTGGCGCACAGCTCGGGCATGTCGGCAAAAAAGTGGAAGCGTTGAGGCCCGCGCGGCCTGCTTTCGGACAGCGGGGCTGTCCGAGAGCGGAGACCGTCGGAGGCTTCAACGCTTCGCTTGGTAGGGGGCTGTCATGCCGCGGCGGTTAGCCGTCGGACAGGAGCAGGCATCAGTGTAAGGCCACGCGGACCACCCGGCCGTTGCACTCCACCAGATACACGCCGGGCTGCGACAGGGTGAGGGAGGCTGTGCCCTGGGCTGTCTGCGTCTGGGCGGCCAATCGCCCGTCGGTGGTATAAACCTTTACCGCTTCGTTGCCGTCGGCCGCAATGCGCAGCGTGCGTCCGCTGACCGCCACCTGTACCGACTTGTCGGCGCTCACGGCGTGATGGATGGCTGCGGCTGTGGTCACGTCCATGGGTTTGGTGTAGAGAGTCAGGTTGGGGAACTGGTCGTTGAGCAGGGCGCAAACCACATTCTCAATGGGGCTCAGGAACTGCGTGACACCGTTTTCGACGGTATACTCCTCATCGATGTAGAGTTCCTCGCCCGTCAGTTCGCCGGTGTTCTCGTCATACCAGGGATAGTCTACGAACCAGCGGAAGGTTGTGGCGTTGCTGCCCACCATGGCTTCGCTGCTGAGGTCGACCACGCCGTTCTCGTCGGCTTCGACCTCCAGTTCGGCCTGGTTGCCGTACTGGTAAGAGCCATACTGGCTGCTGGGCAGGGGCAGGGTGCTGAAGCTGAAGCGGTTGTAGTCAATGTGCAGGGCGTGGAGGTCAGCTTGTGCGCTGAGGTCGATTTCGTGCAGCTGGTTGTTGGTCAGGAAGAGCTGGTTGAGCTGCGGCACCTTGCTGAGGTCAATTTCGGTGAGCGCGTTGCCCGACAGGTCGAGATTCCACATTTCGCGGTTGTCGAGCGTGATGCGCTGCAGCTGGTTTCCGCCCATGCTGAGGCTGAAGAGGCCGTGCATGCCTGCTGCATTGAAGGAGGTGAACAGGTTGTTGTTGAGCGAGAGCAGGTGCAGCTGTTCGGCGTAGCGCGACAGGTCGAGCTCGCTGAAGCGGTTCTTGTCGAGCTTGATTTCGGTCAGCGTGTTCGTGTCGGGCAGCTTGATGCGGTCGAGCTGGGCATTCTCCAGGTTCACCAGCACCAGGTTCGTCAGGTTCGTCAGGTCAACGTCGGCCAGCGGGGTGTTGGAGATGTTGAGCACATAGAGCGGACAGTCGGCGCTGTAGGAGTAAATGGCACATTCAGCTCCGGCGTGTGTCACGATGGGTGTGGCCGTCAGATTGTCGTCGACGGTGTAGCTTTCGACCGAGTGGCCGCCGCCCTTCCAGTCGATACACAGTGTGATGGGTTCGTGGGCGCGGAGCACCATGGTGGCATTGCCGTCGGCCAGCGTGGTGAAGGTGGCCAGCTTGTGTTGGGGCATGTCGGCTGCTTCGGTCTCGGTCGTGACGAGCGTCAGGCCCTCGTAGAGCGGGTTGCTCATTTCGCAGAATACCATGCTGCCGATGGCGGGCTGCAGGAAGCGCGTCATGCCGTCGGTCAGCAGGTAGTCGGTGCCTTCGGCCAGCGGGGTGCCGTCGGTCTTCTTCCAGACGTATACGGTCTGGCCGTTGATGTTGTGGGCCTGCAGGTCAATGCTCGGAGCCTTTCCGACAATGGCCACCTTGTTCTGCGGGGCAAACGTGAAGTCGGCCACATCCGTGAGCTGCGGCAGGGTGGAGAAGTTCAGCGAGTTGTTCTCACAGTGGAACGCGCGCAGCGCGTGTTCGGCCGGCATGGCGATTTCTGTAATCAGGTTGTTCGACAGGTCACAGTCGGTCATCAGCGTGCAGTAGCTCAGGTTCACCGTAGTGAGCTGGTTTCCCGACAGGTCGAGTGAGCGCATGTTGTCGGCATCCTTCAGTGAGAGTTCGGTGAGCTGGTTGTCCGACAGGTTCAGGTTGTGTATGGTGCCCATGTCGTTGAGCGTCACCTCGCGCAGTTCGTTGTCCGAGAGGTCAATGTCGGTGAGCAGCGTCTTCTGGTAGGCATCGTTCACGCCGCGAATGTTCAGGGCGAAGAAGTGGTTGCCGTTGAGCTTGAGCTGCTTCAGGTTTCTGTTGTAGCCCAGGTCTATGCTGTAAAGCTCCGTGCCGCTCAGCTGCAGCTGTTGGAGCGTGCGGGCCTGGCTCAGGTCGATTCCGGTCAGCGTCTGGTCTTCAATGGCCAGTGCGGTGAGCATTTCGTCCTGCGGCACGTAGATGGAGGCAATGCTCTGTCGGCTGCTGAAGTCCACGTTGCAGGTTTCGGGCAGCGACTGCGAGGTGATGTCGAAGGTGGCCTCCTTGCCGTCCGCGTCGCGCACGGTGAGCTGCTTCGGTGTTTCGGGGGTGGCACCGGCCATGCCCACCTTCATGGTCAGGCGTACGCCGGCCGAGGAGGCCAGCAGTGAGTGGACGGTGAGTGCCAGGTCCTTCTGTCCGTATTCATCGGCCGTTTTCACCTTGAACTTCTCTGTGCGCAGCGGCATGTAGTCCAGTTGCAGGTCGGGAAACATGTCGTTGGCGAAGGCCACATAGACGCTGTCGGTGGGAGCCTTCAGGAAGGTCACCTTGCCGTCGGCGTAGGTGTAGTAGTCAGCCGGCAGGGCGGTGTAGCTGCCTGCGATGTCCTCGCTCACGGTATAGACGCCGCAGGTCGTCACTGTGCCTTCGCGCAACACGCGGGCCGAGAAGTCGAGCGTTTCGCCCACCTTCACCGTGCGCTGTACGGGCATGTTGCGCTGATGGTAGTCATACTGGTTCCAGTTGCCGGGTTGCGGCAGCGTGGCAAAGTCCAGACAGTTGCCGCGCAGGATCACGTTGGTCAGGTTCGTGTTGTTCGACAGGTCTATGTGTTCCAGCCGGTTGTCGGCCAGATACAGCTGTTGGAGGTAGGTGTTGGCCGAGAGGTCGATTTCGGTGAAGTTGTTGCCTGCGGCAAACAGGTAGACCAGGTTCTTGTTGGCCGTGAGGTCGAGTTGTTGCAGCTTGGTCTGCGTGCCCTGGCGGTCGGCATAGAACTGCTGCAGCCAGTTCAGGCCGCTCAGGTCAACTTGGTCGACAAAGGTGTCGCTGATGTTCAGGATGGTCAGTTTGGGCGTTTGGGACACGTCGATGGAGCTGATGCCGGTTCCGTCGAGCGAGAGTCGCTGCAGGTTGGGACAGTTGCTCAGGTCCACCTGCTTGAGCGTCTTGCACGCATAGGCGTCAAACGACACCAGTGCGGGGTAGTCGGCCAGGCTGAACGCGTCGTCGAGCCTGCCTGCCTGCGAGATGTCGAGCAGCTGCAGGGCGGGCTTGTTGTCACCGATCTTCAGGGGCGACTTGCCAAAGGGGTTGTCGGCCAGCGTCAGGTAGGCCAGCGCGCCGAACTTGCCGCTCAGGTCCAGTCCTTCCAGCAGGTTGTGTTCGAGGTTCAGGTAGTAGAGGTTGGGCAGGTCGGCCATCTGGAGTTCCGAGATGTAGCAGCCCGAGAAGTTGATGACAGCCAGATTGGCGGCATCACCGTAGATTTTCACCCAGCCGTCTTCGCTCAGGGTGCAGGTGATCGACGTGCCGCCCTCCCATTCGCCGGTTGTGGTGTTGATGGTAGCTTGCGAGATTTCGTGCTCTTCTGTGCCGCTTCCGCAGTCCATGTCGATGTAGTCAGTGCCAGGCTGGAAGCTGCCCAGAAAGATGGTCACCGCATCGCCGTTGGCAGTCGATTTGGCCACGCTCTTGAAGGCGATGATAGGCTCATCTTCCTGTGCGGCCAGCTGGTGAGGCAGGTAGCCCAGGGCCGCCAGCAGGACGGCGGCGCGGAGCCAGGTGGAAAGAAGGAGTTGTTTCATGATCCGTATAGTGTGAGGTGTGATGGGTTATCGGGTAATCGAGCACTTGGTGTGTGCGCCGTTCACGCGCAGTATATAGGTGCCCTTGGGCTGTGTGCTGAGGTCAATGACGGTTTCGTCGCCTGCGGCACAGCGGCTCAGCACGCAGCGTCCGCTCAGGTCGTATACCTCCACGTCGAGCTGCTTCTGTCCGGCCATGAAGAGCTTGATGCGCTGTGAGCCGGCGGGCATGGCGAGCAGGCTGGGCGATGTGGCGAGGGGCGAGTGGATGGCAGCTTCCCCCTTGCGGCGCAACACCTCCTTCATGCCCTCGTAGGCGTTGATGCGTCCGGCGCCCACCTGCACGGGGTCGGCCTTGGCCAGGGCCTCGTCCTTCACCGAAGTCAGGGCAATGATTTCCTTGATGTCCTTCATGGTCAGCGTCGGGTCAGCTTCGAGCCAGAGGGCGATGATGCCCGTCACCACGGGGCAGGCCATTGAGGTGCCGATCGACCAGATGTAGGGGTCGCGGTTGTCGGTCAGGGCTACAGCCGAGAAGAGCGAATCGGCGTGTTCGGAACCGATGGCCTTCAGGTAGTAGCGGCTCATCGACGACACCACGTAGGCACCCGGAGCCAGCACGTCGGGCAGGTTGCGTCCGTCGCTCAGTGTGCCGTAGGACGTGAGCGGAGTCACCTCTCCCGGCACCAGGTCGGAGTCGGGCAGGCTGTAGGCAAAGCCGTCGAGCTGTGCCCACGAGCCGGTGCTGTTATACGAGCCCACACACAGCGTGTGGCGGGCTGTGGCCATGTCGCTCACCGTTCCGTTGCGCGAGCCGTCGTCCCAGCCTTCGATGCCGTTGTTGTCCAACCGGGCATAGTCGCCGGCTATGTAGCAGTCAATGCGCTGTCCCTCCTTGCCGTTCACGATGAAGCCGATGCGGTATTTGTGGCCGGCATTGGTTTCGGGGTTGTCGACCGCATAGAAGTCGATGGCGGCGTATGCGCGCATCGAGAGGGAGTCAACGGCCCAGCCGATGCCCACATAGCCGCTGAAGTAGTTGTTCAGTGTGGCGTCGACGATGTCTGTGTCCGACTCCTGGAAGCTCGAAGAGCACCAGTACTGCGCCTGTCCGGCGTTTTCGGGCGAGAGCGTGAAGGTGAAGCGCTTGGCCACCTTGTTGCGGTCCGTGTTGTAGATGACGGCCTGTATTTCGAACGGTTCGGTGTTGTCGCTGTACACGTCGAGCTGGCCGTAGCGCACGTAGAGGTTGCCCTCGGTAGCGCTTACGGTGTCGCCTTCAATGAAGGACTTGAGTTCGTTGTCTTCGGCCGTGAACCGCTTGTTCACCGCCAGTTTCTCCTCGCCCTCATTGCCCGCTGCTATCACGATTTTGGCACCGATCTGTTCGGCCATGATGTCAAACAGCTGGCAGGCCAGGCTGCTGCCGTCGTGAGGTCCCTGGTTGGTGCCCAGTGAGAGGTTGATGACCACGGGTTTCTGCGCGTAGTCTGCATAGCGTGCCAGGTCGTAGGCAGCCTGGGCAATCTGCAGGTCCGTGAGCGAGGCACAGGAGGCCGCAATGATGTCGGCGTCTGGAGCCATGCCGTAGTAGGGGTTCGCCAGGTTGTCGCTGAGCGAGGTGCTGTGTCCGTCTTCGCCTGCCAGCAGGGCCACCTGGGCTGCGCCCCGGTAGCCGCCCGCCATGATGCCCATGGTGTGCGTGCCGTGGTAGGCCGTGTTGTTGTCGGTGGTGTAGCGTGCGATGGCCTCGGGCGTGTTGTAGGGCGTAATGGTGAGCATGTCCTCGACCGAGGTGGCATAGTTGTTGGCAGCCAGGGTCTCGAAATACTTCACGCGGTTGTTGCCCTCGGCATCGAGGAAGTTGGCATGGTTCAGGTCAAACCCCATGTCGATGATGCCACACACCACGTTCTTGCCCGTATAGGTCTGGGGCAGGCCCGTACCTTCGTGTACCGGGTCGACTCCCGACCACTCTCGGGCATACTTGCTGTACTGCTTCAGCTGGCGTTCGAGCTGCACGGCCTTGAAGCAGGGCAGTGCGCTGAGGCTGTCGGCCTGGTCGACCGGCAGTGAGAGGAAGGCAAAGCCGAATTGGCAGCGCACCACGTCGATGCCCTGTGCGCGCAGCTGGTCGGCTGTCACGCCTTCGGCCAGCTTGGCCAGTGCCAGCACGCGCGTGGGTGCTGTATAGGCGGTTTGTGGGCTTCGGGCCGGCGACGCAGTGGATCCGATGGTCTCGTGAATCCGCTGTTCCACCTTCAGTTTGTGCAGTTGGGCCTTGCTGCCCATGTCGAGTCGCGACTGGGCCGAAGCACCCAGCCAGAGCAGCGCGCAGGCTGCCAGAGTCGTTCGCAGGTTCATATTGAGCGGTTTTCTGTTTGTGTGATTGGCGTGAGGAGCGGGCACTTGCCCGCCTGTTGACATTTCGTCGTGGCAAATATATGTATAATAGCAAACTGAATAGGATAAATAAGGGGATATAAAGGGGAGGGTTTTTCACTCAAACGTATTTTTCTTTAAGTCGAAAGAGCTGGAAATCAATGGATAAGAGATTTCTTCATAAGGGGAGGGCACTGCGTGTGTATCCGAGGGGCTTGGCTGTAAATGGGGCTTGACATCTGGCAGGCGGCAGCCGCTTTTTGCTTGCTTTCTGTCAGTCTGGATTGAACAGGAAAAGCGCGATGAAAGCGTAAAAAAGGACTTTGTCTGTTATCTGGCTGCATTCATGCGTTAGCATCGCACTTTCAGGGGAGGATAGGCACAAAAGTTCAAGGCACGCCCCGGAGGGGCAACAGCGCATAGCCCAGGGCAACGCCCTGGGTATGTAGACCGCCGCAAATGCGCCCTG
>CAMBOH010000063.1 GCA_945869305.1 uncultured bacterium
TCGACGACCACAACTACATTCCCACCACCGACAACCGCCTGCTGCGCCGCATCGTGCGCGACTTCAAGTACCGCGCCCGCTCGGCCCAGGAGACCATCCGCCAGTGGCCCTCGGTGCGCCGGGGCGAGGAGCGCTGGATATTCCCCTTCCAGGAGCAGGCCGACGAAATGATGAACACCGCCCTGCTGTTTGAGCTGGCCGCCCTGCGCGAGCAGGCCCTGCCCCTGCTCGAACAGGTGCCCGAACACGCACCCGAGTACTCCGAGGCCTACCGCCTGCGCAAGTTCCTGGGCTACCTCAGGCCCATCTCGACCCACGGCCTGCCCCCCACCTCGCTGCTGCGCGAGTTTCTGGGCGGCAGCACCTTCACCTACTGAACCAATCCGGCGGGGGGGGGGCCCCGGGCGGGCCCCCCCCCGGGGGGGGGGGGGGGTTTGGGGCCCCACCCCCCCGCCCGCCCCCCCCCCCCCCCCCCCCCCGCCCCCCCCCCGCCCGCCCCCCCCCCCCGGTGGTGCGCGTTTTGCGGGGCGCCACCCCCCCCCCCCCCGCACCCCCCCCGGCGGCCCGCCCCCCGGGAGCGGCCCGCCGGATTCTTTGGGCTGGAAGTGTCGAAAACGCCGGGAGGCCCGGACGCCCCGTCCTCCCGCCCCGGTCACAGCAGCCCCGACTCGACCATGCGCACCACGCGCTCGGTGTACTGGTCGTCGCCTTCGGGGTCATATTTCTTGGTCAGGCTGTTGCCGAACAGCAGGGCCACGCTCTGGTAGAGGTTGGCCTTGAACGTTCCCATGAAGGCCTTGGCGATGTTGTAGCCCGTCTGGTTACACTCGCGGTTCACGAGCTTCACCAGCAGGCGGCCCTGTGAGCGTGTCATCTTCTTCAGGGCCGGGCCATACTGCTTTTTCAGCCCCGCCTCCACGCGCTTCACGTGTTCGTCGCGCGACTGCTTGTCGGGCAGCGTCTCCAGAAAGTCGTAGGTCTCCACGATGGTGAGCTTGGCGAGCTTGGCCCAGGGCAACACCTTCTTCACGTTATACACCAACCGGTTATACCTCTCGCGCTCCTTCGCGTTCTTGAACTGCATGGGCTGGTATTTGGGCAGCGTGGGGTATATCACGTGCGCAATGGTCTGCCCCTTGTACTCGGTGGTGCCCAGCTGCGTCATGATGGGCACTTCGGTCTCCTCCACCTCGACCGTGTCGGCGGCTGCCGGCCCTGCGGCCTGCGCCCTCGCGGCGGGGACGCACACCAGCCAAAGCTGCACCACGAGGGCCAGCATCAGGATAGGGGAAATCATTCTACGCATATTCATCGTTCTGGGTCTTTGCAGGCCGCAAAAGTAGCAAGAATCTCCCGCACGACGCGTTATTATATATTAAAGCCTCCCACTTTTCGAGAAAAAGCCGTTCCTTTGTTGCATACAAGCCGGCAGCCTGCCTCCCCGCCGCGCCGTCCACCGCCGCGCCGTGGGGGGACTTAGCCTGAGGCCGCCGCTATCGTTCACCTATCTAAAATACTGACTCGCATGGGCAAGAAAGGAAACAACAAGTCCGGCTCCCGCCTGAAGAAGAAGGCGGTCATGCAATGGCTCGTCGACATGTTCAACAGCCGCCCCGACAAAGAGTTCAACGTGAAGGACATCTTTGTCAACCTGCACGCCGCCAACCACCCGGCCAAGATGGTGGTGCTCGAAGCCCTTTCGGACCTTGTGCTCGATGACTACATAGCCACCGACGGCAACGGAAACTACCACAACACCATCCGCTCCAACGTCATGGAGGGCACCTTCGTGCGCAAGCGCAACGGCCACAACGCCTTCGTGCCCGACGACGGGGGCAAGAGCATCCTGGTCTGCGAGCGCAATTCGCTCCACGCGCTCGACGGCGACCGCGTGCGCGTGACCATGCTGGCACGCCGCGCCGGCCACACCCGCGAGGCCGAAGTCACCGACATACTGGAACGCGCCAACGACACCTTCGTGGGACAGCTCCAGGTCGAGGGGGGCTACGGCTTCCTCATCACCGAGAGCCGCTCGCTGGCCAACGACATCTTCATCCCCAAGGACAAGCTCAACGGCGGCAAGAACGGCGACAAGGCCGTGGTGAAGATTGTCGAGTGGCCCACCGACTCGAAGAGCCCCATCGGAAAGGTCATCGACATCCTGGGCCGTCAGGGTGAGAACAACGCCGAGATGCACGCCATCCTGGCGCAGTACGGCCTGCCTTATACCTACCCCGAGAAGGTCGAGAAGGCCGCCGAGGCCCTCCAGCCCGACATCACGCCCGAGGAGATTGCCCGCCGCGAGGACTTCCGCGAGGTCACGACCTTCACCATCGACCCGCACGACGCCAAGGACTTCGACGACGCGCTCTCCATCTGCCCCGCCGGCGAAGGGCTGTGGCAGGTGGGTGTCCACATTGCCGACGTGAGCCACTACGTCAAGGAGGGCAGCATCATCGACCGCGAGGCCCAGAAGCGCGCCACGAGCGTCTACCTCGTGGACCGCACCATCCCCATGCTACCCGAACGGCTCTGCAACTTCATCTGCTCCCTGCGCCCCGACGAGGAGAAGCTGGCCTACTCCACCATCTTCGTCATGAACGACAAGGCCGAAATACTCTCCTGGCACCTGGCACACACCGTCATCCGCTCCAACCGCCGCTTCACCTACGAGGAGGTGCAGCACACGCTGGAACGCAACGGCGAAGCCTCGCCCGACGATCTCGCACTGCCCGGCGAACATCCCGAACCCCTGCCGCCCGGCTCCGCTCCTGAGGGCGAATATGCCGCCGAGCTCATCAGGCTCAACCGGCTGGCCAAGCTGCTGCGCGACAAGCGATTCAAGAACGGCGCCATCGGCTTCGACCGCGCCGAAGTGCGCTTCGAGACCGACGAGAAGGGCCACCCCGTCTCGACCTACGTCAAGGTGGCCAAGGATGCCAACAAGCTGGTCGAGGAGTTCATGCTCCTGGCCAACCGCAGCGTGGCCGAAATGATAGCCAAGGTGCCCAAGGGAAAGAAGCCCAAGGTCTTCCCCTACCGCATACACGACGTGCCCGACCCCGAGAAGATGGAGAAGCTCAGCGCCTTCGTGGCCCGCTTCGGCTACAAGGTGCGCACCGACGGCTCGAAGACAGAGGTCAGCAAGAGCCTCAACCGCCTGCTGGCCGACGTGAAGGGCAAAAAGGAGGAGAACGTCGTGGAGATGGTTGCGCTCCGCGCCATGATGAAGGCGCGCTACAGCATCCACAACATCGGCCACTACGGCCTCATGTTCCAGTACTACACCCACTTCACCTCGCCCATACGCCGCTACCCCGACACGATGGTCCACCGCCTGCTCACACGCTACGCCGAGGGCGGACGCTCGGTCAACGCCCAGAAGTATGAGGACCTCTGTGAGCACTCCTCCAACATGGAGCAGCTGGCACAGACGGCCGAACGGGCCAGCATCAAGTACAAGCAGGTGGAGTTCATGGCCGACCGCATCGGCCAGGAGTTCGACGGCTCGGTGAGCGGCGTCACGGAGTTCGGGCTCTACGTCGAGCTGGACGAGAGCAAGTGTGAGGGCATGGTGCCGCTGCGCCTGCTGCTCGACGACTACTACGAGTTCGACGAGCGCAACTTCTGTCTCGTGGGCCGCCGCTTCCGCCGCCGCTACGCCCTGGGCGACAAGGTGCGCATCCGCGTGGAGCGGGCCAACCTCGAACGCCGCCAGCTCGACTTCGCCCTGGTCAGCGCCAACGGCGAGGCGCACGACCTGCCCGACAAGAAGCCGGCCCCGACTGCCACCCCGAAGCGCAAGCGGCCCCGCGGCGGACGCAGCAAGCGACTGAACTGAACCGCCACGCCCACGGCCTTCCCGCCGCCACAGCCGCGAGGCCGTGTGACCCACCCTCCTCCCCCCGCACAGGGCGAGAGCACTCCGACACCCGCTGCCGGCTTCGTGACCTCGCCCCGTGCGGGGCTTTCTGCGTCCGCCCGCCAGCAGGGCTCCGCCCCTCTAACCAGCAGGTGGAGCCGGCATCGTGTCAAGAAATGCGGGACAAGGCTTTCGTCTGTGCGCCAAAAGGCGTAATTTTGCCCGACATTCTCACACATTCCGACACTTTCACCTCACCGATTTCTGTATGCACAAGCTACTCTCCCTCCTGTTTGCCGCCCTGCTGGGCGTCGCACAGGCCGGGGCGGTGCCGGCCAAGCCCACGCCCCTCACCCTCCAGCAGCCCGACGGCACCACCATCACGGTGCTGCTGGTGGGCGACGAATCGTTCCACTATTACCAGACACTCGACGGCGTGCCCCTGGTGCGCCACGACGACGGAAGCCTCCACTACGCCTGCCTGCAGGGCGGCCTCCTCAGCTCGACCGGCGTACTGGCCCATGAGGCCGCGCAGCGCACGCCCGACGAGACCCGCCTCGTGCTCCAACAGGCTGCCACACTATCGGCCCTCCAACAGATAGGAAGCGCGCGCACGGCCGAACGCAACGCCCAGAGGGCGGCCCGGCGAACCGCTGCACGGCAGCCCGCAAGCCGAGCCGTGGGCGAACCGACCTACCCCGTGGGCGAACGCAAGGGCATCGTCATCCTGGTCAACTACCAGGACGTCAAGATGAAGGACAAGCACACCAACGCCGTCTTCACCGACATGATGAACAAGGAGGGCTACACCGACTTCGGCAACGCCAGCAGCGTACACGACTACTTCAAGGACCAGTCCTACGGACAGCTGGACCTCACCTTCGACGTGGTGGGACCCGTCACCGTGGCGGGCAACATGGCCGACTACGGACGCAATGACTACCACGGAAGCGACGGCACCACGGCCGCCAAGATGGTCTACGAGGCCTGCCAGCTGGCCGACAAGGAAGTGGACTTCGCCGACTACGACTGGAACGGCGACGGCGAGGCCGAACAGGTGTTTGTCATCTTCGCCGGCTACAACGAGGCGCAGGGAGGACCCAGCACCTCCATCTGGCCCCACGAGTGGTGCATCAGCGCCGCCGACTACTACCTCACGCTCGACGGAGTCAAAATCAACACCTACGGCTGCACCTCCGAGCTCACCGGCAGCGCGGGCTCAAGCCTCGACGGCATCGGCACTGCCTGCCATGAGTTCTCCCACTGTCTGGGACTGCCCGACATGTACGACACCTCAAAAGGCAACTTCGGCATGGGCCGATGGAGCATCATGGACCAGGGCACCTATGCCGGAAACGGCTACGCACCCGTGGGCTACACATCCTACGAACGCATGTTCAGCGGCTGGCTCACCCCCACCGAGCTGACCGAGGCCTGCCACGTGGCCGACATGAAGCCCATCACCGACAGCCCCGAAGCCTACATCATCTACAACGAGGCCAACCGCAACGAGTACTACCTGCTCGAAAACAGACAGAAGCAGGGCTCCGACGCCGAACTCAGCGGACACGGACTGCTCGTGCTCCACGTCGACTACAACAAATGGGACTGGGCCAACAACACCGTGAACAACAGCTACAACGACCACGAACGCTGCACCATCATCCCAGCCGACGGCTCGCGCTCCAACAGCACTTCTGACCTCATGGGAGACCCCTATCCGGGCATCAGGAAGAACACCGCACTCACCGACGACAGCTGGCCCCAGGCATCACTCTACAACAAGAACACCGACGGGCTGAAGCTCATGCACAAACCCATCACGGCCATCACCGAACAGAACGGCAAGGTCTCCTTCCGCTTCATGGGAGGACTGCCCCTGGCCACACCCCAACAGCTGCCGGCCACGCAGGTACACCCCACGGCCTTCACCGCCAACTGGACCGAAGTGGCCAACGCCGAGACCTACCAGCTCGAAGTGCGCCGCACCGGGGCGACCGACCCCGACGAGATGGAGATTGAGGCCTTCGACTTCACCCGGAAAAACGTGGACCTCATCGAGGACTCCAGCACCGACATCGCCGACGACATCGACTCCTACATGGGCAGCCAAGGCTGGACGGCGGCCAAGGCCTTCCGCAGCGCAGGCAAGCTGAAGCTCGGCACGGGTTTCGTGGCGGGATGGCTCTCCTCGCCCGTCTACCCGGCCGTCGAGACGGGCTTCGTCACCGTGCGCCTCACCGAGCAGCAGTTCAAGGCCAGCGAACCCCAGGCCACCGTCCTGCTGAAGGATGCCAACGGCAACATCCTCCAGCAGCAGGCCGTCACGCTCAAGGACGGCACCCACTTCGTCCACTTCGAAATGGCCCAGCCGCAGCCTTTCAGCATCGGCATACTGGGCAACAAGCGGCTCTACATCGAAGCCCTCGGCATCTACGACGGACAGTTCGACGCCGCCGACTTCGGCCTCGAACCCGACGCAGCAGACCCGGCCGGCGCCTCCCAGCCCACGCCGCAGGCCGTCAGGCCGCTGTCGCAGTATGTGGCCAGCACCACGAGCCAGCGGTTCGAAGGACTGACAACGGGCGCAACCTACGAGTGGCGCGTCAAGGCATACGCCCCCGCCGGCGAGTCGGAATGGACCGACTGGCAGCAGGTGAAGCTCCCCTCCGACGAAACGGCCATCCAGCCCTCCCCGATGCTGCCCGACGCACCCGTCGAGGTCTACACCCTGGCTGGCCGCCGCGTGGCCACCACCCTCCTCCGCCACTTCGACAGCCTCAACCTGCCGGCCGGCACCTACCTGCTGCGCGGCACGCAGGGCCAGACCCTGAAGGTCCTGAGCCGGGGCCGATAACCCCCTCCCTTCCCCCCAAAGACAACCGCCCGGGTTGTCTTTCCAAATCGGCACTTAGAAAATCCTAAGTGCCGATTTGTTTTTCCCAAGTGCCGCCCCCTTCCCTCCCGGCTGCCGCCCCCTTCCCTCCCGGCTGCCGCCCCGTTCCCTCCCGGCTGCCGCCCCGTTCCCTCCCGGCTGCCGCCCCCTGTCCTCCCAGCTCCCGCCCCTGCCATTGACCACCGTTCCCGGCGGTTCAGCCGCCGGGCTCACCGAACCCGCCCCCTGCCCCCTGCAGCCCTAAAAGAAGCTAAACAAACGCCCAATCAGCGTTTTATTTAGTGAAATGGACTACTCTTTCACCGAGAACCTTTGACAGCCAAACCGTTTTTTCCGTAATTTTGCCCATAATATCGACGGACCATCACCCCCACGCCTGCCCATGACAAGAACATTACTACTGCTCCACCTGGCCCTGGCCGCCTGCCTGCTGACCAGCTGCATCCAGGACGAACCGCTCAATGCCGAATGCGACATCACGGCGGTCAACACCCAATGGCTCGAACAGCACCGCGACATGCTCATCGGAAACCCCATCCTCGGCAACGACCACCTCTCGTTCAGCATCCAGAAGGGAACCGACCGCACCCGCCTCGACCCGAGCTTCACACTCACCGAAGGAGCACGCATCACCTGCCTGCTCGACGGACACGAGGTGGAGGCCAACGGCATCACCCGCAACTTCAGCTCACCCCAGACCTACACCGTACACTCCCAGGACGGACACTGGCACAAGGACTACACCGTGGCCTTCAACTATCCCCACGCCATCGACTCGCTCCACTTCGAGGACTTCAACCTCGAAACCACAGGCCGCTACCAGGTGTGGTACGAAAAGGACCCGGGCGACGCACTCAACCCCCGACGTGACTACTGGGCTTCGGGCAACGCGGGATTCGCCTTCACGGGCATGGGCAAGTCGCCCACCGACTACCCCACCGCCTCCTCGCCCGACGGACTGAAGGGGGCCTGCGTGAAACTCGTCACACGCAGCACCGGCTCCTTTGGCAGCATGATCAACAAACCCATTGCCGCCGGCAACATATTCATCGGCACGTTCAACGCCGAAATCGCCGTGCGAAAGCCGCTCCAGGCCACAGAGTTCGGCCTGCAGCTCGTCAGCGGCAAGCCCGTGGCCGTCGAAGGGCACTACAAGTACACGCCCGGAGAGGTCTACACCGACAAGGACAACAAGGTCTGTCCCGAGCTACGCGACACGGCGGCCATCTATGCCGTGGTCTTTGAGGTCGACCCCGACCACTTCGAGCCGCTCGACGGCAGCAACGTGAAGACCTCGCCCCGGGTGGTCATGCTGGCCGAACTCGACAACCCCGGCGAGCCGACGGAGTGGACGCACTTCTCCATGCCCTTCCGCCTGATGCCCGGCAAGGCGTTCAGCGAAGAGCGCATGCTGCGCGACGGCTACGCCATCACGGTCGTGGCCTCATCGAGCAAGGAGGGCGACTTCTTTGCCGGGGCCGTAGGCTCCACGCTCTTCATCGACGAGTTCTTCATCGTGTGGGAATAGCCGACCACCGCGCCGCCGGCCGCCCGCATCTGTCCAACCACACACACGTCTCCCCACCTCATGAACCACAAGCTCACCGCCTTGCTCACGGCCCTGCTCACCCTGTGGCCCGCAACGGGCCTCCACGCCCAGACAGCCGACAACCTGCCGGCCGACACCGACCGCAACCTCATCAGCGCCGCCCTGAAGGGCTGGCACCTGCGACTGGGAGCCGGACTCAGCCTGGGCGGCACTTCCCCGCTACCCCTGCCGGCCGAAATACGCGACATCGAGAACTACAACCCCACACTCTGCATTGCGCTGGAGGGAGCTGTACAGAAGAAGCTCAGCGACCACTGGGGCATCATGCTGGGACTGCGCTTCGAAAACAAGGGCATGGCCACCCGCGCCCGCGTCAAGAACTACCACATGGAGGCCGTCAACGCCGACGGCTCGGGCAAGGTCGTGGGAGCCTGGACGGGCAAGGTCAAGACCGAGGTCGACAACAACTACCTCACCGTGCCCATGCTGCTGACCTACACCATCAACCCCCGCTGGCAGGTCATGGCCGGCCCCTACGTGGCCTGGATGATGAACGGCAGCTTCACGGGCGAAGCCTACGACGGCTACATCCGCGACCAGGACCCTACGGGCGAAAAGGCCGAAGTGACGCGCGCCACCTACGACTTCTCCGACGACCTGCGCCGCTTTCACTGGGGCGTACAGGTGGGCGGCGAATACCGTGCCTACAAGCACCTGGCCGTGAACCTCAACCTGCAATGGGGAATCAACGGCATCTTCCCCTCCGACTTCAACAGCGTCACCTTCGCCCTCTACCCCATCTACGGGACCCTGGGCTTCAGCTACCTGTTCTGAGGTCACTTCTCTGAAACTTACCTTCTATACTCACATCAATAAACATTCATTATGAAGAAAGCTTTACTCCTTATCGCCGCTGCCTGGTGCATGTCACTGGCCCCGATTGCGGCACAGAATTACAACGAACAGCTCATCGTGACTGTCAACGGCGAAAGCACAGACTCCATTCCCGCCGCCATCACGGTAGTGGAGCGCGAAGACGGCCTCATCGACTTCACGCTGACCAACTTCATGCTCGTCATGGGCGAGGAGGCCATGCCCATCGGCAACATCAAGCTCTCAGGAATCGAAGTCACGGACCATGACAGCTACAAGGAAATCAAGACTTCGCAGAACATCGTGATTGAACCCGGCGACATCCCCAACGTGCCTGCCGAGAACTGGCTCGGCCAGTACCTGGGCGAAGTACCCATTGCCCTCGAAGGCATCCTGACCGACACCCGCCTCTACGCCACTATCGACATCGACATGGTGGCCACGCTCGGACAGGTAATCCAGGTAGTGGTGGGCAACGCGACCAACACGGGCATCAGCCAGGCCGTCACCTCCCGTCCCACACAAGCACAGGGCGTCTACACGCTCCAGGGCATCCGCGTGGCTGACCAGCTCTCCGATGCACTGCCCAAGGGCCTCTACATCGTAAACGGAAAGAAGATTCTCAAATAACGTAGGATATTCCAAATTAAACAAGACCTAACGCACAAAGAATGAAACAACTGCTTACATTGGTCTGGCTGGGAGCCGCTGCGCTCTCAGCCAGCGCCCAGCATCTGCCTAATGGCGACTTCGCCAGGTGGAAAGATGCCTGCGGGAACTCTTATCAGTCAAGTACCTCGAAGCTTTTGGGCGGCAATTCACCCGACGGCGAACGCCAGCGTCCGGGCTCGGAGCCTGAAGACTGGAACGGATCGAGCGTGAACCAGAAGGTTGCAGGAGCAACCAAAGAGGAAACGCTCGTCACCCAAGGCTCTCAGGACGGAAAATCCTGGACGGTGCTCACCAACAAGTGGGTAGGTGCACTCAACATCGGCTCCAATGCCCCCGCCTTCATCAACTTCGGCACACCTTGGGTATATGCTGTGACCAAGATAGAGAACTGTGACGGCGGCGTGTACGGCGGCATGGCCTTCAGCAGCCGCCCCGATGCCATCAAGGGACGATACAAGCGTACCACGGGCACTGAAGGCAGCGAAAATGCCCACATCATTGCCTACCTCTGGAAGGGCACTTTCACTTCGAATATTGCTGCCACGGGCACGGTCAGCAAAGACGACGTGGACCGCGTGGTGATGGGCAAGGAAACGGGTACGGCCTCGGGAACCCTCATTGCCAGCTGCGACTACAGCTTCAGCAGCACCGCCAACAACGACTGGGAAGAAATCATCGTACCGCTGGACTACGTGCAGGGACAGGAGCAGACGGTGCCCGAGAAGGTGAACGTCATCATTTCGAGTGCGGACTACTGGACCCGCAGCAACATCAAGGCAGGCAACGTGCTTGAAGTGGACGACGTGGACTTCGTCTACTACCACGCACTGAGCGACCTGCAGGTGGACGGTGTCACACTCGAAGGCTTTGACGAGAGCCGCACGGACTACGCGCTCAACGTGCCTTATGAGGCCGGAAAGGTGACCTACACCGTGAAGGGACGCTCGGCCCAGGCTCAGGAAACCTACGACGAGGAGAGCGGCCTGCTCACTATCGTGGTAACCAACGAGGGCGAGACGACCACCTACACCGTGCAGTTCGACAACCGCACAGCCACCGTGACGCCCTACTGCAACGACCTGAGCGTGACCATCAACGGCGAATGCACACTGCCCCAGCCCACCGAAATCCAACTCATCGACGAGAAGGACGGCTCGACCTCGCTGGCACTGAACAACTTCATGCTCGGCACGGGAGCAGACGCGATGCCCATAGGCAACATCTACTTGACGAATGTGGAACGCTCGGGCGAAAATCCCCTGAAGCTCACTACATCGCAAAGCATCCGTATCACGCCGGGCGACCTGCCGGGCATCAATGCCATGCAGTGGATAGGCCCGATGCTGGGCGAAGTGCCCGTGGATCTGGATGCCGAAGTGACCGACGGACAGATGACAGCCACCATCGACATCGACATGCAGGCTTCGCTCGGACAGACCATCCGCGTGGTGTTCGCCCCCACACTGAACGTGAATGCCGAAACTGACCTGAACGCCGAAGCCGGCCTCTACAACTTGGTGGTGAGCCGTAACTTCAGCGGAGGATGGAACACCCTCTGCCTGCCCTTCGGCATCACGCCCGAACTAATCGTAGCCGAAGAGGCCCAGACTTTTGTCGGAACGCAGAACAACATCGCCCAGTTCGTCAAGGTCGGTGAAGTAGACGCCAACCAGCCCTGCATGGTGAAGTTTGCCAACGACACCCCCGTGCAACTGTGTATCGCGACCTACATCCACACCACGCAGCCGGGTAGCGTGTGCTTCGACGGATTCTACTTCAACGGCAATTATGCCGCCGAGATGCCAATGTTGGGCTACTACGGCTTCCAGCCCGTCGAAGGCTTGCGCCGCGTGGGCGAGGACGACATCGACCAGTCGCTTCCGGCCACCCACGCCTACTTTGCCCACACCGAACCGAACGACCTGTACTACCAGATCCAGTTCGAGGGTGAACAACCCACCCGCATCAGCGAAGCGGGCTTGATGCCTTCGGCCAACACCCCTGTCTACAACCTGCAGGGCGTGCGCATGACCAACAGCCCCGACCGTCTGCCGGCCGGCATTTACGTGAGCCAAGGCAAGAAGGTGCTGGTGAAATAACTACGCGCAGCACATGAACAAACGAAGGGATGCGTCCGCATGGGCGCATCCCTTTTTGGTGTTTCAATGAGAAGCCATACGCTCCGAAGGTTGGGATACGCAATGACAAAGCTGGTGCTGCGAATATCAAGCGTTCAAGGCACGCCCCGGAGGTTGGGTGACGCAATGTCGAAGCCAGAGCTGCGAATATCAAGCGTTCAAGGCACGCCCCGAAGGTTGGATGACGCAATGTCGAAGCCGGAGCTGCGAATATCATGCGTTCAAGGCGCGCCCCGGAGGTTGGGTGACGCAATGACAAAGCCGGTGCAGCGAATATCAAGCGTTCAAGGCACGCCCCGGAGGTTGGGTGACGCAATGTCGAAGCCGGTGCAGCGAATATCATGCGTTCAAGGTACGCCCCGGAGGGGCAACGAGCGCATAGCCCAGGGCAACGCCCTGGGTATGTAGACCGCCGCAAATGCGCCCTG
>CAMBOH010000064.1 GCA_945869305.1 uncultured bacterium
TGAATTCGTCTGTTCCCATCTCGCGCAGTATCGCATCCCACTCGTCGATAATCATGAAGAAACGCTCGCCCGTGCTCTCGCTGATGCGGTAGAGAATGTCCATCAGGTCATCGTCATTTTTTACCTTAATATCGGGGAATACCTCCAATACCTCATCCATGATTTCATGCTGAATGAGTTTCACTATATCCCTCTCTCTTCTGTATTTCGTGGTGAAGTCGGTTATGTCGATGTTGATGACATAGTACTTGTTCAGATATGTTCCGAACGATGCGTCCTTTTCCGCTTCCAAACCACGAAACAGCTTCCGTGAGTCGCACGACCTGTCGTAGTAGGCACATAGCATTTTTGCCGCCATCGACTTGCCGAAGCGGCGGCAGCGTGTAACGCAGCTATAGCGGTTCTCAGAGTTGAGCATGGCATTGATGCGTGGTATCAACGATGACTTGTCAACATACTCGTGAGTCACGATGTCACGGAAATCGTTATTGCCTTTATTGATGTACATACCCATAGGTTTGCGATTGTTGCAGGAGAGGTAAGCCTGCTCATTGCAAAGGTATATAAAAAAAGGAGAACGCATCGGTCTCCCCTTCTCATTTCCATCTTGCAACCCTTTGGCATCCTCCGAAATGCATCTAAAGATAAATGGCAAAGTATGTTTAGATGCTTGGCAAAGTATGTTTAGATGCTTGGCAAAGTATGTTTAGATATTGTTTTCCGCTAAGGCGGACTGTCTGGGTTCCGCTCTTGCATAGTCCTTGTCATTCAGCCAAGGCTGAACGGTCAGGTAAGATATAATGCTTCGCCATTTAGTATATATCTTCTCCGACCGTTCAGCCTTGGCTGAACGAAAAGGTAGGTTGTATGTCTGACAGGTTAGACAGTGTCTTATGTTCTCAGGATGCAGTAACTAATAGGCAACGTCTGCTACCGTGTCTGCTGCATAGTCATCAACGGCCGCCGAGTCGACATAATAGCCTTCATCGCTGTACGGGTCATAGACTGCGCAGGAATCTGCCTCAACCTCTTCGACCACGCGCTTCTTTTTGGCTTCCTGAACCTTCGCATTGGCTGCAAGGATCAGGCTGGCCGTATTGGCAATGAAGCCCTCCTGCTTGCCGTCGACAGTTACGGTCAGCGAGATTTCGCCTATCGACTTGCCCGATGCCACTACCGCTTTGATGCCATTGTCAATGCCCAGGTCTTTGAGCAGCTTGTTGTTCTTGTCCAGCAGCAGGGCGCAGGCACACGAATAATCCTTGAAGGGTACTTCCTTCACCACCTTGTTGTCGGCCTCCGTGCTGATGGCGTGGTTGGCAATCACTACGAAGTTGTCAACGGCTTTGGCCCGAATGAGCTGGTGGCTGCCGGGCAGTTGCAGCTCGAAACCGTCGGCACGGTCTTCGAAGGGTACGAGGTTGTTGCGCATCAGCTCCTTCAGTCCGTTCAGCATGCTCTTGGCCTGTGACTGCTTGGCTTCGATCACGAGTGTCATCGACATCTCGTTGAGTGCTTCATCCTCGCTGCTGGCATTCATCAGCGGCTCCAGTCCGTTGTTGAAACCAAAGCCGAAGGCCACTGTGCCGTTGCTCTTCTCCAGGAAGCGCTGCATCATCGCCATGGCCTCGCGGTTGCTGTCGTAGGCATATGAGTCGCCAGACAGGTTGGAGAAGAATTTGGTCCAGTTCACGTCCTTCAGGGCTACAGCCGTAACCAGCATTTCGTTCTTGCCCATGAAGTCGAGGGCCTTGGGGTTGATTTTGGCCTCCATGTCACACAGGGCCTTGAAGTCCTCGGCCTTTTTCTCGTTGCCTTCTTCGTCAAACATTTTCATGTCGATGGCCAGCTCGTTTCCCTTCAGCTGGCTCTTGAAGCAGAGCACGCCGCTGCAGGCACGACACAGCTCGTCGGGCATGCCGGCTTCAGAGAGCTCTTCGCGTACCTTCCGGTTGATGCGCACCGACATGCCGGCTGCATTGCCCTTGCTGATGTATTTGCCGAAGGCTGTCCGGGCAAAGTTCTCTTTGCTGGTCACCTCGCGGGCCATGTTGCCCAGCACGTCTATGGCCTTGAAGTCGCTCTTCACCCAGACACGTTCCACCCAGTAGGCGTAGTCATCCACGACGGCGATGTAGCCGTAGTCGTCATACTCGGGGTCGTTTGGCGATTCATACACTCTCTTGGAGTAAATGGTCACGTCCTTGTCGCTTTCCTTCTCGCGGAATCCGTTGTCTTCAATGTAGTTCACGAACTTCTTCGTGTCGGCCAGTGCAAACACGATGACAGGCTGGCCGTGTTCGTAGTTCATCGTGATGGCACAGGCTTCGGGGTCTACACCGCCTTTCCTGATCAGGTCATTGGCATTGTCGATGAGCTTGAACATATCGTCCGGCATCGGGTCGGTGATGGAGACTGGCAGCTTGATTTTTTCGTTTTCGATATTTCCGCCGGCCGATTCAAGCATGGTCGACAGGTCGGCCACAAACACCACCTCTGCGTCTTCGGGAACGTGGGCCAGCAGGTCCTTCATCTTGTTTTTCGTGCAGGAGGGCAACAGGAAGACCATCAGACAGCAGATGGCCCATAGTGTCAATTTCTGTTTCATGGTTGTAGTAGTTATGGGGTTAGATTGTTTGCAAAGGTAAGGCTTTGTTTTTTGCAAAAGTATAGAATATTTTTCAGACGAATGTTCCTTCCTGTGTTTTTTCGGGATAAGTGTGGCTCATCCTCTTTCGTGCCGACAGCGGCGGGCAAGCCGTTTTGTCCCCTGTGACAGCCACGCCATGCCAAAGCCGACAACATGGTGTAGCAGCCAGGCCGCTGTCAGTGTGGCCAGCACCATGAGCATGCATCCCAGCGAGGAGTTTCCGCCTGCAAGCCGGACGAACTGTGCCTTGTAGGTGTAGATGACGCTGATGAGCAGATAGGCTTCGAGGGTGAAACCGCCCAGCCAGCCCAGTGTGCGCCCTATGGCCTGCGGCAATTTCGACACCATCCAGCCCATGCCTACGCAGAAGCCGGGCGTCATGAGCAGATAGGGGTAGAACAGCATGCCACACAGGCGCAGCTCCTTCCAGCTGTAATGGTTCAGTCCATATTGCAGGGCCGCGAAACCCACCACAAAGGCAAGGGCCATGACTGCGGCGGTCCATCTGCGTGCAGGTCGGGTGTGGGGCAGGTCGTGGGCATGGCAGTAGCCGGCGAAGAAGCCCAGGTAGAACACGGGGATGCGTGCGATAAACAACATGTAGCCGTGGAAATACCCGGGGTATAGCACGGTGAAGGTCCATACGAATAGGGCGCAGAGTATGCCCGACAGGGCAAAGGTGGCCAGCGTTGATGCGGCGGGCCAGAGCCTGAAGGCTTGCCAGTAGAGGGGAGTGAGGGCGTAGAGCAGCAGGATGGCCGAGACGAACCACGCCAGATAGGTGCAGTGAAAGCGTATCGGAAGCCAGAAGCCAACTGTGGAGGCCATTTCCAGAAAGAAGGGCCAGCTCCACAGGTGTTTCTGGGTCAGATAGATGGCCAGCACGGCCAGAAAGGCGGGATAGATGCGCAGCAGGCGTTTGCGGTAGAAGGCCAGCGGCTGCGGTTTCTTGCTGTAGGAGAAGTAGAGGCCGAAGCCAGAGAGAAAGAAGAACACGTCCACGCCGCCATACCCCATCACAATCAGTCGGTTCAGGGCGAAGCAGCCGTAGTTGTTGTTGGTGTGGGTCAGCAGGACGCCCAGAATGGCCAGGGCCATCAGTGCGGCACGGTTTCGGGTGATGAGGTTCCACATGGTCGGATGCAGGCTTTGGGGGAGAAAACAAAAAAACCTGCAGAACACGGTCCTACAGGTTTCAGTTTCTCTCGTTGTTCGCGAGTTTCGTTTCAGCTATTAGCCAAAACTGTTGTTGGCTTAAAATTAAGCGGCGGGTTCAGCTACAGTGCTGTCAGCTACAGTGCTGTCAGCTACGGTGCTGTCGGCTACAGTGCTGTCAGCAACAGTGCTGTCAGCTACAACAGCTGCGCTATCTTCAGTAGCGGGAGTTTCAGAAGTCTTGTTGCCGCAAGAAGCGAAAGAGATAGCTGCGAAAGCTACGAACATGAAAACTAACTTTTTCATTGTGTGAGTGATAAATTTTTAAGTAAAACAATCAATTGCCTTTTGTAAAACGATGCAAAGGTACGGACTTTTTCAAGCCGTGCAAGGAATGCTACGCCTTTTTTTTGCTCTTCCTCGTTTTTTTAACAAAAAATGATTCTGAGCGAAATAGTTGTCAGCTATGCTTTGCAAATCAGTGAATTTCAACTTTCCTTCTTGACCGTACGGCGCAGGCGGCGCTTGGGTTTTTCGTCGCTGGGCTTCTCGATCTTCACGCCTGCCAGTTCGGGGTCAATCATGATGCGGCCGCAGTATTCACACACGATGATTTTCTTGCGCATGCGGATGTCGAGCTGTCGCTGGGGCGGTATTTTGTTGAAGCAACCGCCGCAGGCATCACGCTGCACGTAGACGATGCCCAGGCCGTTGCGCGTGTTCTTGCGTATGCGCTTGAAGGCTGTGAGCAGTCGCGGCTCGATGCTTTGCTCCAGGTTCTTGGCCTTTTCGCGCAGCTTCTCCTCTTCGGCTTTGGTCTCGGCGGTGATTTCGTCCAGTTCGGCCTTCTTCACGTCGAGGTCGGCCCGGCGTTCTTCCAGCTGGTGGCGTGCCGTCTCGATGTCGGCCTTGCGGTTTTCGATGGCCCGTTGTGCCTCGCCGATACGCTTGTTCTGCAATTCGACTTCCAGGCTTTGGAACTCAATCTCCTTCGACAGCATGTCATACTCGCGGTTGTTCTTCACGTCGTTGAGCTGTTCCTTGTAGCGGGCAATGGCCTGCTGCGCCTCGTTGATTTTGGCTTTCTTGGCAGCGATGTCGGCCTTGCAGGCTTCCACATCTTCGTTATACTTGCCCATGCGGTGTGTCAGACCCTCGATTTCGTCTTCCAGGTCTTGCACCTCCAGCGGCAGCTCGCCGCGCAGGATCTTGATGCGGTCAATTTCCGACAGCATGGTTTGCAGCTGGTAGAGGTTCTTCAGCTTCTGTTCAACGGACATGTCCGCAACGTCTTTCTTTGCCATATATTATAATGAGTTTAGTATGATCGGGTTTGTATTCACTTTGGTGCGCACCAGGCGCAGGCTGGGGTGTGCTTCGGCCAGCACCCTGTGGAGCAGCTCGATGGTGAACTGTTCGCTTTCGTAGTGTCCGAGCACGCCTATCAGCAGTTCCTCTTCGTGTCCGAAGTATCGGTGGTAGCCCATTTCGCCCGTCAGGAAGGCGTCGGCCCCTTGCCTGATGGCCTCTTCGAGCAGAAACTCGCCGGCTCCGCCACACAGGGCCACGGTGCTGACCGGGTGGCTGTTCGCTCCATTGTGGCGCAGTCCCTTCACCCTGAAGGTGTCGGCCACGAGTTGCAGGAAGTCTTGCTGCGGGAGAGGGTGGGGCAGTCTGCCTATCACGCCGCTGCCGCCCGCTTGCCCCTTGATGGGCTGCAGGAAGGCCGTGTCCAGCAGTCCCAGCCTTTCGGCCATCATGAAGTTCACTCCTCCGGGCGCATTGTCCAGGTTGGTGTGTGCCGCATAGATGCTCACGCCGTGTTTCACGGCCAGGGCCACGCAGCGTTCCACCTGGGTGGCACCGGTCAGGTGGCGCAGGGGGCGGAACAGCAGCGGATGGTGGGCCACAATCAGGTTGCAGCCCTTGCGCACGGCTTCTTCAATCACGCGTTCGGTCACGTCTAAACACAACAAGACCCCTGACGTTTCTTCGCCCTCTGTTAGTCCTATCTGCAGGCCGGCATTGTCATAGCTTTCCTGCAGGGGCAGAGGCGCGAACCGTTCAAGGGTCTCGGCGACTTCCTTTATGGTCATGTGCGAAAAGTGCAATTTGGGTTTTCTGGGTGCAAATGTACATATAATCCGTGAGAATCCGCATGTTCTGTAGCCAGAAAGTTGCAGGGCGGCTTCGATGCCGGCCCGTTGCTCCATCCGCCGCTTACGCGGAGCCAGGCGAGGCCGGGTTTGTTTTTGCGGTCCTATATGAGATGCTTGTTCGGACTGCGGCAGGGTTGTGGAGGTATGTTATAAGGTACTCGCGTATGCGCGCACGCATACGCGTATATATAAGGAGTAAACAGGGCGAAAAATCGGGTGCAGCCGCTTGTTCGGTGGGCCGATTATACATTCCACTTGTCATTTGTGGGTATGGGTGTGCAAACTTTGTGAAAAAATGGCAATTGCTTGCTTGCATCCTTGGTGTGTGTGTACCGTCATGCCTACCTTTGCACTTGTAAAAAGGTTAGAACCAACACAAAAACCATCGATATAACAGGTATTTGTCACGGTGAATGCTGACAGACAGCCTCTGGCCGGAAAGAGAAAGATTTAGGTAAAAAGATTGTAGAAAGGAAACTGTTAGATGGTGGCTCTTCCAGAGCCGGATGCGGGGCTGTTAGGTACCTCGCATCATAAAAAAGGGCGGAAGCCCTTTTTTCGTGTCTTGCCGCCAGCGTTCAAGGTTTAAAGAAGGGGCAACGAGCGTTTAGCCCAGGGCATCCCCTGGGTAGCTTATACCGTCGCCAATGCGCCCTGGATTGTGGAGTACACCGATGACTTCGAAATCTGCTCTGACAAGAAGGACTATTGGGACGAGGAGTGGTAATCTCCTATTCTCAACAGAACGACCATAAGTGCGAGGAGGGCGTGTCACAAATGATTGACACGCCCTCCCGTATGTTTGTGCTCATGGGTGGTTTAACCCGACAGCCATCCATGGGGTGCATCCTGTCTGCACAGGAGGTACGCCCCTTTTTCCTGCCACACACATAGAGCGGCAGACAGCTGGACTTCCCGTCGCTTATTGCGCTTTTCCCGTGAAATTCCCATCGGCAAAGTCTGTTTTTAGCATAAGGAACCTTATTTTGCAAAGCGAAGAAAGGCTGTTCAAAGATGAATATCTGCTTGATTTCATCCATGTAGAGGAAATGAAGGTGGACAAACCTGCTGATGTGGATGAGAGAGTAGTAGAACACGCCATTGTACGCAACGTCAAACAGTTCATCTTTCTCTTTGGACGTGCTTTCTGCTTTTGTCCCCGTCTCTCCTCGTGGCCCTCCCGGTAGAAGTCAGAAAAAGCCCGCCGGCGTTTCATGCTGGGGCAGGATGTGCAGCCTCCCTCATGAATCCCGACGGGCTTCTTCCGGATATAAAGACTTCTAAGCTTTTTTCTTTCGGTTAGCGGATGAACAGCAGTTCGCGGTACTTCGGCAGCGTCCACATTTCGTCCTCGACAATCAGTTCGAGCTTGTCAATGTGGTAGCGAATCTGGTCGAAGTAGGGAGCGATTTCGTCGTGGTAGGCAATGGCCAGCGTGCGGATGTCCTCAATGCGGTTCACCACCTTGCGCTTCTCGACCATCTCCTCCACATTCTCGGCGATGAAGCTCGTGTGGCGGTTGATTTTCTCAATCAGGTCTATGTTGTAGGCCGTGAGCTCCTTCACCTTTTCGGGGTCGCTGAAGGTCTGCTGGATCTTGTGTACATTGTCCACCAGTTCGCTCTGGTACTTCGTGGCCACGGGGATGATGTGATTCATACACAGGTCACCCAGCACGCGGGCCTCAATCTGGATCTTCTTCTGGTAGGTTTCCCACTTGATTTCGTTGCGAGCCTCCAGCTCGTGGCGGTTCATCACCTTCATGTCTTCAAACATCTTCACGGTAGCCTCGTCGAGGTAACGGTCGAAGATGAGCGGGCAGGACGTCTCGCAGTCCAGACCGCGGCGGGCGGCCTCTTCCTTCCATTCGTCGCTGTAGCCGTTACCGTCGAAGTGGATGGGCTTGCAGGTCTTGATGTCCTCGCGCACCACGTCGAGAATGGCACCCACCTGACTGTGACCCTGGGCGATGAGCGCGTCGACACGCTGCTTGAAGTCCGTCAGTGCTTCGGCCACAGCCGTGTTCAGCGCGATCATGGCACTGGCACAGTTGGCGATGGAGCCCACAGCGCGGAATTCGAAGCGGTTGCCCGTGAAGGCGAAGGGAGAGGTGCGGTTGCGGTCGGTGTTGTCAATCATCAGCTCCGGAATCTGCGGCACGTCGAGCTTCACGCCGTGCTTACCCTCCATGACGAAGAGTTCCTCGGTGGTGGAGTTCTCGACCTTTTCGAGCAGTTCGCTCACCTGCTTGCCGAGGAAGCTCGAAATGATGGCGGGGGGAGCTTCGTTGGCGCCCAGGCGGTGTGCGTTGGTGGCACTCATGATTGAAGCCTTGAGGAGTCCGTTGTGGCGGTATACACCCATGAGCGTTTCAACGACAAAGACGATGAATCGCAGGTTGTCCTCGGGAGTCTTGCCCGGTGCGTGCAGGAGGGCGCCGGTGTTGGTCGTGAGGCTCCAGTTGTTGTGCTTGCCCGAACCGTTGATGCCGGCAAAGGGCTTTTCGTGGAGCAGGCAGCGGAAGCCGTGCTTGCGGGCGATTTTGCGCATCAGCGACATGATGAGCATGTTGTGGTCGACGGCGAGGTTACACTCCTCGAAGATGGGGGCCAGTTCAAACTGGTTGGGAGCCACCTCGTTGTGGCGCGTCTTGCAGGGAATGCCCAGTTCGAGTGCCTGAATTTCAAGGTCGCGCATGAACTCGGCCACGCGTTCGGGGATGGCACCGAAGTAGTGGTCGTCCATCTGCTGGTTCTTGGCCGAATCGTGTCCCATGAGCGTGCGGCCGGTAAGCAGCAGGTCGGGGCGGGCGGCATAGAGTCCCTCATCGACCAGGAAGTATTCCTGCTCCCAGCCCAGGTTGGCCGTGACGCGTGTGACGGTCGGGTCGAAGTACTGGCAGACGGCAGTGGCAGCCTTGTCGACGGCAGCCAGCGCCTTCTTGAGGGGAGCCTTGTAGTCGAGGGCTTCGCCTGTGTAGCTCACAAAGATGGTCGGGATCATGAGCGTGTCGCCAATGATGAAGACAGGCGAAGCAGGGTCCCAGGCCGAGTAACCGCGTGCCTCGAAGGTGGAGCGGATGCCGCCGTTGGGGAAGGAAGAGGCGTCGGGTTCCTGCTGGACGAGTTCCTTGCCCGAGAAGTCTTCGACCATGCCGCCCTTGAAGTCGTGTTCGACAAAGGCATCATGCTTTTCGGCAGTGCCTTCGGTGAGCGGCTGGAACCAGTGGGTACAGTGGGTCACACCCATGTCAATGGCCCACTGCTTCATGCCCTTGGCCACCTCGTTGGCCACCGAGAGGGGCAGGATGCCGCCCTTCTCGATCACTTCGCGCAGCTGCTGGTAGGTTTTGAGGGGCAGGTACTTGAACATCTTTTCCTGGTTGAAGACGTACTTGGCAAAGTAGTCCGACGGACGTTCGGTGGGAGCGGCGACTTCGAGGGGATGCTTCTTGAAGGCTTCCTCGACAACTTTAAAACGAAGGTTACTCATGGAAGTATAAGTTTGATGATTTGTAATGTCGTGTGATGGTCCGCCACAGGGTGGGGTGGGCGGTGTGTCCGTGTCAGGTTCAAAGCAGACCCTGCCCCAGCCGGCGCATGGCTTCGATGCAGTCGGCGCGTTCGCCGAAGGCTGTGAGGCGGATGTAGCCTTCGCCTGCGGGGCCGAAGCCGACGCCCGGCGTGCTCACTACATGGATTTCGGTGAGCAGCTTTTCGAAGAACTCCCAGCTGCCCAGGCCGCCCGGCGTGCGCACCCAGAGGTAGGGCGCGTCGACTCCGCCGTACACTTTCAGGCCGGCCGCGGTCAGTGCCTCGCGCATGAGGCGCGCGTTTTCCATGTAGTAGCCGATGGTTTCACGCACCTGGCTGCGGCCCTCTTCGGTGTAGATGGCTGCTGCGGCGCGCTGCACGATGTAGGCCGTTCCGTTGAACTTCGTGCATTGGCGGCGGTTCCACAGCTTGTTGAGCTGCACTTCCTCGTTTGAAGAGGTGCGCATCACCAACTCTTTGGGCACTACGGTGTAGCCGCAGCGGAGGCCCGTGAAGCCCGCTGTCTTGGAGTAGGAATGGAACTCTACGGCACACTGCTTGGCCCCGGGAATCTCGTAGATGGAATGAGGAATTTCGGGACGGGTTATATAGGCTTCGTAGGCCGCATCATAAAGCAGGATGCTGTTGTGCTGTAAGGCGTAGGCTACCCATTTTTCGAGTTCGGCGCGGCTCAGTGTCGTGCCTGTAGGGTTGTTCGGGTAGCAAAGATATATCATATCGGTGGGATGGGCAGGCAATTCGGGCACAAAATCGTTTTCGGCCGTACAGGGGCAGTAGGTGATGCGGCTCCAGCCCTGTCCGTCGAAGGTGCCGGCGCGTCCGGCCATGACGTTGGAGTCGATGTAGACAGGGTATATGGGGTCGGTCACGCAGATGCTGTTGTAGGCGCCCAGGATGTCGCCGAAGTTGCCCGTGTCGCTCTTGGCACCGTCGTTCACAAAGATTTCGTCGGTGTCGAGCTGTACGCCGCGCGGGGCAAAGTCGTTCTCGACAATGGCCTGGCGCAGGAACTCGTAGCCATGCTCCGGGCCGTACCCCCTGAAAGTATCGGCATGGGCCATCTCTTCGGTGGCCTGGTGGAGAGCCTGGATTACTGCTGGGGCCAGCGGACGGGTCACATCGCCGATGCCCAGGCGAATGATGGGGGCGTCGGGATGTTCGGCTTTGTAGGCCGAGACCTTGCGGGCGATGTCGGCAAACAGATAGTTGGATTGCAGTTTCAGAAAGTTTTCGTTGACAGTTGCCATAATCTATGAGCTTGTTGGGGGATAGGTTTATCAGTGGGGGAAGTCCGTTCGGTGTGAACGAAAATGCAGCCTGCCTCGGGGCAGACTGCATTGCAAGTTCCTATTCTTCTTCGTAGGTAAGTGTGCCGTCAAACACGTGGGTGGCTTCGCCGGTCATGTAGACACAGCCATCGGCTTCGCTCCATTCGATGCGCAGCGCACCGCCGTCCATCACGACCATGCTGCTTCGCAGCGCACGGTGTGTCAGGGCTGCCGCTACGGCTGTGGCGCAGGCACCGGTACCACAGGCCATGGTGATGCCCGAACCGCGTTCCCAGACGCGCATTCTGATGCTGCCGTCGGCACGCAGGGTGGCAAATTCGATGTTGCACCGTTCGGGGAAGGCCGCACTGAACTCCAGCGTGGGGCCGGTAGCGGCTATGTCGAGGCTGTCGACATCGTCGACAAACACCACGAAGTGGGGGTTGCCCATCGACACGAAGGTGCCTGTCCAGATGCGGCCGTCGGTAGCCTGTACGGGACCTTCGGTCATGGCACCGCCACCCAGGGCCAGCTGTGAGGGCACGGTGAGCTGGGGCGCGTCCATGTTGACCGTCACTGTCGGCACGCAGCCCGCGCTGTCCACGTGCAGCTTCAGCACCTTCACGCCCGAGCGGGTGGAAAGCCTGACCTCGTCTTTGCGGGTCAGTCCCTTCTCATACAGATATTTGCCGATGCAGCGCGAGGCGTTGCCACACATGCGGGCCTCAGAGCCGTCGTTGTTGAAGATGCGCATACCGAAGTCGGCATCGCCGCTGCCTGCGGTGATGAGCACCAAGCCGTCGCCGCCAATGCCTTTGTGGCGGTCGCTCCACACTTCGGCCCAATGTTCGGGGTTGGCTATGGGGAATTGCAGGGTGTTGACGTAGATGTAGTCGTTTCCGGCACCGTGCATCTTTGTGAACTGGATGGTCTTGCGCATAAATATAGTTTGTTGGCGTCTATAGTTTGTTGGCGTCAGAGGTTTTCCCCTTTGACGCGGCAAAGGTAAAACAAAAGAACAATAAAGCCGCAATAAATCGAGCGAATTTTTTATTTTTCCACAGAAAAATATCTTTATGATAGAAAATTGAGAGGTTTATGTTCTTTTTGCGAAGCGTTGGGCTCTCTTGGCTGTCGCGCTGTTACTGCTGGGGCTGCTGGGGCTCGCCGCGTTTGCGGCGATGGGGCGGTCGGCCCTGCTGCCAAACAGCAGGGAACGGTGGTCAAGGGCTGGGGCTTCCTTTCATGGGGCGGTCGGTCAAGGGCTGCCAAACGGCGGGGAAGGGTCGGCCATGGGCTGCCAAGCGGCGGGGGGCGATGGGCAAGGGCAGCCAAGCGGTGGGGGAGGGAGGGGGCTTT
>CAMBOH010000065.1 GCA_945869305.1 uncultured bacterium
GGGCAACGCCCTGGGTTTGTTGACCGCCGCAAATGCGCCCTGAAAGGGCAAAAGCATGATTACAAAACACTTGAATACTAACGCTTTTGCCCTTTCAGGGCGCACTTAATCGCTTCATACCAACCCAGGGCGTTGCCCTGGGCTATGTGCTCGTTGCCCCTCCGGGGCGCGCCTTGAACGCTGGGACAACCATAGAGCGCGAGGGACTTTTCCCCTCCGGGGCGCGCCTTGAGCGCTGGGACAACCATAGAGTGCGAGGGACTTTTGCCCCTCCGGGGCCCGCCCTTGAACGCTGGGACGACCATAGAGCGCGCGACTACACCCGATATGAGCCCTCCTACAGGCTCAGCGAATTGGAGACAATCACGGCCAGAACGGCGGCGGTGATGGCTGCATAGAGCCAGTCGCGCTCCTTCAGGAAGTCGAAGAAGGAGAGCAGGACGCGGAGAATGGGCGTGAGGATGAGCACCAACACGCCGGTCTGAATCCATCCGACGGCCGTGAAGCCGGCGAAGCCCCGCAGGATGCCGGGCAAGGTGGTGTAGTCGGCCGGGTGGACCGCCACGTAGCTGAACTGGCGGTACTGGGCGAGGTCGAACGGCTCGCTGCCATGCTGGGCCAGATAGAGCGCGCCGCCCACAAAGGCCACAAGGCTGGCTGCCGTGACACCCCAGCGCAGCGTGCGGGAGATGAGTAACTGTATGTCCATAAGGAGAATGAGCTGTGGTGAAAGAAAGGACGCGCGCCAGAACGCGCAGAAAAATCGGCGGTGAAACCAGGGATTTTTGTCAATAGGCCCCGCTGAAACCCTGCCAGATCATGTTGAGGGCCACGAGGGTGATGGCCACGCAGAATATCTGGCGCAGCACGCGCACGTTCATGCGCTTGAGCAGTCGGGCTCCCGTGAGCGCGCCGAGCAGCACGCCAATCATGACAGGACAGGCAAGACCCGGAACGATGATGCCGCGCTGGATATAGACGACGGCCGAGGCACAGGCCGTGACACCCATCATGAAGTTGGAGGTGGTGGTGCTCACCTTGAAGGGCACCTTCATCAGGCTGTCCATGGCCAGCACCTTGAGCACTCCCGACCCGATGCCGAGGATGCCCGACAGCACACCCGCCACATACATGACGCTGAAACCGCCTCCGACGTTGCGCAGCTGGTAGGGCTTCAGCGTGCCGTCCTTCTGCGGCCACGTGCCGAAGAGCTTGAGGCGGCGGGCCGTCGCGCTGCCCGTCACGCCGTCGTGGTCACTCTTGCGCCGCTGCTGCATGGCCGCGGTGAGGAGGAGCACGCCGCCGTAGATGACGGCGATGATGTTGTTGTTGAGATAGATGGCCACAGCGGCACCGCAAACGGCCCCGATGGTGGTGGCGATTTCGAGAAACATGCCCAGGCGGATGTTGGTGATGCCTTCCTTGACATAGGCGGAGCCCGAACCGCTGGAGGTGGCGATGGACGACACCAAGGCAGCCCCGATGGCGTAGTGGAAGTCAAGACCGAAGCCCAGCGTGAGCACGGGAATGACGACCACGCCGCCGCCCAGGCCCGTGAGCGAACCCAGCAGGCCCGCACAGTAGGCGGCGAACAAGAGGATGAGGGTAAAGGTCAGAATGGTCATGGTGAGAGAGAAAAACACTGAACGCTTGCAGGCGGCGGACTACGTGGCAGACGAGCTGCCCCCGGCGCATACAAGCGTTCAAGTCGACATCATGAAATAGAGTTATTCCCGCTGTCAAAATATATAGAGAGTTTGTGTTGGTTACTGGTTGGAAGCCTTGGTGCCCAGCGTGTGGGCGGCCAGCTTGCTGTCGAGGATGCGGTAGCGCGGCTGGTGTTGCTGCTCCAGCTCGGCCAGGTGCTGGCGGCGGGCAGCCTCGCCACGCTCCTTCCACTCCGACATGGTGTAGAACTTGCCCGTGGCAGGGTCGATGTACTTGGCTTCGGGGAGAACGGGCTGTGCGGCCAGCTGCATCGAGCCGCTCTTGGCGGCGGGCTTGCGCTTCGACACGTGGCCCACGGCCTCTACCTGTACGGGGGCGACGCCTTGCGACACCATGCCGAGCTGCTTGGCGGCAGCCATGGAGAGGTCAACCACTCGGCCACGCACGAAGGGGCCGCGGTCGGTGACACGCACGACCACCTCCTTGCCGTTCGACTTGTTGGTTACTTTCAGCAAGGTGCCAAAGGGGAGCGTGCGGTGGGCGCAGGTGAGACTGTCCTTGTGGTAGCGCGACCCGTCGCTGGTGATACGTCCGTGGAAACCGTTGCCGTAGAAGGATGCCTTGCCATGCGTCTGTGCGTGGCAGGCGGAGTTGATTGTGAAGGTGATGAGAGTTGCTAAGAGGAAAAATACTTTCTTGATAGTCATTTCGTTTGTTTTGCCACTGGGACCGCTACGGTTCCGGGAGTGCGGCGGGCGTCATCTCTCACGAACAGCCTTAGCAGGGGCTGCGTGGCACCCGTATGTGTGCGCACCCAATCGGTTGGAAGATGGAGCCGCAGGGCAGCCGGCCTTGTGCCTGACAGCGGGCAGAGGCGGGGCGGTGGCTGCACGTCCCAATGAGGTTTACGGGTGCAAAGGTAGGGCTTTCGGCAAGGTAGGCGAAACGTTTTTGCGCTGAAAACCAATACTTTAACTTTTAAAGCCTTTCTTTGGAGCGAAATGCCACTTGTGGTTTGAAAAAACTGGGGTTAAAGCGGCGCAGCGCGGCGACGGAGAAGGCTTTTCGCAAGAAAATCAGACGAAAAGCCTGCGGGCGGAGCCCCCGGCAGCCGATTTGTATGCCACAGGGCAAAATGTTTGGCCAAGAATGACTAATTTTGCTGCGAACTTTCTGTGACGACACGACATGAAACAGCTTATGAGCCTGCTGTGCTGCCTGCTGGCCTTTGCGGGCGCGGCAGCGCAAAACGACTATCCGAACGCGAACCCCACCATGACCTACACAGACGAGGAGGGCCAGGAGGTGGAGGACGTGCAGTATGACGGGTCGGCCCCGCTGGCTTGCACCTTCAAGGCCAATCCCGAAAACGTGGGCGGCTACACGCCCCTCTACGAATGGCAGTTCCGGAAGATGGGCGAAGAGAAGCCCTTCCTGGTGCGCTACGAGGAGGACACGCAGTACACCTTCGTGCAGTCGGGCGCCTTCCAGGTGGAACTGCTGGTTTCGTTCGTGCTGGGCAACGACACGATAGCCTACCAGATGGACGAGCCCTTCGCGGTGACCATCTCGGAGTCGAAGCTCGAAGTGCCCAACGCCTTCACGCCGAACGGCGATGGCATCAACGACGTGTTCCGCGTGAAGGAGGGCTACACCAGCATCGTGAGCTTCAAGGCGCAGGTCTTCAGCCGCTGGGGCAAGAAGCTCTTTGAGTGGAACGACCCCGCCGACGGATGGGACGGACGCAGCGGAGGCAGCGACGTGCCCGACGGGGCCTACTACCTGCTCATCGAGGCACGTGGCGCCGACGGCAAACGCTACCACATCAAGAAGACCATCAACATCCTGCGCGGCTATACGGAGACGGGCACAGGAACCACGGAATAGCAGACCACACCGCCCCACCCCAAGGCCGACGGCACTCAACCACCCGGCCGCACACCGCACGGAAACGGCAGGGCGGCAGGAAATCACGGCACGAGACATGACAAACAAAGAGGCAGACTCCATTGAAATATGGGGCGCGCGCGTACACAACCTGAAGAACGTGGACGTGACGCTGCCCCGCTACAGCCTGAGCGTCATCACGGGCCTGAGCGGCTCGGGCAAAAGCTCACTGGCCTTCGACACACTCTATGCCGAAGGCCAACGGCGCTATATCGAAACCTTCTCGGCCTATGCGCGCAACTTCCTCGACAACCTGGAACGGCCCGACGTGGACAAGATTTCGGGCCTCAGCCCCGTAATCAGCATCGAGCAGAAGACGACCAACAAGAACCCTCGCTCGACAGTGGGCACGGTGACGGAGATATACGACTTCCTGCGACTGCTCTATGCCCGCGCCGCCGACGCCTACTCCTACGTGTCGGGCGAAAGGATGGTGAAGTACACCGAAGAGCAAATCGTCGGCCTCATCCTGGACCGCTACGAAGGCCGCAAGGTGCTGCTGCTCGCACCCTTGGTGCGTACCCGCAAGGGACACTACAAGGAGCTGTTCGAGTCTGTGCTGCGCAAGGGCTTCCTGACGGTGCGCGTGGACGGCGAACTGATGGAGGTGGTGAAGGGCATGAAGCTGGACCGCTACAAGAACCACGACATCGAAGTGGTGGTCGACAAGCTGGCAGTGAAGGCGAAGGATGCCGAAAGACTCCAGAAGAGCGTGACCCAGACCCTGGCGCAGGGCAACGGCCTGATGATGCTCCTGGACGTGGAGACCAACGAGGCGCGCTACTTCTCGAAGCAGCTGATGTGTCCCACCTCGGGCATCTCCTACCGCGAACCGGCCCCGCACAACTTCTCGTTCAACTCGGCACAAGGGGCCTGCAGCAAGTGCAAGGGCCTGGGCTTTGTGAGCGTCATGGACCGCGACAAGGTGGTGCCGAACCCCCAGCTGAACATCCGCGAAGGCGGACTGGCCCCGCTGGGCAAGTATCGCAACGCACTCATATTCTGGGAGGTGCAGTCCGTGCTCGAACACTACGGCTGCGACCTGAAGACACCGATATGCGACATTCCCGAAGAGGCGCTCGACGAGGTGTTCAACGGTACGGCCGACCGCCTGCGCATTCCCGCCGCCACGGCACACACGACCGACGACTACTATGTGGAGTTCGACGGCCTGGTGAAGTACATTCGCCAGATGGCGGAGTCCGACATGTCGGCGGCCTCACAACGCTGGGCCGAACAGTTCTCGAAGACGGCGGTCTGTCCCTCCTGTGGCGGGACGCGCCTGAACCGCGAGGCCCTGGCCTACCGCTTTGCCGGCAAGACGATTGCCGAACTGGCCGACATGGACATTGCAGAGCTGTATGACTTTCTGCAAGACGTAGAGCCGAAACTCGAAGAGAAGAACCGCGCCATTGCGCACGAAATACTGAAAGAACTGCTGTCGCGCCTGAAGTTCCTGCTCGACGTGGGACTGGACTACCTCTCGCTGTCGCGCTCGTCGGTGACGCTGTCGGGCGGCGAGAGCCAGCGCATCAGGTTGGCCACGCAGATTGGCTCGCAGTTGGTCAACGTGCTCTACATCCTGGACGAACCGAGCATCGGCCTGCACCAGCGCGACAACGTGCGCCTCATCCACTCGCTGCAGGAACTGCGCGACCTGGGCAACACGGTGGTGGTCGTGGAACACGACAAGGACATGATGCTGGCCGCAGACTACGTGGTGGACATGGGACCACGGGCCGGACGGCTGGGCGGCGAGGTGGTCTATCAGGGCACGCCGCAGACAATGCTGCAACAGCACACGCTGACGGCGGACTACCTGAACGGACGGCGGCAGATTGACGTGCCCGTCCAACGCCGCACGGGCAACGGAAACCGGCTGACCCTGCGCGGCGCACGGGGCAACAACCTGAAGAACGTGACCGTACACTTCCCGTTAGGAACCCTCATCTGCGTGACGGGCGTGTCGGGCAGCGGCAAGAGCACGCTGGTCAACGACACGCTGCTCCCCATCCTGTCGCAACACTTCTACCGCTCGCTGCGCGACCCCCTGCCCTACGACGGACTGGACGGCATAGAGCTGGTGGACAAGGTGGTGGCCGTGGACCAGAGTCCGCTGGGCCGCACGCCGCGCTCGAACCCGGCTACCTACACGGGCGTGTTCTCCGACATCCGTTCGCTCTTCGTGAACCTGCCCGAGGCGAAGATCCGAGGCTACAAGCCGGGACGCTTCTCCTTCAACGTGAAGGGCGGACGCTGCGAGGTCTGCAAGGGAAACGGCTACAAGACCATCGAGATGAACTTCCTGCCCGATGTCTACGTGCCCTGCGAGGCCTGCCACGGCAAGCGCTACAACCACGAGACGCTCGAAGTGCGCTTCAAGGGCAAGAGCATTGCCGACGTGCTCGACATGACCATCAACCAGGCGGTGGAGTTCTTCGAGAACGTGCCCGCCATCAGACACAAAATCGAGGTGCTGCAACAGGTGGGACTGGGCTACATCAAACTGGGCCAGAGTTCGACCACGCTGTCGGGCGGCGAGAGCCAGCGCGTGAAGCTGGCCACGGAACTGTCGAAGCGCGACACGGGACAGACGGTCTACATCCTCGACGAACCGACCACGGGGCTGCACTTCGAAGACATACGCGTGCTGATGGACGTGCTGCAGAAGCTGGTGGACCGCGGCAACACGGTGATAGTCATCGAGCACAACCTCGATGTCATCAAGGTGGCCGACTACCTCGTAGACATGGGCCCCGAGGGCGGCCGTAACGGCGGACAACTGCTCTTCGAAGGTACGCCCGAGGCACTGGTGAAGCAAGGCACGGGCTACACGGCACAATTCCTGGCCCCGGAGCTGGAAACGCACAATGAACAATCATCATTCACCAACGAGAAGGTAACGTGATAACCTCATAACCTGCGCGAAGCGCAACACCTCATCACCTCTGAAACTCAAATTCACTCAATAATAACCCTAAACAACTTCTTTAATTTATGTTTGAAGGACAACCTAAAGGGCTTTGGGCCCTGGCGTTAGCCAACACGGGCGAACGTTTCGGCTACTACACGATGCTGGCCGTGTTCCTGCTTTACCTGCAAGCCAACTTCGGCTTCGCAACCGGCACCGCGAGCGGTATTTACTCCACCTTCCTGATGATGGTGTACTTCCTGCCCGTCATCGGCGGCATCGCTGCCGACAAGTTCGGCTTCGGCAAGATGGTGACCACCGGCATCTTCATCATGTTTATCGGCTACCTGCTGCTCTCCGCCCCCTTGGGCAGCAACACCGTGGCCATCGTGGCCATGGGGCTGGCCCTCATCCTCATCAGCCTGGGCACGGGCCTCTTCAAGGGCAACCTGCAGGTGATGGTGGGCAAGCTCTACGATGAACCCCGCTTCGCCGACAAGCGCGACAGCGGCTTCAGCCTCTTCTACATGGCCATCAACATCGGCGCCATGTTCGCCCCGACCGCTGCCATCAAGATCATGGAATGGGCACAGGAGAGCCTGGGCCAGACGGAGGCCGAGTCGTACCACTTCGCCTTTGCCGTGGCCTGCGCGAGCCTGATTGTGTCAATCGCCATCTACTACGCCTTCAGCGGCACCTACAAGCACGTGCTGGCCAACGAGAAGAAGGCCGAAAAGGCCAATGTGGAAAAAACGAAGGTACAGGAGCTCTCTCCCGCCGAAACGAAGGAGCGCATTGTCTGCCTCTGTCTGGTGTTTGCCGTGGTCATCTTCTTCTGGATGGCCTTCCACCAGAACGGTAACACGCTGACCCTGTTTGCCCGCGACTACACGCAGACGCAGTCGTTCGGCCTGCAGAGCATGGCCTTCGACGTGACGAACCTCGTGGCCTGCATCTTCATCGTCTACGGCCTGTTCGGCCTGTTCCAGAGCAAGACGAACCAGGGCAAGGCCATCAGCAGCGCAGTGATCGTGCTGCCCGCCCTCTTCCTGGCCTGGAAGTATACGGAGATCACTCCCGAAGGCGTGAAGGTGGTGGCTCCCATCTTCCAGCAGTTCAACCCCTGCTACGTAGTGGCCCTGACCCCCGTGAGCGTGGCCCTCTTCGGCTGGCTGAACCGCAAGGGCAAGGAGCCTTCGAGCCCGCGCAAGATTGGCCTGGGCATGCTGGTGGCTGCCGCAGCCTTCCTCCTCATGATGACGTTCTCCTTCGGCCTGCTCACCCCGCTGGCCCAGGCTGATGCCATCGTGGCTGGCGAAGACCCCGCCCGCGTGAGTGCCAACCTGCTCATCTCCACCTACCTCGTGCTGACCTTCGCCGAACTGCTGCTCTCGCCCATCGGCATCAGCTTTGTGAGCAAGGTGGCTCCCGCGAAGTATGCCGGTCTGATGATGGGTCTGTGGTTTGCTGCCACGGCCATCGGTAACCAGCTGGTGATGATTCCGGGCCTGCTGTGGGGCGCCGACGTTTCGCTCCCCGTCATCTGGGGCGTACTGGCCGGCATCTGCCTGCTCAGCGCAGCCTTCATCTTTGCCATCATCAAGAAGCTGGAAAAGGTGGCCTGACGCGCCTCCCGCTTCGATACACGAGAATGGCCTCTCGGGCGGAAAGCTCCGCCCGAGAGGCCATTCTTCGTTAAGGAGAGGGAGGGAGATAGATTGGGATGGTGAGCTATCATTGGAAGTCAAGCGTTCAAGGCCCGCCCCGGAGGGGCATAAGCGCACAGCCCAGGGCAACGCCCTGGGGGAAAAGAGGCGATGAAGTGCGTTAAAGAAAGGGCAAAAGCGTTAGAAAACACACGTTTCGAATTTATGCTTTTGCCCTTGCAGGGCGCACTTTGCGGCGGTGAACATAGCCCCAGGGCTTTGCCCTGGGCTGTGCGCTTATGCCCCTCCGGGGCGGACCTTGAACGCCTGTCCACATCGGGGCGGCTACCCCACAAGCACAAAGTGCGCCCTGAAAAGGGAAAAGCGTTAGACTACACACGATAGGAATCTATGCTTTTACCCCTTCAGGGCACACATTGAACGATGGAATATCTATAGTCTTCTATAGAGAGCTATAGCCTTCTATGGTTGTCTGAGGCTTGCAACAACTATTCTTCATCCTCCTGAGACCACCCTTCCCAGCCCGAAGGCTCTTCGCGCTGGTTGGAATCGAAGTGGTCGGTAGAGCCGCCGATGGGGATGTTCGAAGTGGTGAGGAACGGAGCCTCGGCACGCAGGCGGACGGACAGAGCGTATGGAACTTGATAGGGCTTCTTCATAAACGTTTGTCTTGAGGATTCCATGTTACTTGATATACTTCTTGCCGTTCACCACGTAGACACCCTTGGGCAAGGTGTCGAGGCTGCGCGCACCGCGAAGCACGAGACGGCCGTTGAGGTCGTAGACGTTGAGCGGCTGGTCCTGCGTCATGGGCTGGAGCGGACGGATGCCGGTGGTAGACTCCTCATCGCCCACTACACGCACGCTGATGACCTTGGGAGCTGCTGCCACCTGGGCCGAGCGGTCGAGTACCTGCAGATACCAGCGGAAAGCACCGAGCGACGCGCTGGAGTTCTGAGCCTGCTGCAAGGCACCGCCTGAGAGGGCGTAGTAGCCTTCTGAGTAGACGGTGGAGCCGGGAATCAGCGTGTAGGTGCCGGTGAAGACGTAGCGGTTGTTCCACGAAGTCACGTCGAACTCGTTCTGAAGGGTGGGCTGCACGACGGCATTTGTCAGCTGGATGCTCTTGGGGCCGGCTTCCTTGGCGCGGATGAGGTAGGGCGTGTTGGCCTCGATGCGTCCGCTCTTCACATACATCACCTCGAGTTCGGTGCGGTCGGCCACGCCGTCTTCATCGTCGTCGAACTGGTGTACGTCGTTCAGGCGGGCCACGTCGAAGTCGTCCTTCCAGTCTTCATAGCTCATGGCGAAGGGCATGTACCAGGCCTGCCAGCCTGTGTGGCTGAAGTAGCGGGTGTAGGTGAGGGCATCGGCCGTGAAGGCGCGCACTACCTCGAACTGCTCGGAAGCATCGGAGAGCTGCAAGTCGCTCACGTTCATATAGACTACAGTGTACACGTCCTCGGCGGTCTTCGTCATGGACTGCACGGCACAGCCCGCGATTTCGGGTGTCAGGCTGAGCGACACTTCGGCCAATTCGGCATCGATGTAGCGCGTGAAGCTGCCCAGCGAAGTTCCGTCGGTTGTCTCGCAGTTGAAGGTAACGGGCTTGACGCGCGTCACGTTCCACGTGGCTCCCTGAAGGCGGGGTGCGTCGTAGGCCGCGCCACTGACGGTGCTGCCGCTGCTTACGGTACCGGCCTTTACCAAGGGGAAGAAGCTGCGGCCATTGATTTGCAAGCGGTATTCTCCACAGCTTTCGTCGTAGGCCAAGTCTACCGTCGCCTTGGTGCTGGCATCGACAGACACGGGATAGCCCACACGCGTCTGGTAAGAGGCTGCGGCGCCGCTGATGTACTGACGTGTTACAGCGTTCTGCAAGTTGAGCTTCTGCACGCCGTAGAACTCTGAAACCTCGGAGGAAGTGACGGTCCAGGCGTTGGCGGCAAACGGGTCGGTGCTGTGGAGCAGGCTCGTGTTGTCGCTTGCTGTAGACAGTGCCGTGGCGTTGAAGCCCTCCACGGCATTGCTGAACATGTAGGTCTCGCCGTAGGTCAGGGGCGTGAAGTTGATGTTGTAGTAGTTGGCCGCGGGGACGAATTCCCAGAATACGGCGTCAGAACTGTTGTACGTGCCCTGATAGACGTTGATAGAGTAATTCTGTCCACCAGCTGCAGCATTCATATACCACGGGGTGGAGCCAGTGCCCACCGACTGCGTACTGTGGATGGTGTAGTAGTGGTTGCCATTCACTGAGCCATATCCGCCATGACCCAGGATGAAGTCGTAGTGCTTGGCAGCAACGTCGTAGTCCCAGCGGCCAGTAGCGGCGAGGGCCGTCGGCGTGGTGTTCACCGAACCGTCCGGCAGGGCCTTGCACACGAGGGCAAAGTGACCAGCGTTACTGGGATCCTCCTCCAGACTCCACCACTGGTAGTCGTAGTTGTCGGCACCTTCGGCGGCCTGGGCGTTCGACCACAGGCGGTTTTCCCGAGCATTACCTGTGCCGATCTTGGGCGAGGTGGCAGAAAGCAGTTCGATGCACGAACCTTTGCGACCATCAGAAGCCTTCGACACGATACGATAGTAATACTTGTCTTCGGCCGTATTGGCTTTGGGGTAGATGATGGCTGGCGCTTGGGGCTCTGCGACAGGCATGGGAGCAAACTGCCACTTCACGCTGGCATCCAGGCCGTAGATATTGACGGCATAGCCCTGACCACCCAGGGACGAGTTGAAATAGTCGCCGAGAGCAGCACTGGTGGAGATGGTGTAGAAATAGTTGTCGCCCACCTTACCCGAGGCACCCGCACCCAGGACAAAACTGTAGTGCTTGGTGTTGCTGTCATAGTCCCAACGGGCACTTGTCCCGCTACCCACAGGCGTGGGATTGATCGAGCCATTGGGCTGCGCCTTGCATACCAGGGCGTAGTTGCCCGAGCCGGCAGGGTCGGCTTCGATGTACCACCACTGATAGTCGTAGTTGTCCGCTCTCTCCTCGGCCTGCGTATTGGTCCAAAGGCGGCCTACGGCAATCTTATTTCCACTATAATTGGTAAGCAACGGCGAACCGTCTGCCACCAGTTCGATGCAGCGGCCCACGCGCTCGGCATCCGTCGCACCAGAGATCAGGCGGTAGTAGTGCTTCTCGCTGGCCGTGCTGACATTGGGCTTGGGCACTCCGGGCTTCTCCCAGCCCACCATCTGATAGTCGCACCACTTGTAGTTGCCGTAGTTAAGCAGTAGGGTGTCGGCGGTGATGCGCTGCTGGAAGTCAGTAAAGCTGCGGTTGGCCTGCGGCGTCCATCCAGCTTCGGCAATCGCGGTGAGGCGCGGCAAGGTGAGCCACTCCAAATAATCGCGGTCGCTGACAACCTCTGTCCAGAAGGTGGCCTGAATACCGGCATCGACATCCCCTGGGATAGACTGTTCATACACAACCTTCACATCCTCGTTACCGTAACCTGCGGCGGGCGGGTCGAGCGAGGGGTCGCCCTGGTACTTATTGATATAGAAGTGGTACTGCGGCGTGTAGATGCGGCTCAGGCCCAATTCGGCAGCTTTGGTAACACCAGCTTCGGCAGGCATCCAGCAATATACCATTGCATCCGTGCTCTGCACCATTTCCAAGTCAGCATTTGCAGCCGTGATAGACTCATTCCACACGGAAAGCTTGCGGCCTTTGGACTGCACAAAGTCAGACATTTCCTTGATGAAAAGGCTCTGAAGCTGGCGATAATTTGTCAAGTTCAATGCTTCATATTTTGCCTTACATTCGGCATTATTTTCCCATGCAGTGGTGGGGCACTCGTCGCCACCGATATGAACGCGCTCGTAGGGGAACAGTTC
>CAMBOH010000066.1 GCA_945869305.1 uncultured bacterium
AATTCTTCAACATGATATTCGGCAGCGCGTCCAACAACATCTACGTGCAGATTGCCTTGATCATGCTGATGGGTCTGTTGGCCAAGAACGCCATCCTGATTGTGGAGTTCGCACTCGACCGCCGCAAGATGGGCATGAGCATCTCCTGGGCTGCCGTGCTCGGTGCCGGTGCCCGTCTGCGTCCTATCCTGATGACCTCACTGGCCATGATTATCGGTCTGTTGCCCATGATGTTCGCCTTCGGCGTAGGTGCCAACGGTAACCGCTCGCTCGGAACGACGGCCATCGGCGGCATGTTGATCGGTATGATCTGCCAAATCTTCATCGTGCCCGTGCTCTTCGTCATCTTCCAGTATCTGCAAGAGAAGATCAAGCCGATGACCTGGGAGGACATCGAACCCGGCGAAGCTGACTCTGATATCGAACAATACTCTAAATAGCCGGGATAAGGGTGGCCCCCGAAAGACCGCCAGAATCGGGCCCGAAAGGCTTCGGCACCGGCCCACGGGCTTTCCCGGACCACCCCTACCCTCGCAACCCTACAGACAAGAAAATGAAACATCTCATCTATATCCTCGGTTGTTCCGCCCTGCTAAGCAGCTGCCACCTCTTCCGCAACTACGAGCGGCCGCAAAGCATCGAAAACGGGCTCGAAACCCTCTACCGCGACACGACCGACACACAGGCTGCCCTGCCCGCCGACACCGCCAACTTCGGCAACACCCCTTGGCAGGAAGTTTTTACCGACCCGCAGCTGCAGGCCCTTATCGCCAAAGCACTGGAGAACAACACCAACCTGCGCAGTGCCGACCTCACCATCCAACAGGCTGAAGCCGGCCTGAGCATAGCACGCCTGGCATACTACCCCTCTGTGTCGTTCGGCCCGCAGGGCAACATTTCGAGCTGGGACTTCGGCAAAGCCACCAAGACCTACAGCTTCCCCCTCACTGCCAGCTGGCAGGTGGGTGCACTCGGACAGCTGCGCAACGCCAAGAAGCAGGCCGAAGCTACTCTCGAAGTGAGCAAGGCGGCCAAGCAGGCCACACGCACGGCCATCATCGCCTCGGTGGCCAACCTCTACTACACGTTGCAGATGCTCGACGAGCAGCTCAAGACTACTGAAGCGACGGTCGCCATCTGGGCCGAAAACGTGCGCACCATGGAGCTCATGAAGACGGCTGCCATGACCAACGAGGCCGCCGTAGGACAGACCAAGGCCAACTACTACAACCTCCTCAGCTCTGTACCTACACTCAAGCAGAACATCACGCAAGCTGAAAACGCGTTGTGCAGCCTGCTGCATGAGGCTCCCCACCCCATCGCCCGCGGCAGCTTCAATGCCGATGCCTTCCCCGCCAGCTTCTCGGCAGGTGTCCCCCTGCAACTGCTGGCCAACCGTCCCGACGTGCACGCAGCCGAAATGCAGCTGGCCTCCAGCTTCTACAAGGTCAATGCGGCCAAAAGCGCTTTCTATCCCTCACTCTCCATCGGCGCACAAGCCTCCTGGACCAACAATGCCGGCGTAATTGTCAACCCCGGCAAGATCCTGGCTTCGGCCTTCGCCTCACTCACACAGCCCATCTTCATGAACGGACAGCTGAAGGCCAACCTCAAGGTTTCGCAGTTGCAGTATGAAGACGCACAGCTGCAGTTCGAGCAGGCTCTGATCAATGCCGGACAGGAGGTAAGCAACGCCCTCACGGACTATCAGGCTGCCTCACAGCGTCAGGCCACACGCCAACAGCAGGTCGAGACACTCACCGCCACCCTGCACAACACGCAGGAACTCTTCCAGCGCAGTGCCAGCACCACCTATCTCGAAATCCTCACGGCACAGCAGAGCCTCATCCAGGCCCAGCTCAGCCTCATTCAGGACAAGTTCGACAAGGTGCAGGCTGCCATCAGCCTGTATCAGGCTCTCGGAGGCGGACGTGAAAAATAATCCAAGGGTACACAACCCCCTCACCTAACAACCCTCTTTACTATGATTTCTCCCTTAGCATACGTTGACCCCGCAGCCCAACTGGGTCAGAACGTGGAAGTAGGACCCTTCGCCTACATCGAAGCCGGTGTCACCATCGGCGACCATTGCGTCATCAAGCCGCACGCAAGCATCCTCAAGGGCACGACCCTCGGCCACCACAACACGGTCTACCAGAATGCTGTCGTAGGCGCCACGCCGCAGGACTTCCACTACGTTGAAGGCCAACCCACCCGCGTGGTCATCGGCAACCACAACCACATCCGTGAAAACGTGGTCATTGCCGGCAGCATCTATCCCGACAAAGCCACCACCATCGGCAACGAGAACTTCATCATGGACCGTGTACACATCTGCCACGACGTACACATACACGACAAGTGTGTCGTCGGCATCGGCAGCTGCATTGCCGGCGAAAGCGAACTCCACGACAACTCCATCCAGAGCAACGGCGTGGTGGTCCAGCGACATGTGCGCGTAGGACGCTTCTCGCTCATACAGAGCGGATGCCGCGTACAGAAGGACGTGCCGCCCTATGTCATCCTGGGCGGCAACCCTGCTGCCTACCACGGCGTGAATACGGTGGTGCTCAAGCACTTCAACGTTTCCGATCGCGTGTTGCGTCACATCGCCAACACCTACCGCATCATCTACACCGGCAACTTCAGCCTGGAGGATGCTGTCATCAAGATTCCCGAACAGATACCCATGAGCGACGAAATCGACAAGATTCTCGACTTCATCAAAGGGGCCAAGAACGGCATCGTGCGCAATCTGAAGGAGAACTGATACGCCCTCCACATAAAGCCGCACATCTCCAAGGGCTTTGTCTGCAAAGGACCGCACAGGTCACGCAGGCAAAGCCCTTTTCGCCGTTTATAGCCCCACACCTTAGAAAAATGCCTTACCTTTGCACGCGCTTTGACCCGGACAGCGCTGGGAGCACCATGCTTCCCGCCATGCGTCCGGCCTCTCTCAAACCCAACCCTATGCAAACAGCAGCATTATTTGACTTAGACGGCGTGCTGGTCGACACCGAAAGCCAGTACACCCGATTCTGGGCAAGCATCGCACAGCGCGACTTTCCCCATGACCCGGACTTTGCCGTCCGCATCAAAGGCCATACCCTCACACAGATATATGCAGCATACTACCCCGAACGACCCGAACGGCAGGCTGAGATAGCCGCCGAACTGCTACAGTTCGAGCAACACATGAGCTATCCCCTCATTGAAGGTGCCCTCAACTTTGTCGCACAGCTGCGCGCCCAGGGCATTCCCACAGCTATTGTGACCAGCTCCAACCACGACAAGATGCAGTGTCTGCTAAAAGACCATCCCGACTTTCCGCAACGCTTCGACCGCATCTTCACCGCCGAAGATGCACTGCGCTCCAAGCCTGCCCCCGACTGCTACCTCGCCGCTGCGCGCCACTTCGGGCTGGAGGCTTCGTCCTGCTTCGTGTTCGAAGACTCCCTCAACGGACTTCGGGCCGCACAAGCCAGCCAGGCCACTGTCATCGGACTCACCACCAGCCATCCGGCTGCCATCATCTCACCCTACTGCTGCTACACCATGCCCCACTTCGGCAGCTTCACGGTCGAACGCATGCTCAGCCTGAAAGCGACCGGCAACAACTAACTCCCTAAAACAAATCACATCATGCCAGGTTATTTGGTTGACGATGCACGCAAGGTTACGACGCACCGTCTGAAAGAAATGAAAGCCGAAGGCAAGAAAATTGCCATGCTCACCTCCTATGACTACACCACGGCCAAAATCGTCGATGGTGCAGGCGTCGACTGCATACTCATTGGCGACAGTGCCTCAAACGTCATGGCCGGCAATGCCACCACACTGCCCATCACCCTCGAACAGATGATTTACCACGCCAGCTCGGTGGCCCGCGCCGTAAAGCGTGCCTTCGTCGTGTGTGACATGCCCTTCGGCACCTATCAGGTAGATGCCAAGGAGGCCGTGCGCAATGCCGTGCGCATCATGAAGGAGACCCGCTGCGATGCCGTCAAGCTCGAAGGAGGCGTAGAGATTCTCGATGCCGTACGGCGCATCCTCGATGCCGGCATCCCCGTATTCGGCCATCTGGGCCTCACCCCTCAAAGCATCAACAAGTTCGGCACCTATGCCGTACGTGCCCGCGAAGAGGCCGAAGCCGCCAAGCTGATCCATGACGTGCAGGCCCTGTCAGCTGCAGGATGCTGCGGCATTGTGCTCGAAAAGATTCCCGCCACACTCACCCGTCAGGCTTGTGACTGCACCGACATACCCATCATAGGCATCGGCGGCGGACCGGCCGACGGTCAGGTACTGGTCATCGATGACATGCTGGGCAAGAACAAAGACTTCTCGCCCAAGTTCCTGCGCCGCTATGCCGACCTCCACACCATCATGACCGATGCCATAGGCCAATACGTCAGCGATGTCAAGTCGGGCGACTTCCCCAACGAAAACGAGCGTTACTAACCCTTCCCCACATCCATGTCTTCCACCTCCCACAGCCGCCTCAACGGTCCACGCTTTATCAAACTTTGCGTGGCCAACTGGTTGCTGTACCTCTACGTGTTCTCCATGCCAGCCCTGCTCGATGCAGGATTCATGCAGTCGGGCGCAGGCCACGCCCCGACAGGATGGGCCGTATGCGCCTTCGCACTGGGCATGGTGTTGCCCGGCCCGCTGGGAGCCTGGCTGATGGAGCAGCGTTCGCGCAAAGGCGTGTTCCTGCGCTCCATGCTCCTGCTGGGCCTGCTGCCCACATGGGGCTATGCCAACCTGCCCCTCCCCCTATGGGGCATCGTGCTTCACGGCCTGCAGGGAGTCGCCTTCGGCATAGCCCAGACCGCACTGGGCACCACGCTTGTCAACGACCTCCTGCCGTCCTCGCAGCGCAGCCAGGGCGACGCACGCTACGCCTGGGCCGGCCGTCTGGGCATTCCCATGGGACTGGTGTGTGGCCTCCTGCTGGCCAACATCTCCCCGCTGCCGGCCGCCTTCTGGTGGGCCTTGCTGCCCTGTGCCCTATCCTTCCTGCTGGTAGCCCAGACCAGCATCCCCGTCAAGGCTCCCGTCAGAGTTCCCCTTTTCACCCTGGACCGCTTCTTTTGGCCCGGATCCTGGCGACTGAGCCTCACCCTCTTTGCCGCTCCATGGCTGTTGGGCCGGCTGGTCGGCACCGAAGGCTACGGTCTGTTACCATGCTGCGCCATAGCAGCCGGCACCCTGACAGCCTTCATACTGCAGCGGTTGCTATGCAGCACCCTTTCTCACACCCTCTCAGTGAGTCTGTGTTACATTTTGCTGCTTCCTGCCCTGATATGTACAACCTCAGAAAGTGAAGTGCAGCTCCTGGCAGGCAGTTTCCTCATCGGCTTTGGCGTAAGCGAAGTTTCGTCGCGCCATTTGTCCTGCTGGGTGAAACAAGCCGAGCACTGCCAGCGCGGCACAGCCCAGAACACCTACATCCTCTCCTGGCGCATCTCTTTCGCCCTGGGTTTTGCGGCCAGTGCCATCCAGTCCGTCGCTCTGGGTCTGCCCGACATCATCCTCTGCCTGCTCTCCCTGCTTCTTGCAATTCCCCTGAAGGCCTCCACCACATAGCCATTCTCTAGGACCTCTAGAATCTCTAGGGCTTCTAGTTCTTCTAGAATCTCTATAGTCTTGCTTCTCTGTCAGCTTCCCTCCTCACAGTTGATACCGTGGCTTTGCAGCAGTTTCTTAAGCCTCGCTATTTCTGCCTTTAGGACTGGCACTTCCCGGCGAAGCCTTTCATATTCGATGTCTTGGTCACGCCGGTAATTGGTGCGGGCCTTATACATTCGCTCTTTGATGCCTCCTTCGGTGACAAATGACTGTTCCTCCTTCTTCAGATACGTTGTCAACATCTTATCGGTGATGTGACAGAGCGAAATCGCGATGTTGCAAAACTCTTCGGCATTCCACTTGGAGAAGAATGGCTGGTAATCGCTCAGGGCATTGTGCTTTCTACAAAAAGCAAGCATGGAGTTATATCTGGGATGGCTTGAGTCCCAGATTATAAGACCATGTGCCTTGGCATAGTCCAAATAGTCTTCCAGGAGTTCCTGCAGCGATGAGCGGCCTACATTCAGGAGCTTCAGCATCATCTCGGTTGAAGTCACTCCGTCGGACAGGCCTTCAACTATGTTTTGCTTGCCGGAACGTGCGGCCTGAATCATCTGGTCGCGCGTGCGGTCTCCATAAGGCGGCAGGAACTTGTCGCAAAAACAAAAAGTCATCTGATACAGAACATCACTCTTCTGATAGAAGAACAAGTGCTTGTAGTCGGTCTGAGCTTTCAGCACTTTATTGCCGTTCGCCCGCTGCTTGTCAGCTCCATCCATGGCTTTTCATCTAAAGTCTAACTTACAGTCATACCGCCTGCCTCTGGCACTGCAGGCTGCTGTTGCTCGTCCAAGTTGACCCACAGCACTTCGGCATCGCGCTTGAACCAGGTGAGCTGCTTCTTGGCGTAGACACGGGTGTTGCGCTTGATGCGCTCCAGCGCAAAATCAAGGGTGCAGTCCCCATCAAGATATTGGAACAGTTCTTTGTAGCCTACGGTGTTCAGGGAGTTGCAGTGGCGGTAGGGCATGACACGGCGCACCTCGTCGAGCAGGCCCTGACGCATCATCTCGTCGACACGCTCGCCAATGCGCTGGAACAGGATGGATCGTTCGCGCCACAGGCCAATCTTCTCGATGCGGAAGGGGCGCGCTGCCTTTCGGCCTGTGCGAAAGGAGGTGAAGGTGCGCCCCGTCTGGTAACACACTTCGAGCGCATGTACCACGCGCTTATGGTTGCGCAGGTCACACTGACGGTAATAGTCGGGGTCGAGCAGACGCAGCTCGGCCAACAGGGGGGCAAGCCCTTCCTGCTCATAACGCGCATGGAGCAGCGCACGGGTTTCGGGCTGTATGGTGGGAATGTCGTCAATGCCCTGACACACGGCATCGACATAGAGCATGGAGCCCCCCGAAAGCACACACACATCGTGGTGGCTGAACAGCTCATCAAGCAGCTTGAGGGCATCCTGCTCATATTGTGCTGCGCTATAATGGTCTTCCAGACCGAGCGTCCCCACAAAGTAGTGGGGCACACGCGCCATCTCCTGTATGGTCGGGGCTGCCGTACCTATAGGGAGGTCACGGTAGAGCTGGCGCGAATCGGCATTGAGGATGGGGCAACCGTAGCGTTCGGCCACCTGCAAGGCATAGGCCGTCTTGCCCACTCCCGTAGGGCCGACTATTACTTTCAATGTCTTTGTCATGCGTAGGATTGATGTCTGGTTATAAGATTATAAGGTTATGGGGTTATGAGGTTATGGGGTTATGAGGTTATGGGGTTATGAGGTTATAAGGTTACTACTGTAGCGGAGGAAAGCGTCCATCCAAATAGTTACCTTATAACCTCATAACCCCATAAACTGATAACCCACAAGAGGCTACCCCATAAACTGATAACCTACAAGAGGCTACCCCATAAACTGATAACCTACAAGAGGCTACCCCATAAACTGATAACCTACAAGAGGCTACCTCATAACCTATATTCTAAAACGGACGCCCGTCGCTGATTTCGAAACCTTCGAGGTCGATTTCATCATCGTTGAAGGCATTGGAGCCGTAGATGGAGGCGTCGTCGAGTTCTTCGCCCCATGTGGTTTCGGCTCCCTTCTTGCCCTTTCCGATAGTGGCAACAGGGTCACTGTCGAGGTCGTTGATTTGTACGGGCGGCTCACCCTTGGCCCGCAACAGTACGGGAACACGCAGCGTTTCGCCGGGAATGATCTCCTTGACATCCAAGTAGAAACAACGGTTGGCGAAGGGGTCGAACACGAATTCCAGACGCTGTTCTTCGTCTTCGATAAACTCAGAGAGGCGCACCTGGTCCATCACAAAGATGTCCTCGTCGGCACTGCCCACGCCCATATCCTCGCGAGTAATCTGCTGCTGGCGTTCCCACTCTTCGTCACACAGGTAGAAGGAGGTGAGCTGGTCGTCGGGATAGCCGCACGACTCCAGGATGAAGTTGTTGAGCTCAAGGAAGGTGGCATCGCTGTCGATCTTCAGTTCGCGTACAAAGCCGTCAACCTCGTCAGAAATGAACTTGATACGGAATAGCATAGCGTGATGTATTGTTGTTTGGAAGTTGGCTTCGGCAGGAGGGCTACTTGATGATGCCGCGCTTGGAGCTGGTCACGAAGTCGAGTATGTAACTGATCTCAGGACTCATGGGCACCGTCTCGCGTATTTCCTGCAAGCACTCTTCGCGCAGCTTGCCGCGCTGGTAGAGCAGGCGGTAGGCGTTGTGTATGTTCTCTATGAGTTCGGGTGCAAAACCACGGCGGCGCAGGCCCACAATATTGAGTCCGCAATAGGCTACCGGCTCACGGGCTGCCATGGTGAAAGGAGGCACGTCCTGTCCGGTACGGGTGCCGCCGCCCACCATGACATAACTGCCTATGTGGCAGAACTGGTGGACAAGCACTGAGGCCGAAATGATGGCAAAATCGTCAACCACCACCTCACCGGCCAATTTCGTGGCATTGCCGATGATGCAACCATTGCCGATGACCACATCGTGGGCCACGTGCATGCCTTCCATGAGCAGGTTGTCGGAGCCGACCACGGTCTTGCCCTTGGCTGCCGTACCACGGTTGATGGTGACGTTTTCGCGTATGGTGTTGTTGTTGCCCACTTCGGCAGTGGACTCTTCGCCCTTGAACTTCAGGTCCTGCGGCACCGCACCTATAACGGCTCCGGGAAAGACGGTATTGCCGTCGCCCATCCGGGTGCCGCTAAGCAGGGTAACGCTGTTCATCAATCGGTTGTTGCTGCCTATTGTCACATTCTTGTCGATGTAGCAGAAGGGGCCTATTTCGCATCCTTCGCCTATGCGGGCTTCGGGATGCACAAATGCTAAGGGGCTGATCATAGTGAGATGTTAGGTGGGGCGGCGGCAGGGGCCCGAAAAGGCTTACACACCTGCCCAACGCTGTATGTGGGGAGGATTGGTTTACTTGTTCTTGGTGATTTGGGCCGTAAAGGTTGCTTCCATGACCACCGTTTCGCCCACGAAGGCAAAGCCGTGCATGGAGGAGATGCCATGGCGAATGGGGGCCAGCAGTTCGACCTTGAAGATGAGGGTGTCGCCGGGCACTACCTTCTTGCGGAACTTGACATCATTGATGCGCAGGAAGTAAGTGCTCCAACGCTCGGGCTCTTCGACAGAGTTGAGCACCAACAGTCCGCCGGCCTGGGCCATGGCCTCGATTTGCAATACGCCGGGCATGACCGGCTCTTGCGGGAAGTGTCCCTGGAAGAAAGCCTCGTTGGAGGTGACGTTCTTGATGGCAACGATGTAGTTCGAGCCTGTTTCGACCACCTTGTCGACCAGCTGCATGGGATAGCGGTGAGGGAGCAGTTCGCGGATGCGGTTGACATCCATGAGCGGCTCGCGGTTGGGGTCGTAGTTAGGGGCCTGCACCTCATACTTGCGTATCTCACGGCGCATCTGGCGGGCAAACTTGTTGTTGATGGTATGGCCGGGACGGGTGGCAATGATGCGGCCCTTGATGGGACGGCCTATGAGGGCCATGTCGCCGATGATGTCAAGCAGCTTGTGGCGGGCAGGCTCGTTCTGCCAGGCCAAGGGACGACGGTTGAGGTAGCCGAGCTTGGTGGCATCGCGGTGTTCCACATGCAGGTGGTCGGCCAGCCTGTCGAGGTCGTCCTGAGAAATCTGGCGCTCATAGATGACAATGGCATTGTCGAGGTCTCCGCCCTTGATGAGTCCGGCCTTGAGCAGCGGCTCGATTTCACGCACGAAGACGAAGGTACGGGCCGAGGCTATCTCACCGGCAAAGTCCTGCATGTCGTCGAGTGTGGCGAACTGGCTGTTAATGAACTGCGAGTCGAAGGAGATCATGCAGGTTATGGAGAACTGCTCATCGGGGAGGATGATGATGGAGGAGCCTGTCGCCTCATCGCGGAACTCCACCTTCTTCTTGATGACATAGAAGTCCTTCGGGGCATTCTGGTCGAGCACCCCTACCCTTCGTATCTGCTCGACATAGGGCTGCGAACTGCCGTCGAGGATGGGGAACTCGGGGCCGTTCACCTGTATGAGACAGTTGTCGATGCCCATGGCATAGAGGGCAGCCATGGCGTGTTCGATGGTGCTGCAGCGGGCTTCGCCCTTGGCTACAACGGTGCCGCGCGAGGTGTCGACCACATTTTCGGCAATGGCATCAATGAGGGGCTCGCCTTCAAGGTCAATGCGCTGTATCTTGTAGCCGTGGTTTTCGGGGGCGGGGTTAAATGTTATCGTCAGGCTGAGTCCCGTGTGGAGTCCTTTTCCGAACAACGAGAAACTGCCGGCCAAAGTTCTTTGTTTCAACATAGGTTACATGTGGGGGTTGCCTCCTGTGCCGCTCCAGCCTTTCGTCCTTGGGGCTTGCCGGCGGCCGAAAGCGTATTACAACTTCTTTTTCAATTCTTCAACTTCCTTCTTCAGGCGGTTCAGCTCGCTCTGCATATCGGGCAGATACTTGAACACAACGCTCGAACGCATGAAGTTCTTGGCATCAATGGCGGGCGAGCCTTGCACGGTCACGTGGCCCTTGCGCAAGCTTCCGGCTATACCGGCCTGAGCTCCCGACAGGACGCGGTCGCCTATCACGGCATGTCCGGCTATGCCCACCTGGCCGCCAAACATGCACCACTGGCCTATCTTCGTGGAACCTGCCACGCCGACCTGTGCCGACATGACGGTGTGCTCGCCTATCTCGCAATTGTGGGCCACCTGTACCAGGTTGTCGAGCTTCACGCCCTTGCGAACGACTGTGCTGCCCATGGTGGAACGGTCCACGCAGGTATTGGCACCGATTTCCACATCGTCTTCGATGGTGACGATACCTATCTGGGGTATCTTCTCGTAGCCGTCGGCCGAAGGGGCAAAGCCGAATCCGTCGGCACCTATCACGCAGCCGGAGTGAAGCACGACACGGCTGCCTATCTTACAGCCGTGATAGACGGTCACATGGGGATAGAACAGGCAGTCCTCACCTATCTGTGCACCCTCTTCAACCACTGTGCCGGGGTAGATTTGGCTGCCCTTGCCCACGGTCACATGGTCGCCGATGTAGGCAAAAGCACCTACATAGACATCGTCGGCCAGCTGTGCCGATTCGGCCACAAAGGCCAGCGGATGCACGCCCTTACGCTTCTGCATGGTGCTCTGATAGAGTGTGAGCAGGCGGGCGATGCACTCGTAGGCATTGTCTACACGCACCAAGGTGGCCTTGACGGGTTGTTCGAGCTGGAAGTCCTTGTTGACAAGCACGATGCTTGATTCCGTGCTGTACAGGTAATGGGCATACTGCGGATTAGCCAGAAAGGATATGGCTCCAGGCACGCCTTCTTCGATCTTGGCAAAGGTGCCTACTTTGGCGTTCTCATCGCCTTCGACCACGCCTCCCAAATATTCGGCTATCTGTTTTGCTGAAAATTCCATGTATGTGATGTGATGTATTTTGGCTGATTGGATATGGCCCGACAAGGGTTGGTCACCGAGGTTCGGGCGGGGGTTATGTTGTCTGATGCCACACACTGTAGCTCTCTGGTCTCGCAGAGAAGATATACTTCATTGGCGATAGAAGATATACTTCGTTGGCGACAGAAGATATACTTCGTTGGAGATAGAAGATATACTTCATTAGCGATAGAAGATATACTTCGTTGGCGACAGAAGATATACTTCGTTGGAGATAGAAGATATACTTCATTAGCGATAGAAGATATACTTCGTTGGCGACAGAAGATATACTTCGTTGGAGATAGAA
>CAMBOH010000067.1 GCA_945869305.1 uncultured bacterium
CAGGGCGATGCCCTGGGCTATGTGCTCGTTGCCCCTTCGGGGCGTGCCTTGAACACATGTTTTCCCTTCGCATACAGCCTACCACGCTGCGCATTCCTGCTGTGCCTTGCGGAAAATCTCATCAGGGTCATGTGTCTTATAGTCGCAGAAAAGCAGGGGGATGATTTCAAGCGGACAGTATTGCAGCGAAAGCTTGAGGTAGCCCAGATAGGATTCGGCATCGTGCAGACCGCGCATCGCCACTGTCACATAAGCATAGGCTTCGAGCTTGCTGGTACGCAGGTCGTGCTCCACGAAATACCGCCACAGGCGCTCGGCGGGCTTGAACCAGCCCTGTTTCGTAAGCATCTCCATCACGCGGAAGCGTTCTCCGTCGCCATGAGGCGGTGCGAAGTACGACTTCGCCAACTGCTCTACCGCACGTTCCGTATGTCCGCCTTCCAGCATGATGCCTGCGGTATGGTAGTGACACTCGCTCGGAGTCATGTTGGTCTGGGTCAGCGTGAGCATCAGTTCTTCCACCTCGTCCAGTCGGTCAGTCTTGGACAGGGTGAGCGCCAGGTCAGTCAGGATGCGCTTATGGTCAGGATTGTCGGTCGAGCAGAGTCGGAGGGCTTCGTGCAGATAGCCCGAAGCCTCTTCGAAGCGTGCGGCGATGTAGCACTGTTCGCCGGCATACATGCGCAGCGTGTAGTCGTCGGGCATGAGCGGAATATACTGCCGGCACAGTTGCATGGCTTCGTCGAAGCGTTGCAGCCCGAAGGTGGCAAAAACTTTCAGGCTCATGGCCTGTTGCATGTTCGGATCTATGGCCAGCGCATAGTCGCAGCTTTCGATGCAGTCCTCATAGTTGCCACACTTCTGCTGCACATCGGCCAGATAGCCCCAGAGCGAGGTGTCGTAGGGGTCAGCATCAATCATTCGGTTGGCCACCTCGATAGTCTGGTCATAGTGGTGCAGCTGCCAGTGGCATTCGGCCAGCAGTTCATCGGCCCGCCGCCGCAGCGGATAATTGTCGGGAATTTCCTCTATCAGCTTGACCGTACGCTCGTAGTAGCCATAGTCCACCATGACTTCGGCCAGATTGAGCAGCCAGTCGTAGTCCTCCGGCTGTCTGGTTTCGGGCATTTGTTGCCTGATTCGTTTCTCGGCCTTGTCAGGAAACCCCTGGGCTGTTTCCCATTCCGCCAGAAAGACCTGTACGTCGCGTGCTTGCTGGTTGGCAATGCGCTTGATTACCTGCATCGCCTCGTTCCACCTGCCGCGCACTTTCAGTCTGAAGGCTTTGACGGCGAGCACGTCTTCGCTCTCGGGATGCAGTTTCTCGGCCGTGCGCATGAGCTGTTCGGCTTCAAACTCCATGCCCTGTTTCTCATAGTGCTCTTCGATATCCATAAGGGTCGGCGCGTCCATATAGAACGGTCCTCCCTGGGCCACAAAGCGTTCGTAGGTTTCGATGGCTTCTTGCAGGTATTTGTCCGTCATGATGTTTTCGGGATTTTTGAAGAAATAAGGGCCATGTACTCCCCGAGGAGCATGGCCCTACACAGAAAGAGTCTTATGCTTTCCAACTGTCCTTCAGTCCCACCGTCTTGTTGAAGACAAGGTGGTCGGGCGTGGAGTGTGTGTCGAGCGTAAAGTAGCCCGTGCGCTGGAACTGCAGGTAGCGGTTGCCCGTGTCATTGTTAGCGGCAAAGGGCTCGACATAGCAACCCGTGAGCACTTTGAGCGAATCGGGATTCAGCAGTTCGCGGAAGTCACGCGGGTCTGCACTGGGATTCTCGACCGTAAACAGGCGGTCGTAGAGGCGTACTTCGGCAGGCAGGCAGTGGGCCGTGCTGAGCCAGTGGAGTGTGCCCTTCACCTTGCGGTTGGCACCTTCGAGTCCGCTTCGGCTGGTGGGGTCGTATTCGGCATACACTTCGACGATGTTGCCGTCGCTGTCCTTCTTGCAGCCTGTGCATTTCACGATGTAGGCGTTCTTCAGGCGGACTTCCTTGCCCGGTACCATGCGGAAGAACTTCTTGGGCGCGTCTTCCATGAAGTCGTCGCGTTCCATCCAGAGTTCGCGGCTGAAGGTGATGGTGTGCTTGCCGTCGGCCTCGCATTCAGGATTGTTCTGCGCCTCCATCTCTTCGGTCTGGCCTTCGGGATAGTTGGTGATGACGAGCTTCACGGGGTTGAGCACGGCACTCACGCGCAGGGCCCGTGCGTTGAGGTCCTCGCGGGCAGCGGCCTCGAGCATGGCGTAGTCGTTTAGCGCATCGAACTTGGTGTAGCCGATCATGTCGATAAATTTGCGTACAGCCTCAGGCGAATAGCCGCGGCGGCGCAGGCCGCATACGGTCGGCATGCGGGGGTCGTCCCATCCGTCGACCAGCCCTTCCTGTACCAGTGCCAGCAGTTTGCGTTTCGACATGACGGTATAGGTCAGGTTCAGGCGGTTGAACTCGTACTGGCGCGGACGGTTGTCATCGAGGTCCTGTCCCTGCTTGAGTTCGTCAATGAAGTAGTCGTAGAGCGGACGGTGAGGTACAAACTCCAGTGTACAGATAGAGTGGGTTACCCCCTCGAAGTAGTCGCTCTGTCCATGGGCAAAATCATACATGGGGTAAACCTTCCATTTGCTGCCCGTGCGGTGGTGTTCCTTGTTGATGACACGGTAAATGATGGGGTCGCGGAAGTGCATGTTGGGGTTGGCCATGTCGATTTTGGCACGCAATACCATGGCCCCTTCGGGCACTTCGCCTGTGTTCATCTTCTGGAACAGCTCCAGGCTCTCCGCCACGGGCCGGTTGCGATAGGGGCTGTCCTCGCCGGGCTGGGTAGGGGTACCCTTCTGCTGGGCAATCTGTTCGCTGGTCTGTTCGTCTACATATGCCTTTCCCTCCTCAATGAGCCGGATGGCAAACTGGTAGAGCTGGTCGAAGTAGTCCGAAGCGTGGTAAATGTTTCCCCACTTGAATCCCAGCCATTCGATGTCCTGCTTGATTGCCTCTACGTATTCGGTGTCTTCCTTTTGTGGATTGGTGTCGTCGAAGCGCAGGTTACACACGCCGCCGAACTTCTGTGCCACACCGAAATCCATGCAGATGGCCTTGGCATGGCCAATGTGCAGGTAGCCGTTTGGTTCGGGCGGGAAGCGCGTTTGCAGCCGGCCTGCGTTCTTGTTGTTGGCGAGGTCGTTTGCTACGATTTGTTCGATAAAGTTCAGGCCCTTCTTTTCGGCGGGTTCGGCGTGATTAGCGTTTTCGTTCATATAGGTTGTATTCTTTCTTGTTTTCTTAGTTGGCCATTTCCGAGATAAACTTGATGCGCACCAGTCGGATTTCCTCTTCGGAGTAGTCCTCTCCGAGTTCGTCGAGTGCCTCTTCGAGGTCGTCGGTGTCGCTCTCCTTGAAATACTGGTAGATGTCCTCGATGTGGTCTTCGTCCATCACATCTTCGATGAAATAGTCGATGTTGATTTTGGTGCCCGAGTACACGATGGCTTCGATTTCATCGAGCAGTTCATCAAATTCGATGCCCTTGGCCACAGCGATGTCGTCGAGCGCCACCTTGCGGTCAATGCTGTGAATGATGCTCACCTTGATTTTGGACTTGTTGGCCACGGTGCGTATGCGGAGGTCTTCGGGTCGTTCGATTTCGTTTTCCTCGCAGTGCCGCTTGATCAGCTTGCAGAACTCCGTGCCGTAGCGTTTGGCCTTTCCGGCTCCTACGCCAGGAATGTTTTGCAGTTCCTCGAGCGTTTGCGGGTAGATGGTTGCCATGGATTCGAGCGAGCCGTCCTGGAAGATGACATAGGGCGGCACGTCGAGTTCTTTCGAGAGCTTCTTGCGCAGGTCGCGCAGCATCTTGTAGAGTGCGGGGTCCACTGCGCAGGTAGCTCCAGCCTGCGGTTCCGCCTCCATTTCCTCTTCATCGTAGTTCCGGTCTTCTACAATCTGGAAGGACACGGGGTTGTCCAGGAACTTACGTCCCTCCTTGGTCACCTTCAGCACGCCGTAGTTGTCCACGTCCTTGTCGATGTAGCCCGTGATGAGCGCCTGTCGTATCACGGCGTTCCAGATGCGTTCGTCCACCTCTTCGCCCGAGCCGAATTCCTCGAGGTCGTCGTGGTGGTGGGCACACACCTCGTCGGTGCGTCGTCCCAGTAGGATGTCTTTGATATAGTCGTCGCGGAAATTCTCCTTGGTTGCCAGGATTACTTCCAAAGCCTTTGTTAAGTTTGTTTTTGCTTCCACTTGTTGTTTAGGATGTTTGCAATTATCGCAGTTCTCGCAGTTTTCTTTGCTATAAAGTTCGCCAAAGTAGTGCAGCAGCAGTTTTCGCCGGCAGAGCGAGCTTTCGGCATAGGCCGCCGTCTCCTTGAGCAGTTGCCGTCCGATGTCCTGTTCGGCAATGGGTTTGCCCTCCATGAACTTCTCCAGCTTCTGCAGGTCTTTTCTCGAATAGAAGGCGATGCACTTGCCTTCGCCGCCGTCGCGTCCGGCGCGTCCCGTCTCCTGATAGTAGCCCTCCAGACTTTTGGGTATGTCATAGTGTATGACAAAGCGCACGTCGGGTTTGTCGATGCCCATGCCGAAGGCAATGGTAGCCACAATCACGTCGATGCGCTCCATGAGGAAGTCGTCCTGCGTCTTGGAGCGGGTCACTGAGTCCATGCCGGCGTGGTAAGCCTCGGCCTTGATGTCGTTGGTGCGCAACACTTCGGCCAGTTCCTCCACCTTCTTGCGGCTCAGACAGTAGATGATGCCGCTGCAGGCAGGCTGCTGCTTGATGAAGCGGATGATGTCGCGGTCAATGTCCTTTGTCTTCGGTCTCACCTCATAGTACAGGTTAGGCCGGTTGAACGAACTCTTGAACTCCACCGCATCGGTCATGCCCAGGTTCTTCTTGATGTCGGTACGCACCTTTTCGGTCGCTGTGGCCGTGAGTGCAATCACGGGGGCGGGGCCGATTTCGTTGATAATCGGCCTGATCTTGCGGTATTCAGGTCTGAAGTCGTGTCCCCATTCAGAGATGCAGTGCGCCTCGTCGACGGCGTAGAATGCAATCTTCACCGTTTTCAGGAACTCTACGTTCTCTTCCTTGGTGAGCGATTCGGGAGCCACGTAGAGCAGTTTGGTCACGCCGCTCCGGATGTCGCGTTTTACCTTTTCGATCTGGCTCCTGTTGAGCGAGGAGTTGATGAAGTGGGCGATACCGTCCTCCTGGCTGGTGTGTCGGATGGCATCTACCTGGTTCTTCATCAGGGCAATGAGCGGTGAAATCACAATGGCCGTACCCTCCATGAGGAGCGAGGGCAGCTGGTAACACAGCGACTTGCCTCCGCCCGTAGGCATGAGCACAAACACGTTTCGGCCATCGAGCAGGCTCTCGATGATGGCTTCTTGATTACTTTTAAAGGCATCGAACCCAAAAAACTCCTTGAGTGCCTTTTTCAGATCCATGGCTTCCGTCATTGCTTTTCAGGGCTAAAAGATTAGGTAAAACAGTGGGGGTGCGATGTACTTCAAGGCGCCACCACCGATTCAGCAAAGCAAAAGTATAACATTTTTCGAATACGTATGTAGAATCCCCCTATTTTTTTAATTCAAGTTTCGCAAGTAAAAAAGGGCGGTCCCTAAAGGGAGCAAGCGTTCAAGGTGCGCCCCGAAGGGGCTTTCAGCCCGCTCCTTAAACGCTTGTTATCTACAAGTGAACACTTGCGAAACTTGAATACATCACCTTTCATGGCGCGTTGGTCTATACCGCTTGCAGCCGCAGGGAACAGGGATAAAAACAATAAGCGGCCCCTGCACACCGTCCGTAACCGATACTTTTCATTAAATTTGCCGCGGATAAGTCCCAATCCCCCTCTTTCCCGTTTATGAACAGACTGATATATATATATATTATAGGAGTGCTTTCGCTCACAGTCGCTGCGCTCAGCTCGTGTGGCAGTGCCGAAAAGAGCGAAAGGCGCGGTGATGCTGCATGGTCGTTGGGCGAATATGCCGAGGCGGCAGGGCAGTACAAGCGCGCCTACTCCCAGACACCGCCCAAGCAGAAAGCACTGCGCGGACGCATTTCGCTGAAGATGGCCCGCGCCTATGCGCATTACGGTCATACGGCACGGGCCGTAGGCTCTTATCGCAATGCGCTGCGCTACCATGCCGCTGACAGCACAGCTGCGCTCGAACTGGCTCGTGCGCTGATGAAGCAGGGCGACCCGAAGGCAGCCGAGAAGCTGCTGCTGGCCCTCACCGACACGATGCCTCACAGCAGTGCGGTGGAGCAGGCTCTCTACAACTGCCGGCTGGGCCAGCGGCTGCTGCGCGAGACTTCGGCCTATGAGGTCAAAGCCGCCACGTGGCTCACCGGCTCGCGGGCCGACTTCTGTCCGGCATGGGTGGACGATGCGGGTGGCCTGCTTTACTTCACGTCTACACGACCCCAGGCTTCGGGAGACATCAGTCTTATTACCGCCACGAAGAACGGCGACATCTTTGTAAGCAAAAAGGATGAGCGCGGACAGTGGAAGGCTCCCGAACCTGTCGAGGGCGAGCTGAATACCGACTTTGACGAAGGTGCCTGTGTGCTGACGGCCGACGGCAAGACCATGTATCTCACGGTCTGCCGCACAGATCCGCAGTATCCGCGCATGGCCGAGATATGGCAGGCCAGCCGCTCGGATGCCAAATGGGGCAAACCCACGCAGCTGAAGCTGACGGCCGACACCTTGTCGAGCTATGCTCATCCGGCACTGTCGCCCGACGGGAAGTGGCTTTATTTCACTTCCGACCTGCCTGGCGGTCAGGGTGGGCTCGACCTCTGGCGCATAGAAACGGGAGGCGGCCATGGCTTCGGCCGATTGGAGAACCTGGGGCCTGACATCAATACACCGGGCAACGAATGCTTCCCGGCTTTCAGACCCAGCGGAGAACTCTACTTTTCGAGTGACGGTCGCACGCCATGTCTGGGAGGGCTTGACCTCTACCGCGCCGAACTTGACACGCTGACGGAACGTTGGACGGTCAGCCACCTGCCAGTGCCGATGAACTCCAGCGCCGATGACTTTGGCATCACCTTCGAGGGGCTGCACAACAGGGGCTATTTCAGTTCGGGCCGCAGTACGGGCGGCCGCGGTTGGGACCGCATCTACTCCTTTTCCTACCCCGAAGTGCTCCAGACGGTGAAGGGCTGGGTCTATGAGCAGGATGGCTATGAACTGCCTGCCGCCGAAGTATACATGGTAGGCAGCGACGGTACGAACGAGAAGTTCGGCGTTCTGAGCGACGGTTCGTTTGAGAAGCCGCTGGAACCCGGTGTTTCCTACCTGTTTCTGGCCACCTGCAAGGGCTATCTCAATGTACGTGCCGAGTTGAAGGCCGATTCCGTGCCGACCGAAAAGCAGCATGTGCTGCAGTTCCCCCTGCCCAGCGTGAGTGTGCCCGTGCTTGTGCGCAACGTGTTCTATGCTTTCGACAGTGCCGAACTGAGCGAAGCCTCGTGTGAGGCACTCGACCGTCTGGCCCGTATGTTGCACGAAAATCCGCACATCACCATTGAGCTGGCTGCCCATTGCGACCAGCGCGGAAATGACGACTACAACCTGCGTCTGTCGCAGCGCAGGGCCGAAAGTGTGGTGAAGTATCTCACGGCCAAGGGCATAGAACCAGACCGTCTGACCGCGCGCGGCTATGGTGAACAGGTGCCCAAAACGGTAAACAAGCGGCTTGTCGAAACCCACCCTTTCCTGCACGAGGGTGATTCGCTCACAGAGGCTTACATTGCCAAGCTGCCTCCCGAACAGCAGGAGGTGTGCCACGGCTTGAACCGTCGCACCGAGTTCCGGGTGCTGCGCACGACCTACGGCCTGTTTGACGAACACGGCAACCTCAAGCCCGAAGCACTGGGAGGGCAGGCTTCCAGCCTGCCAAAACCGTGAGCACAAGCTTCCAGCCTGCCAAAACCGTGAGCACAGGCATCTTCCCCCTTCCGTCCCCCCTTTCCGAACCCGAAACAATCCATCCAACCATGCTTATACTCAAATTTCTGCACGCCTTTGGCCGTTACCTGTTGCTCATGGGACGTACCTTTTCGCGCCCTGAGCGCATGCGTATGTTCCTGAAGCAGTATGTTAAGGAAATGGCACAGCTCGGTGTCGACTCCATCGGCATTGTGCTGCTCATATCGTTCTTCATCGGTGCCGTTATCTGCATCCAGATCAAGCTCAACATCCAGAGTCCCTGGATGCCCCATTGGGTGTCGGGTTATGTGACGCGCGAAATCATGTTGCTTGAGTTCTCGTCGAGCATCATGTGTCTCATCCTTTCGGGCAAGGTCGGTTCGAACATCGCCTCCGAGCTGGGCACCATGCGCACCACGCAGCAGATCGATGCGCTCGAAATCATGGGCGTGAATCCCGCCTCCTTCCTGATATTGCCTAAGATAGCGGGACTTGTCACCATCATGCCTCTGCTGGTGGTGTTCAGCACCTTCAGCGGCATCATCGGTGCCTATGCCACCGCCTATGTGGGCCACATCATCACACCCTCTGACCTCACGGCCGGTTTGCAGCACAGCTTTGTGCCCTGGTTCTTCTGGATGGGTGTCGTAAAGTCCCTTTTCTTCGCCTTCATCATTTCGAGCGTCTCTTCGTTCTACGGCTATACCGTAGAGGGCGGCAGCATCGAAGTGGGCAAGGCCAGCACCAACGCCGTGGTGTCGTGTTCGATGCTTATCCTTTTTTCCGACCTCTTTCTCACACAAATACTGTCATGATAGAAATCAAGAATCTGCACAAGTCATTCGATGGCAAAGAAGTGCTGAAGGGTATCAGCACCCGTTTCGAGAGCGGCAAGACCAATCTGGTGATAGGCCAGAGCGGGTCGGGCAAGACCGTGCTGATCAAGAACATCGTGGGCCTGTTCGAGCCTACCGAAGGCGACGTGCTGTATGACGGACGCAGTTTTATGCAGATGTCGAAGCGCGAACGGGCCATGCTACGGCGCGAAATGGGCATGATATTCCAGAATGCCGCCCTGTTCGACTCCATGTCGGTGCTCGAAAACGTGATGTTCCCGCTCGACATGTTTTCCGACGACAGCTACAAGGACCGTGTGCGTCGTGCCCGCTTCTGTCTCGACCATGTGAACCTGTCCGATGCCTGCGACAAATATCCCGGCGAGATTTCGGGCGGCATGCAGAAGCGTGTGGCCATAGCCCGCGCCATTGCGCTCAATCCCAAATACCTGTTCTGCGACGAGCCGAACTCCGGCCTCGACCCCAAGACCTCGCTGGTCATCGACGAACTCATTCACCACATTACGCAGGAGTTCAACACCACCACCATCATCAATACCCACGACATGAACTCCGTGATGGGAATAGGCGAGCACATCCTGTTCATCTATCAGGGTTACGCCGAATGGGAGGGCACGAAGGACGAGGTGATGAATGCCGACAACGAGCTGCTCAACAACTTCATCTTTGCTTCCGACCTGTTCCGCAAGGTCAAGCAGGCGGCGAAGTAGCACTGACTGGGAGCGCAGGCATCCTGCCTGCGAAAAACTGGGAGAGCAGGCATCCTGCCTGCTTAAACCGGGAGCGCAGGCCTCCTGCCTGCCATTGTGCCCTCCTGCCTGCCATTGGTCGACCGAATCATTCCTTTGGTCTATTATTTGAGTCAACAAACGTATATGAGCCATCCGTACACCCTGCAAGCTATATTTTTGCAGGGTTTTCTGTCGGTCAGGCCTGTGTGAGGGTGTGGCTCATGTAGAAACAATAAAACACCCCCTTGTCCGTAAGTACGCTTCCCAGTGTTAGCGCGGAATGGGGGTGCACGTGCAAATCAGAATGTCTCTAAGTTTGCAATGAACAAAAACCTATCTAACTAAAACAACCTAATCTTTCTTCTTTTGTGCAAGCCGCTCGTTCTGTCCGCTGTACTCCTTCGAGACGTCGAAGGCTGCCTTTACACGTGTAGGTGCAGACAGCTTGTTCCGTCTGGGGGGAGGGTGACAGGAGACGACAGGAGGCGAAGGGGCACTGGGTGCGCAAGCAGGATGCCTGCTGCTGACAAGCCAATTACACGTTCAGGCAGGCAGGATGCCTGCCCTCCCAGTTTAAGCAGGCAGGATGCCTGCTCTCCCAGCCTGCATACAGCAATTGCCTGCAACGACTTGGCCAGGAGGGAGACAGTCCCTGTGAATGGCCGGGCGGTTGCAGGCAATTGCTGTATGTATGTAGCTGTGGAAGGGGCGGGCTGCTACAATTCGTCGGAATAGTACGCCTTGGGCAGGGGACGCAGGTTGTATTGCGAGGCCATGACTTCGCCATAGGCTCCGGCAGAGCGGAAGGCTATTAGGTCACCGCGGTGTGTCACGGGCAGCAGTTCATCACGGCTGAAGACATCGCTGCTCTCGCAGATGGGGCCTACCACATCGTAGCGTTCGGCCGGAGTCTGCTGTTCGGCACTGAGGTTCTGCGTGAAGTGGTGCGAGCCGTACATCGCCGGGCGGATGAGGTCGGTGAAGCCGGCATCGACGATGAGGAACTTGCGGGCCACGCCTTCTTTGACATAGAGCGTGCGAGCTACCAGCGTGCCGCATTGTGCCACTACGCTACGGCCCAGTTCGAAGTGGAGCTGTTGGCCGTCGCGCAGCTGGAGGTGCTGGGCAAAGGTGTCGAAGTAGGCTTCGAAGTCAGGAATGGGATGGCCGATCGGGTCGTCATAGTCTACGCCCAGACCGCCTCCCACGTTGATGTTGGCTACCCGGATGCCACGGGCTTCGAGCAGTGCCTGCAGCTCGTTGATGCGCAGGCAGAGCTGGCGGAAAGGTTCGGTCTCGGTGATCTGGCTGCCTATATGGAAATGCAGGCCAACCGGTTCGACATGAGACAGCTCCTGAGCGCGCAGCAGGGCATCAGCGGCCTGTTCGAAGGGCAGGCCGAACTTGTTTTCGTTCAGTCCCGTGGTGATCTTGGCATGGGTGTGGGGGTCGACATTGGGATTGATGCGGAAGGCTACGGGAGCTGTGGTATGCAGCTCGGCGGCCAGCTCGTCGATGACTTCCAGCTCAGGCAGGCTCTCAACGTTGAAACTGTGTATGCCAGCCTGCAGGGCCAGACGAATTTCGTTGTCGCTCTTGCCTACACCGGCAAAGACGATGCGCGAAGGTTCAAAACCGCCCGCAATGGCAGCGGCCACTTCGCCGCCCGACACGCAGTCAGCACCCAGACCGGCCTGGCTGATGAGCCGGAGCAGGCGCGGGTTGGCATTGGCCTTGATGGCATAATGTACGTGGAAGTTGGGGTGGGGGGCAACGTGGCGGTTGATGGCCTGCAGCGTCTGTTGCAGGCAGTCTACGTCATAGTAGTAGAAGGGGGTAGGAATCCGGTTCAGTTTATTGTGCATGGGGGGAGTATGTGTTAAGTTGGGGGGGGTGATGAGGTTGCTTTCTGGGGTGAAATGAGGCGATAAGGCACGCCCCGAAGGGGC
>CAMBOH010000068.1 GCA_945869305.1 uncultured bacterium
ACCGACTGGGACCACCACTTCCCCGTAGCCAAGTGCGCCCTCGAAAACGGCAAGCACACCGCCATCGAAGTGCCTTCGGCCATGAACCTCGAACAGTGCTGGGACCTCATCAACCTGTCTGAAAAGACCCGCAAGCACTGCATGATTCTCGAAAACTGCTGCTACGACTACTACGAACTCAACGCTCTGGCCATGACTCAGGCTGGTGTGTTCGGCGAAGTGCTTCGCGCAGAAGGTGCCTATATCCACAACCTCGACGACTTCTGGGACTACTACTGGAAGAACCCCGCCAACGACCCCGACAAGCTCGGCTGGCGCATGAAGTACAACATGGAGAACCGCGGTGACGTTTACGCCACCCACGGCCTTGGCCCTGTGGCACAGTGTCTGAACATTCACCGTGGCGACCGCTTCACCACCCTCGTAGCTATGGACACCAAGTCTGTTCACGGCAAGAACTACGTGGAGAAGAAGACCGGCAAGGCCTGCAAGGAGTTCCGCAACGGTGACCACACCACGACCCTCATGCGCACGGCCGACGGAAAGGTGGTTGAAATCCAGCACAACGTGATGAACCCTCAGCCCTACAACCGTCTGTTCAAGCTCACCGGTACGAAGGGCTATGCCACGAAGTATCCCTCTGAAGCCATCGCACTCGACAAGAGCCAGCTCACCGCCAGCGGCGTACAGCCCCAGGTGGACAACCTGAGCAGCCACGGCTTCCTGCCCGATGCCGAATATCAGGCATTGATGAAGAAGTACGAAAGCCCCATCATCAAGAAGTATGGCGAAATGGGCCGCGAAATGGGTCACGGCGGTATGGACTACATGATGGATGCCCGTATGGTCTACTGTCTGCAGAACGGTCTGCCCCTCGACATGGACGTTTACGACCTCGCCGAATGGTGCTGTCTGGCCGAACTGGGTAGCCTCTCGATGGACAACAACTGCGCCAGCGTAGCATTCCCCGACTTTACCCGTGGCAACTGGGACAAGGTGAAGGGCTACAAGCACGCCTACGCTCCCGAAGCTGAAGAAGCTGCAGTCGAAAACAAAGCCAAAGCCTTCACTGCCGCCCAGAAGGACGCTGCTGCCAAGTACAACCTCTGGACCCTCTACGAAAACGTGAAGAAGGCTGACGCCAAGGGCAAGGCCAAGGCTCAGAAGGCATACGACAAGGCCGTTGCCAAGGCATGGGCCGAAGTATGCAAGAACTGCTGCCAGGGTGCCTCTTGCTGCGCAAAGAAGTAACATCAGGCCCGATGGGGAGTCACCCGACTCAACCCACAGCCTTATAGGCCGATAAATAATGGGCTGCATCCCAAAGATTCCCAAGGGTGCAGCCCATTTTTCTGTGAGACGCATCTGCGAACGATTCCGTTCGGCAAGAAGATACGCTCAAAGGGCAAACGCATCTAAACGAAATGCCCATAATCCAGCTTATATTCTAATCCCATCCGCCCATGCACACCTATAGCTACAGACAAATAGCAGTGATCGCCTGGCCCATCCTGGTCAGCACGCTCATGGAACAGCTTATCGGCATGACCGACGCAGCCTTTCTGGGGCGTGTCGGCTCCATCGAACTGGGAGCCTCTGCACTGGGCGGCATCTTCTACGTCGCCGTGTTCATGGTAGGACTGGGTTTCAGCATCGGCGCACAGATACTCATGGCCCGGCGCAACGGACAGGGAGACTACGCCGCCATTGGCCACACCTTCTACCACAGTCTGGCCCTACTCACCCTGCTGGCCTGCTTAGTGTTTGTGCTCACACGCTGGCTCGCCCCCAGCATCCTCGAAAGCATCATCAGCTCCCACGCCGTCTATGAAGCCGCCAACAGCTACCTGCAATGGCGCATCTTCGGCCTGCTGTTTGCCTTTGTCAACGCCCTGTTCCGCGCCTTCTATGTAGCCACCACCCACACGCGCACCCTCACGCTCAACAGCATCGCCTTGGTGCTCAGCAACATGCTGTTCAACTACGCCCTGATATTCGGCCATTTCGGCATGCCGGAGCTCGGCATCGCCGGAGCAGCCATAGGCAGCACGCTGGCCGAAGTCGTTTCGCTCATCTTCTTCGTGGCCTACACAGGCCGCCACGTCGACCTCCACCAATACGCCCTCGACAAGCTGCCACGCATCAGCCTCTCACAGATGCGCCGCCTGCTCAGCCTGGGCAGCCCCGTCATGCTCCAGAACGTGCTCTCGCTCAGCACCTGGTTCCTCTTCTTTCTGAGTGTCGAGCATCTCGGCGAACGCCAGCTGGCAGCCACCAACATCATCCGCAACATATCCTCCTTTACCTTCATGGCCGTCATCGCCCTCTCGTCGACCGCCACCACGCTGGTGAGCAACCTGATGGGAGCCGACGAACACGAGGCCGTGTGGCCCATGCTACGGCGTGTCATCGGTCTGGGCTACCTCATACTGACCCCCATACTGCTGCTCATCGGCCTGTTTCCCGATGCAGTGATGCACCTCTTCACGGCCGACCATTCTCTGGTAGAAATCGGACGGCAGGCCCTCTACGTGCTCCTGTCTTCCTACCTGTTCACCATCCCCACCCAAATACTGCTACACGCCGTGAGCGGAACAGGTAACACCCGCACGGCACTGCTCTTCGAGAGCATTTCGCTCACCATCTACTGTGTGTATGTAGGCGTAGCCATCTTCGGCTGCCGCGTAAGCCTTCCCTGGTGCTGGTTCAGCGAATACGTCTACCACATCTTCACCTTCATCCTCTGCCTGACCTACCTGAGCAGCGACCGTTGGCGCAACAAGCACATCTGATCCACTCCTCCCGCCCCCAAACCTACAGAAGCACACCACCAAGCCTACCACAACTCACCGAACAGGAAACGGCCAACTCACGGAACGGAAAACGGCCAACTCACGGAATGGGAAACGGCCAACTCACGGAACGAAAAACGGCCAACTCAAGGAATGAAAAACGGCCAACTCACGGAACGAAAAACGGCCAACTCACGGAATGAAAAACGGCCAACTCACGGAACGAGACAAGCCAAACACTTGGTTTTCAGGCTATTTCATCTACCCCTCAATAGCCACCTCTGCCCTGGGTATCGGCCCTGATGACCTCATCAAAGACCTCAACACCCTGGGACTGGTATTTGAGACAATGGCTGTGAGAGACCTTCGGGTCTATGCCGATGCCTTGGGAGGCAAGGTATACCACTACCGCGACAAGAACGGTCTGGAGTGTGATGCCATCATACACCTCCGAAACGGCAGATACGGGCTGGTTGAAGTGAAACTTGGAGGCGACACGCTCATCGACAGCGGGGCCAAGACCCTGAAAGCATTGGCAGCCAAAATCGACACGGACAAGATGAATGCCCCTTCATTCATGATGGTCCTGACAGGAGTGGGTAAATATGCCTATACGAGAGCCGATGGCGTAACAGTAGTTCCCATCTCAGCGTTGGGTGTCTGACAACGACTGGGAGCGCGGGCATCCCCGCCCGCTGTTGTTATACGCAGGCATTTGCCTTGCTCCCCAGTGCCCCAAAAGCCCGGACAGCCTCATCAATCAAGGCTGTCCGGGCAATCTATATATCCGGGTCTGGCGGCAATCCGCGTCTACTCCCAATAATTCTTCCCGTCTTCGTCAAAGTCGGGCTCTTCCATCTTGTCGCTCAATACGGGCAGGTCAGGGTCGGCACTGCCGCTCGGGTCGAGCGACCAGGCCATCATCCCTTCCGTCTTCAGTTCCACAGCCACGGCGGCAGGGCTAATATAGAGATTCTTCATGAGGCATTCTACTTTTTGGATTTCACAATCTTGCGGTTGTTCTGGATATATACGCCCGGCGCGGTAGCCGTGCGGGTGCGGCGGCCTTGCAAGTCGTAGAGCGTTGCATCGCCTTCGGAGGCAGTCACGCCCTTCAGGCCCGTCAGCACATCGTCCAAACGCATGGCCTGCTGCTCACCCGTATAGTTCAGGTAGCACTTGTAGGCCGGAACGGTGATGGGATACAAGTCATCAACGGGATAAAAAGCCACCACATCCTGCTGTTGCAGCACATAGCCTGAAAAGATGAGCGTTTCTATCATTACGCCAGTCAGCAGGCCGTCCGTATAATTCGTCTTTGTACCTTCGGGCACACCTGTAAAATGATAAGTGCCCGGCAGTGCCATGACGAGCAAAGGCACATTAGCCGGAATCTCATCTACTGCCTGCGTCAGCACCCTCGTGCCGTCCACACCCGTGCAGCGGTAAGCCTGCATGTCCTTTGGCAGTTCGGCAGCAAAGGGCAGTATGAGCGTTCCCACGCCAGCCGCACCTACCGTGCAGTCAATCTGGAACTCCTGTCCAATGATGGCGTTGACTTCTTCTTCGGTCACAGTCACAAAGTGCATACAGTTATTGCTTTTGAAAATATCATTTTCGTAAGCTATAACGGGACCGTTATCGTATTTGGCACTGTACTGTGTATAGCCATTCTCTGTTGGGCCTGTGGCAAAGAAGAGGTAAGAAGGACCATATTCGCCCATAAATTCGTTTATCTTCACCGATCCACTCGAAGCCAGCGTGAAGCCCTTGGATATGCCAATGCGCGAGTAACTGGCTTCCTGTCCGCTGATTACCAAACCATTCAGCACATTCTCCACAAGGTAGAGGTCATTTCCTTCACTGGCGGGAGTCACCTTCCAGATGTACCTCAAGTCTTTGTACGAGAGGGTCTCGGGAATCTCATAAGAATAGGCATTATTGGAAAAGAGGAAGGTTGTTTCGCCCTGATTGGCAGCATAGAGGTAGCGGCCAGAATCGTTGTAGATGAAGTAGTAGCCTGCGCCAAGCGGGATTTTCGATTCCTGCAGCTTTTTGTAAGCGGCCTTCAGCTGGGCGCAAAGCTCATCGATTTCAGCGTCTGAGAGGGTGATTACACCATTGGACACATCGTTGGCCTTGTCCACCACTACCTGAGCCTCAGCTACGACTTCTGCCTGATAGAAACCGGGAGAGTTACCTGCGGGGAAGTCGAACGAGAGGTCGGGACAGTTGAAGTACCTGTCAAGGTAGTGGTTCAGCTTCTCCAGACCTTTGGGAATATTTGCAAAGGTCGAAGGAATGGCCAGACCGTAGCAAATGTCATTGAGATAGGCGCCTGGTCCTGATTCTCCGGTTGCCGGATGCTTCAGCTCACCCGTTTGGGTGTCGATACGGTACATATACTGATAGCAATATCCATAGTCATTATACTCGCAGAGCAGCGCATAAAGGTTGCCTGTGTCGTAGTCGAACGAAATACTATTATTCCACCACATCAGGAAGGGTCTCGAGCTGCCGTCTGCGGCAGTTGTGAGCTGAATAGCATCCAATTCGGCAAAGTGGTTCTCTACGTCGAGACGGGTCAGGATAGAACCATCAATGGTGTAATATGTATCACCATCCACATCTATCATAGTGAGGATGGGGCGAATTGCCCACAACTGTCCGTCGGCGTCGAATGCCATGCCCATGTAGTAGTGTTCTAACTTGGCTTTTTCCTCAAAGCTTCCGTCCTCCATGTTCAACGTGCCGATGCGAGAAACGAAGGCGTTGTCTAAAAGCTCCATGGTACTATTGTCACGGGCATCGTTATTGCACATGGCCCAAAGCTTCCCCGTCACAGGGTTCTGGCTGGCACTTACAACCGTGTACCAGCTGGCCTTCAATTCGGCAATCTCGTTGCTGATAGTCTCCGCCTCACCTGTGGAGAGGTCTACCTTCATGAAGCGTTCGGGCCATGAGCCGTAGTCAAGGTCGTAGTTGATTACTTCGTAGCCTACGTAAGAGACTTCGTTTGTCGCGGGATCTTTGTAGAGTGCACCACCGAGCATGGTGCGGCTGTGGAGGGGGTCGCTGGCCTCATCTGATACGCAGAAAACCTTGGTGCGGTCGTAGGTGTCGCCGCTGTAGAAGCGGATAACGCCCGGCTCGTTGTTGTAATCGACCTGTGTGGAGGCGAAGCATTCCACGCCCGTCGCCTGTGATTCGCTAAAAACAGATACCTTGGCGGAGGGTTGGTTAAGCACAGCCCGTTTGGGAACGGGTTCAGGGAAGCCCTTCTTCACCTTCACCTGGGCTGTTGCCGTCAAGGCAAGCAGCAGCCATGGAAGGATGCTGTAGAACCTTTTCATAATGATAAAAAAATGGGCGGAACTGTTCGGGTCGCTTTTCCGCTCACTGGGTACCGCCAAGCACCGTATCGAAAGAAAAGCACGAACAGTTCACGCCCATGTATGGACGTGAACCTTCATCGCTTGTTCTCTTCGATTTTGAAATTGGCGGTTTCAGCGAGTCGAGAAACAAGGACAAAGTCCAGGATAAATATGTCTTGACCACGGGCTGCACAGAGTGCGTTGCCAGGCCAGGGATTTATAGACTCCTTACAGTTTCGCGGGGTTAATAATAGGTTTGTTTGATTTGAAAATGAATGAGCTGTTGGGGTCGGGGCACTGTGGCAGGGTGTGTTCCCGCGAAGTTCACACAGGCTGGCACATTAGCTTGCCGACATGGGCAAAGGTAGTACAAGCCACTTGACAGGCCAAATATTTTTCGCAGAATTTTTGGTTAGCGCGTCAGAAGGGACGGATATTGCTGCCAAACGGCGACATTTTAGAGGAGAATTTGGCTATGTAGCCCGTTAATCTGATATGAAGCAGGCAGGGATGCCTGCTCTCCCAGCAAACAGACGCTTTAGCGGCACGTGGGGATGGCCGCTAAAGCGTCTGTTATATATAAATAGGTGTAGGGCTGGAGTGGTGGCTCCGCCTATATTTACTTCACCAGTTCGAGCGTGTCGGAGGCGATGAGGAGTTCCTCGTCGGTGGGCACCACAACCACCTTGACGGGGCTGTCGGGCGTAGAGATGATTTCCTCCTCGCCGAAGTTCTTGCGGTTCTTCTCGGCATCGATCTTGACACCCAGGAACTCCAGACCTTCGGTAGCACCTTTGCGCACGTCCCACTGGTGTTCGCCCACACCAGCGGTGAAGACAATGATGTCGACACCTCCCATGGCGGAAGCATAGGCACCGATGTACTTCTTGATGCGGTAGTCGTACATCTCCATGGCGAGCGCGGCCTGCTCGTTTCCGTCCTTGATGGCCTGCTCTACCTCACGGATGTCGCTCGACACGCCACTGATGCCCAACACGCCGCTCTGCTTGTTGAGCAGGTCGCTCATCTGGTCGGGGGTGAAGCCCTCCTTCTGCATGATGCTGAGCACGGCCGAGGGGTCCACATCGCCCGAACGGGTACCCATCATGAGACCTTCGAGCGGGGTGAGGCCCATGGAGGTGTCTACACACTGGCCGTTCTTGACAGCTGAGATGGAGGCACCGTTACCGATGTGGCAGGTGATGATGCGCACGTCGGCCGGGTTCACGCCCAAAACCTGGCATACGCGGGCCGTGACGAAGCGGTGGCTGGTGCCGTGTGCGCCCCAGCGGCGGATGTTGTGCTGCGTGTAGTACTTGTAGGGCACGGCATACATATAGGCCCTGGCGGGCATGGTCTGGTGGAAAGCCGTGTCGAACACGAACACCTGCGGCAGGTTGGGCAGCATCTGCTTGACAGCCACGTAGCCCTTGAGGTGTGCTTCGGAGTGGAGCGGTGCCAGTTCCATGTACTGCTTCCACTCTTCGAGCATTTCGTCGGTGACAATCTGGCTCTTGGTGAAGCGTCCGCCTGCCACGATGCGGTGACCGGCAGCGCTGATTTCGTCCAGGCTCTTGATGGCACCGTACTCAGGGCTGAGCAGGGTGTCGAACATGAGCTTGATGCCCTCCGTGTGGGTGGGGCAAGGCGACTCGATGATTTTCGTTTCGCCGTTTATCTTCGTTTTGAGGAAGGAGCCTTCGAGGCCGATCTTCTCAATGCCTCCGGCAGCGAGTACGCTCTGGTCGTCCATTTCGTAGAGCTTGTACTTGATGGAGGAGCTGCCGCAGTTGATGACAAGGATTTTCATGATTCTTCTATGGGATGCTTTCTGTCGGTCGGACGAGAAAGCCATGACTGTATATGATTAAGCGTTTTCGAGTTCTTTGGCTGCAATGGCCTGGTTGGCGGTAATGGCAATCATCTTGTAGACATCATCGATGGAGCATCCGCGCGACAGGTCGTTGACGGGACGGGCAATGCCCTGGAGGATAGGACCTACGGCTGTGGCATGTCCCAGGCGCTGCACGAGCTTGTAGCCGATGTTGCCCACTTCGAGCGAAGGCACAACCAGCACATTGGCCTTGCCGGCAATGGGGCTGCCCGGTGCTTTCGAGTTGCCCACAGAAGGCACGAGGGCTGCGTCGGCCTGCAGCTCGCCGTCAATGAGCAGTGAGGGGTCCATCTCCTTGGCCAGGTTGAAGGCCTCGACCACCTTGTCGACCACCTCGTGCTTCGCAGAGCCTTTGGTCGAGAAGCTGAGCATGGCCACACGCGGTTCGATGCCGGCCACGGCCTTGGCGGTGCGGGCGGTGCAGACAGCAATCTGGGCGAGCTGGCTGGCATCGGGCACCGGGGTAACGGCCACATCGCCCATGACGAGCACGCCGTTGTCGCCACACTCAGGGGCATGGGTGAGCAGGAGCATGGCACCGCTCACGCAGGTGATGCCCGGTGAGGTCTTGATGATCTGCAAGGCGGGACGGAGCACGTCGCCCGTCGTGTTGCGCGCACCGGCCAGCTGGCCGTCGGCGTCGCCGCTCTTGATGACCATGCAGCCGTAGTAGAGCGGGTCGGTCACCTTGATGCGGGCTTCTTCGATGGTCATGCCCTTCTTCTTGCGCAGTTCGCAGAGCAGCTGGGCGTATTCCTCGGCCTTGGGGCTGTTGGCGGGGTCGATGATGGTGGCACGGTCAATGTTGCCGAGTCCCCACTCCTTGGCCAGACGGTGGATTTCGTCGACATTGCCGAGCAGGATGAGGTCGGCCACGCCGTCGGTGAGAATTTGGTTGGCAGCCTTGAGGGTGCGTTCTTCAGTTCCCTCAGGCAGTACGATGCGTTGCTTGCAGGCTTTGGCGCGAGCAACGAGCTGTTCAATGAGTTCCATTGTTATGACAGATTTTTGGTCGGTAGTTTCCTTTAGGCTCTCGGGTCATCAGGCGTGTACGTAGGTGCCGATGGGTTCGCCGTTGAGCACTTTCATGAGATTGCCCACCACGTCCATGTTGAACACATAGATGGGCAGGTTGTTCTCGCGACACATGGCAGTGGCGGTGATGTCCATGACGCGCAGGCCGCGTGCGAGCACCTCGTCGTAGGTGATGTCGTCAAACTTGGTGGCAGTGGGGTCCTTCTCGGGGTCGGCAGTGTACACGCCGTCCACACGGGTTCCCTTGAGCATCACATCGGCCTCGATCTCGATGCCGCGCAGCGACGAACCCGTGTCGGTAGTGAAGTAAGGGTTGCCCGTGCCACAGCTGATGATGGCCACCTCACCTTGCTGCATAGCCTCGATGGCCTTCCACTTGCTGTAGAGCTCGCCGATGGGTTCCATGCGGATTGCAGTGAGCACGCGGCTCTTCACGCCGATGGCTCCCAGTGCCGAACTGAGGGCCAGCGAGTTGATGACCGTGGCGCACATGCCCATCTGGTCTCCCTTCACGCGGTCGAAGCCCTTGCCGGCCCCGCTGAGTCCGCGGAAGATGTTGCCTCCGCCAATCACAATGCCTATTTCCACGCCCATTTGCAGGGCTTCCTTGATTTGCGCGGCGTATTCGTTCAGCCGCTTCACATCGATGCCGTAGCCTTGTTCGCCCATGAGGCTTTCGCCGCTGAGCTTGAGCAGTATGCGTTTGAATGTAGCCATAATATTCTATAGTGGGTACTTAGTTGGCGCAAATGTAGTGATTTATTTGGAGTTGTTGGGAAACTTTGCCAACAGTTTGCCAAACAATGCAGCTTGCATCAGTGCGCGGCAGGCCAGATAGAGCAGAAAAGCGGTCCACAACGCACCGTTGCCCGGTGGCAGCAGGCACTGGCTGGCAAAGAACAAGGCAGTGGCTGCCGCCATGCTGCCCAGCATGGAAGCCGTCTGGGTCGTACCGATATAGAGGCCGTCGAAGAGGAAGGCGGAAAAGCCACACAGGGGGATGGCAAAGGTGTAGGGCAGATAGGTCAATGCCGTCTCGACCACCCGCTCCTGGTCGGTGAAAAGGTGGAGCAGGTGTGGGCCGCCTGCCACATAGACGAGCGTGAACACCAGGGCCAGCCCCAGCCCATAGGCAAAGAGGCGGCGGGTGAGCTGCACGAAGCCCGTGCGGTTGCCGGCTCCGAGACACTGGCCGCCAAGGGCCTCACCGGCATAGGCGAAACCGTCGATAAAGTAGCTGAACAACATGAAGAACTGCATGAGCAGCGAATTGGCGGCCAAGGTCTGTTCGCCTTGTGCCGCGCCAAACGAGGTGAAACCCGTGGTGACGGCTATGAGGCACAGGGTGCGCAGAAAAATCTGCAGGTTGATGCGGAAGAGGCGGACAAAGGCGGTGCGCCGCATCCACTCGCGCCAAGCCACGGCCGGAAGCCTGTGGCGGTAGTGCCGCAGATAGATGCCGAGTGCCAGCGCCAGCGCGACGTATTGGGCCAGCAGCGAACCGAGGGCCACACCCTCGACCTTCATGCCGAAGGCTGCCACAAACGTCAGGCTGGCCACGACGTTCACCGTGTTCTGCACCAGAGCGATTACCATCGGTGCGCGGGCATTCTGCATGCCCAGGAACCAGCCGTTCAGGCTGTACAGGGCCAACACGGCCGGTGCGCCCCACACGAGCAGGGCGAAGTAGGTGCGCGCCAGCGACTCGACTGCCGCGTCGGCACCGATCAGGGCGAAGGCGGCCTCGGCCCATAACGGATGGAGCAGCAACAGCAGCAGCGCGACAGCCAGTGCCACGCTGAGCGAGCGCAGCAGCGTACAGTGCGCCTCGCGCAGGTCGCGGCCGCCACGGGCCTGGGCGGCAAAGGCTCCTGTGCTCATGCGCAGAAATCCGAACAGCCAGTAGACCATGTTGAACAGCAGGCCACCCACGGCGATGGCCCCGATGTAGGAGGCTGCGCCCAAATGGCCTGCGATGAGGGTGTCGGCCAGCGCCAGCAGGGGCACGGTGATGTTCGAAACGATGCTGGGTATGGCTATGCGGAATATGGGGGACACGATGGACTGGGTTGAAGTTTTAAGTTTGAAGTATGAGTGATAAGCTTTTATTGATTAGGTGTCAGGATGAAGCGGCTCTTGTCCCTCATAACCTCAGAAAGGACTCAATCACTCATTCATGTTTCGCAAATTCAATCAGGGCGCATATGCAAGCGTTCAAGGCACGCCCCGAGGGGAAACATGCGTTCAAGGCACGCCCCGAAGGGGCAACGAGCACATAGCCCAGGG
>CAMBOH010000069.1 GCA_945869305.1 uncultured bacterium
AAAAATTCCTCCAAAAGGAGAGAGTTTCTCAGATTTTATTGCTACCTTTGCCATGCCTTGTTACGATTTTCGCTTGTTTTCTAATTGCAACACTAAGATAAGTGAAAAATCTGACACGGCAAAATCCTGGGCAACTTTTTGTTGCTCAGGAACTTATAAATTAATTTAAATCAAAGTGTTGCGGAATTAAGGCTATTGAAAGCATTATCTCCAATAGATGTGACGGAATTGGGAATGGTGAGGGACGTCAAACCGGAACAGCCGTAGAAAGCCCATTGTTCAATAGATGTGACGGAATTGGGAATGGTGAGGGACGTCAAACCGGAACAGAGAGAGAAAGCCCCTTGTTCAATAGATGTGACGGAATTGGGAATGGTGAGGGACGTCAAACCGGAACAGAGAGAGAAAGCCTGTTGTCCAATAGCTGTGACAGAGTATTCCTTCCCCTCATAAGTAACACTTTCAGGAATGCTGATACTGCCAGAATACTCGTCTACCCCATCAGGTGTCGAAGTGACTGCCGCAGTAAGGTTGTCGGCATCAAGGTTGTAGTAGATGCCGTCAATGAGTGTCTGGGCAAGCCCCTGCCCGAAGAGGCAAAGTATGAAGGTTAATAGATAGATACGTTTCATGCCCGTAATTTTATTAGGTTATTTAATTGAATACTTGAAATTGAATCCTTCGAGGAAACCTATAGAGTCAACAAGCAAGTGCAATATTACGAATAATGTTTGTAACCCATCAAGAAACCTCACAACCTACAAGAGGGCTCATAAGCCTAACGGGCAGCCAGCCGGGCAATCACCTCGTCAATAGTCAGGCTGCATTGTTCACCTGAGTTCATGTCCTTCAGTGCCACGCGGCCCTCGGCCATCTCTGATTCACCCACCAAGGCGACGTAAGGCACGTGGTGTGCGTTGGCATAGGCCATCTGCTTCTTCATCTTCACTGCATCGGGGTAGACTTCGGTGGCAATGCCTGCCTGGCGGGCCGTTGCGGCCAGTTGCAGGCAATGGGCGGCTTCGACTCCTCCGAAATTGATGAACAGCAGCTGCACACCCGATTCGGTGGCGGCAGGGTAAAGGTTCAGCTGGTTCAGCACGTCGTAGATGCGGTCTGCACCAAACGAGATGCCCACGCCGCTGAGACCCGGCATACCGAATATGCCTGTCAGGTTGTCGTAGCGTCCGCCGCCTGTAATGGAACCTATCTGCACATCCAATGCCTTTACCTCAAAGATGCAGCCCGTGTAGTAGTTGAGTCCGCGGGCCAGGGTGAGGTCCAGCTCTACCTCGTTGTGAAGGTTGCTGTGTTGCAACGTTTGCAGCACAAAGGCCACCTCATCGACTCCTTTCAGGCCCGTAGGACTGTCGGCCAATGCCTGACGCATGGTTTCGAGCTTTTCGCTGTTCGAGCCCGAGAGGGCAATGATAGGCTGTAACTTCTGCACCGCCTCGTCGGAAAGTCCCACGGCACGCAGTTCCTCGTTTACCTTTTCCAATCCTATTTTGTCGAGCTTGTCGATAGCTACGGTGATGTCGACAATCTTGTCGGCCTCGCCAATCATTTCGGCGATGCCTGTCAGGATCTTGCGGTTGTTTATCTTGATGCACACCCGGATGCCGAAGCGCGTAAACACCTCGTCGACAATCTGCATCAGTTCCACCTCGTTGAGCAGGGAGTCAGAGCCCACCACATCGGCATCGCACTGGTAGAACTCGCGGTAGCGTCCCTTTTGCGGACGGTCAGCACGCCATACGGGCTGAATCTGGTAACGCTTGAAGGGCATCTGCAGCTCTTCGCGGTGTTGCACCACATAGCGTGCAAAGGGCACGGTGAGGTCGTAGCGAAGTCCTTTCTCGCAGAAGCGTGCCGCCAGCTGGGCGGCATTCTTTTCGGTGTATTCATCAGCCGACACTTCACGGTTGAAGTCGCCTGAATTCAGAATCTTGAAGAGCAGCTTGTCGCCCTCTTCGCCATATTTTCCCATCAGGGTAGACAGATTCTCCATGGCAGGCGTTTCGATTTGCCTGAAGCCATAGAGCGAGTAGACCTGGCGGATAGTATCGAATATGTAGTTGCGTCGTGCCATTTCTACGGCACCGAAGTCGCGTGTTCCCTTGGGTATACTGGGTTTCTGGGCCATGTGTGTATTGTATTGATATGCGTTGTTTGTAGGAGGCGCAAAGGTACGGTTTTCTTTACAATACGGTACGCGCGCCGAATAATTTTGCTGTGGTTCAATCGAACGGCGGCAGGGTGAGCTGGTTGAACTGGGCTATGGGCGAAGGCGTATGCTGCTCCTTGATGATTTGTTTGAGTTCCTTTACTTTCTCAGGATATTGGGCGGCTACATCGTGGTCTTCGTGCACGTCGGCCGACAGGTCGTAGAGTTCACAGCGGCCTTTCTTGACTAACAGTTTCCAGTCTCCTTGGCGCACGGCGAGCTGGTCAGTCTCGTGAAATTCCCAATATAGGAAATCGTGTTGCTGCTGCTGCTCGTCGTGACCCAGCAGTGTGGGGGCGAAAGACAGTCCGTCGAAGTAGTCCAACTCACCCAGCCCGGCGTTGCGGTAACGCTCTACATAGTTGTCGACACCGATGAGGTCGCAGAAGGTGGGCATGATGTCGTAGAAGATAATCTGCTGATCGTTCACGCTGCCCGCCTTCACCTTACCCGGCCAGCGCACAATGAAGGGCACGCGGATGCCGCCTTCGTGACAGGAACGCTTGATGCCCTTCAGCTTGCCGTCGCGCCCGAAGAAGGTAGGGTCCGCACCGCCTTCCTCGTGAGGGCCGTTGTCGGAGGAGAAGATAACCAATGTGTTCTCGGCCAGGCCTTTCTCTGCGAGCTTGGCCATGATTTCGCCCACATAGGCATCCAGTCGGGTGATCATGGCTGCGAACTGTGCATGTACATGCTTCGTGGCGTGATAGCGTCCCACACCGGCAAAGTCCTTGTCGTTACAGAACTTTCCCTCGTAGGTTTGCAGGATAGAGTCGTTAGGCTGGTAGAGTTCAGCGTGCGGCAGGGTGTAGGTAAACAAGCCGTAGAAGGGACGGTCGGCTGACTGCCGGTCGAGCCATTCGAGGGCCTCACGGTGGATGAGGTCGGCCGAGTACTGCGTGCGTTTGCGGTAGTCATCGGCAGTAGCTCCGTCGGGGTGGCAAGTGTTTTCGGTCAGCTCGATGCGTATGGTCAGCGAGTCACCGCGACGCGTACTGTAGCGGTTGAGGAAGTTGGGATAGTACTTGTGGGCCATATACTGGCACACGTAGCCGTAGTATTCGTCGATGCCGCGCTTGTCGGGCGTGGAGCGCGACCCCTCATAGCCTCCGGCCCACTTGCCGAACATGCCAGTGGTGTAGCCGTTGTCCTTCATGATTTCGGGCAGTATACGGTGTTCGGTGGTGTAGGGTTCCTGGCCTGTAATGCGGTATTCGGTACACACGCCATACTGCACGCTGCGGTCGGTCCAGTATTCCTTGTTGCCCCTCACGTGGGTATGTCCGGTGTGTTGTCCTGTCATGAGCGTGGCACGCGAAGGGGCTGAAACGGGACTGCCGGCATATGCCTGCGTAAAACGCATGCCTTCGGCAGCCATGCGGTCGAGGTTGGGGGTGGCGATGTAGGGTTGTCCGTAACAACCGAGGTCTCCATATCCCATGTCGTCGCAAAGGATAAAGAGGATGTTGGGCTTGGCTGATTGCTGCGCGAGAGCGGTCAAGGCGAGGCCCGCCATACCGCTGAGACAGAGGGCGCGCGTGATAGGCTGCTTGTTCATGGTGTGATGGGTTTGGAAGGTTCTACTCTCCCCAGTCGGCGCGGTCGAGGTTGCGGTAGCCCACGGCTTCCTTTACGTGCTTGGCCTGAATATGGGGCGAAGCCTCCAGGTCGGCAATGGTCCGGCTCACCCTCAGTATGCGGTCATAGGCACGGGCCGAAAGGTTCATGCGGTTCATGGCACGGGTGAGAACCTGGCTGGCTTCTTCATCGAGCCGGGCATACTGCTCAAGCAGGGCGCGGGTCATCTGTGCATTGCAGTGTATGCCCTTCAGCTGCTTGTATCGCTCGGTTTGCAGTTCGCGGGCAGCAATGACGCGCTGCCGGATCTGCTCGCTGCTCTCTCCTGCCGGCATATGTGCCAGGTCATTCACCGAGACTGGGGTCACTTCAACCTGAATGTCGATGCGGTCCATGAGCGGGCCGGATATGCGGTTCATGTACTTGTGTATCTGGCCGGGAGAACACTGGCAGGTATGGGTGGGATGGTTATAGTAGCCGCAGGGACAGGGGTTCATAGAGGCTACCAGCATGAAGGAGCTGGGAAGGGTGGCCGAATACTTGGCACGCGAAATGGTGATTTCGCGGTCTTCGAGCGGCTGGCGCAACGTTTCGAGGGCATTGCGCGAAAACTCGGGAAGCTCGTCGAGAAAGAGCACACCGTTGTGTGCCAATGATATTTCGCCGGGCTTGAACACCGCACCACCGCCTATGAGTGCCACATCGCTGATCGTATGATGCGGCGAACGGAAGGGACGCTGGGCGATAAGGGATGTCTGTGATTGCAGACTGCCGGCAATGGAATGGATTTGGGTGGTTTCGAGACTTTCCGACAAGGTCAGCTGCGGCAGAATGGAAGGCAGGCGCTTGGCCATCATGCTTTTGCCGCAACCTGGCGAACCGATGAGTATGATGTTGTGGCCGCCGGCCGCTGCCACCTCGAAAGCACGCTTCACCGTTTCCTGCCCCTTTACATCCTTGAAGTCGAAGGGACACTGTGTCTGGGCGGCAAAGAACTCAGCCCGGGTGTCCACTTCTGTAGGTTGTAAGGCGGGCTGGCCGTTCAGGAAGTCTACCACCTGCCTGAGGTTGTCGGCCCCATACACCTTTATCTTGTTCACCACAGCTGCCTCACGCACATTGGCCTTGGGCACAATGAGGTGTTCGAAGCCTTCTGCTCTGGCCTTGATGGCTATGGGCAATGCACCCTTGATCGGACGAATGGAGCCGTCGAAGCCCAACTCGCCCAGCAGCACGGTCTTCTCGAGCAGCGGGAGTTTAATTTGTTCGAGGGAAGCCAGCATTCCTATAGCTAACGGGAGGTCGTAGCCCGAGCCTTCCTTGCGCACGTCGGCCGGCGCAAAGTTCACTTTGTAGGCTATGCGAGGCGGAAGTGACAGGGAAAGGGTGGACAGGGCTGTCTCGACACGCATACGGCTTTCGCGCACGGCATTGTCGGGCAGGCCCACCATGATGAAGGACTGGCCTATTTCATGGGGCTTTTGTTGGCGTGAACTGACTTCGATGAAGACCATCAAGGGGGTCAGCCCATTGAGCGCAGCAGTGTTGACTTTGGCTATCATGGCAGCGCGCGGGTTAGAGTTTGAGGTCATCCACCTTCGTCACATCACGCTGCACGATAGTGCCCTCGGCATCGACCAACATGCACGAGGGGACATAGTGAAGGCCGAGTTTCTGCACCAAGGGCGACTCGAAGGCCTTGCGGTCGCACACGATGGGATAGTTCACCGAATCGGTCTTCAACCTGTTGCGCAACACTTCGCGGTCCACGTCCATCGACACAATGAGGCACTCGCAGGGGGACTGGGCTGACTTGATCTTGGTGCGCAACTGGCGCATGAAGGTCTGGCTTTCGCCTTGCCACAGCCCCACACAGGCTATCACCCAGCGCTTGCCTTTGTTCTGCTTCGAGTCGAAAGTCGTTCCTTGCAGGGTTTCGGCGGTGAATTCGGGCAATTGGCGTCCCACGCCGTTTTCGAATATCGGACGATAGAACTGGTTGATATAGGTCACTGCCTTGCCTTTGGGCTGCGCCTTCTGCAACACATCGAGCAGCTGCAGGGCGGTTTGCACGTCGGGCGACTTCTGTGAGGCAAAGTAACGCTTGAACACCGCCACAGCTGCCAGGGTCTGCGGATGGCTGCGCACGAACTGCGCCGCAGCCATGGTGCGGTTGTTTTCGGGCACAGCGGCATTGGCCAGGCGGAAGTCCGAAAGCAATTCGTTCTCGGCTGAACCTGACACTTTCGACTCACCTATCTTGGCGGCATCGCCGCGCATCTCGATGGTTTTGCCGGGTTCGGCCACCACATACGACTGGGTGAAGTTGGGATAAAGCAGGGTGAGCAGCACGGGTTCCTCAAGCTTGCGCTCATACACGAACTTACCGTCCTCAATGCGCACCGTATCGACACCGTCAAAGCTTCCGTCTTCGCTGTAGACGTAGAACTCTGCGTTGGTGATGTTGTCTAATTTTCCTTCAAAACGCACACGGTCCTTGCCCGGACCGCAGGATACTGCCAGGGCGAGCCATGGCAACAGCAAGCAAACAACGAGATGATTTCGCATAGTATAATTGTTAGTCACACAAAACGGTCTTTTAGCAGCCTATGGCTGATAGACCCCACTCCTTTATATATAATCAGGAGGGTCTGAAGCTGTCAGGCCAGCTTCCCGGCTGTCCTGCTGCGGGAAGCCTGAACCATAGGTTGTCAGGGGCAGGCCCGGCAAAGCATAAAGGAGGATGAAGAAAACCCAAGGCTTTCTGCATCCTCCTTCAGCAACACTTGTCGTACGGATAGCGAGCAGGTCTCAAAGCGAGACTCACCCGGCCATCCGGGCAGACAGGCTAATTAGAAAAGGTTCTTGAACGAAGCATCGTTGAACAACGAAGCAAATTCCAAATCCTGCTGAGCGCGTGCCTTCAAGGTAGCATCCTGGGCAAAAGCCTCCTTCAGGTTAGAAACCACGGCAGCCTTCTGGTTGGTGCGGGCAGCGACAATGGCCTTGATGTAGCTTGTCAGGGCATCGGGGTTCTTCACGTTGGCCAGTGTAGTGGCAGCACTGCTGTAGTCCTTGGCCAGCACCTGAGCGAGTGCGGCAGAGTTGGTCTGTACGCCCTTCAGGCTCTGTACGGCCTGTGCGTAGTTGCCCGTAGCAATCTGCAGGGTACCCACCAGTTCGTTGTAGTTCTGGGCAGCCGAAGCCTTGGCCAGATAGTTCTGGGCAGCTTCCACGTTGCCTTCTGCCAGTGCCACCAAAGCCTGGTTGGCATTTACCTCAGCAGCGTCAGCCTTGATGGAGGCTGCCTTCTGCAGGTAGCTCTTGGCAGCAGCCAGGTCACCCTGCTGGTAAGCCAGTGTGGCCAGGTTGTTGTAGGCACGGTAGTCGCCGGCATACTGCTTGGCGGCTGCAGCATAGATGTCCTTCTGCTCGGCAGCGTTGTTGGTGAGCGTTGCGGCATAGAGGATTTCTTCAACCGACAGCTGCGAAGCATCGCTCTTGAACTGTTCCTTGATTTCAGCGTCCGAACGACCGATCAGGTTGTAGTTGATGGTGAGGCGTGCGCGACGCAGTTCGGGCAGGATTTCGGTAGCGAGTTCCTGGAAGCCGGCCGAAAGGTTACGGATCTGGCGTTCACGCTCTTCGGGATCGGGATACATGGAGAGCACGCGCAGGATGACGTCCTTGTCCTGAATGTTCGAAGCCTTGACGAGTTCCTGGAAGCCTTCCCAGTCCTCAGCAGTGTACTTCGTGTCAACCTCGGTATCGAGGTTCACGCGCTTGAGCTGCTTGCTTACATAGGCGCTCGAAGTGTTCTGACGCTTTTCGGCCAGCGCGGTATTGAAACTGAGCGAACCTTCGGGCGAAGCGTAAGCCGACACCTCAATATTCTCAAGCATCAGACCCTTCTGGTCAGCCTTGATGGCACGCAGCGTAGCGACGAAGTCCTGCACCGATGTGCCCTTGAGTTCGCTGCTGCGAATGTTGGCCTGATTGATGAGGTACTTGATCTGGGCCTGCTTGGTCTGCTTGATAACCTGCTGGTAAGCATCGGGAGCGACAGCCACGTTGGTTGAGGCTACCGTTTGCTGCAACAGCTGCGAAGTAGCCAACACACCGTCGGCAACCTTCACTGCGGGCACTTCGACCGACTTCTTGCCCAACTTGGCATCGAAAGTCAGATAGAGTTCGCTCTTCTGCATGGCGGGTACATAGGCGAAGTTGCTCTTCATTGTGTAGTTGCCACCCAGCTTGTAGGAAATCTCCTGGTCATTGCCCTGGACTTTTTCACCCTGGAAAGTTGCACTCTGTCCTACGCTTTTGCCGCCGGCATAGCGTATTTCGGGCACAACCGTCACCACAGCCTTCTTCTTCATGTACTTTTCAGGGAAGCGGCCGTTGATGGTTACAGGCACCTGGCCAGCCACAGCCTCCATGGGCGAAGGTGTTACGGTGAAGTTGTCAGCCGACAGTTCACCCAACTTGCTGCAAGAGGTCAGCACCAGCGCGCTGCCCATTGCCAAAGAAAAAAAGACTTTACTTTGCATTGATACTAATATGTTTAGTTGTTGATACTCTGATTGGATGGTTCCTTCGCTTCTTTACGTTTACGCCTGCAAAGATAGTGCAAGGCGAGAGAAGAACGAAAAACAAAGCTGAAAGATTTGATTTTCTTTTTCCGAGCCGCAGCCTATCTTCTGCAAAGATAGTGTAAGGCGAACAGCGGACAAAAGAAAAAACGAAGTTTTACCTTTTATTTTGACTGCATCAAGCCATTCCAATCCTTGTCCAACCGCCACCCAAGCGTGTCATGCTACATGCCGGCGCACCCTTCAAGTCGCGGCCTTTTCAGTGCCGAAGCACCAAACTACGCGTGTTCACCGAGCTTTTTACACCATTTGCCGCCCAACAGGCAGTAAAGACCAAGGGCCACAAAGGGCAGACTGAGCAGCTGTCCCTGATTCAGACCGATGGCCTGCTGCATGGCCACCTCCCAAGGTTCTTGCACTTCCTTGAAGAACTCCACAATCACTCTGAACGTGAAGATGCTGGCCAGGCAATAGCCGAAGAAGAAGCCCTGCCCCACCCGCTGCTCGTATTTCTTGTACAGCCACAGGCCCACCACGAAAAACAGGAAGTAGGCTACTGCCTCATAGAGCTGCCCGGGATGGCGGGGCAAAGTGTCGCCGTTGTGAACAAACACGAAGCCGTAGTCCGACCCTGTGAACTTGCCCACTATCTCTGAGTTCATGAGGTTGCCCAGACGGATAAAGCAGGCAGCGATGGGAGTGGCCACCGCAATATCGTCGAGCACACGCATCAGGTTGACCTTATATTTGCGCACATAGAGCCACAGGGCTGTTATCAGTCCCAAGGTTCCGCCATGCGAGGCCAGTCCGGCATATCCCGTAAACTTCCAGTCCCCATCAGGCATCTGGCGCAAAGGAAGCACCATTTCGAGCGGATGCGACAGGAAATAGCCTGGCTCATAGAACAGGCAGTGACCCAAACGGGCACCTACCAGAATGCCTACAAAGCAATAAAGGAACAACGAATCGAACTTTTCGGCCGGAATACGCTGACGCTGATAGAGCTTCAGCACGACTACATAAGCCAATGCCAGACCTATACACCAGCACAGGCCATACCAGCGCACACCGAAATTGCCTATCGAAAAGGCTACCTCTGAAGGATTCCAAACAATCATAGCTGGGGGAGGGGAAAAAGTTGAGATTTTATAGTTTAGAGTTGAGAGCTTAGAGAATAGAGTTTGGAGTTTAGAGCTTGGAGTTTGGAGTTTAGAGCTTTAAGGCAGAAGTTTAGAGCTTTAAGGCAGGAGTTTGGATGGGCATGACTATTCGGCCACTCAAACTCAGTCCCTACCAACTATAAACTATCAACTCCCAACTATCAACTATCAACTCCAAACTATCAACTATAAACTCTTCACCCTACACATTAAACCGGAAGTGCATGATGTCGCCGTCCTGCACCTCATACTCCTTGCCTTCTACATGCAACAGGCCGGCTTCGCGTACGGCAGCTTCCGAACCCAAGCGCACATAGTCATCATATTTGATGACTTCGGCACGGATAAAGCCCTTCTCGAAATCTGTGTGGATAACGCCGGCACACTGCGGAGCCTTCCAGCCCTTGCGGTAAGTCCATGCCTTCACCTCCATCTCGCCGGCCGTAATGAAGGTCTCGAGCTCCAGCATACTGTAGGCAGTCTTGATGAGACGGTTGCATCCGCTCTCCTCCAGTCCAGCATCTTGCAGGAACATCTGCCGTTCTTCGTAGGTTTCCAGTTCGGCAATGTCAGCCTCAGTCTGTGCTGCCAACACGAGCACCTCAGCCCCTTCGTCCTTTACCGCTTCGCGCACCTCATCCACATAGTGGTTGCCCGTAGCAGCCGAAGCCTCGTCCACGTTGCACACATACAACACCGGCTTTGAAGTGAGCAGGAACAGGCCCTTGGCTGCCTGCTGCTCCTCCTTGGTCTCAAACTGCACGCTGCGCGCACTCTTGCCCTGAAGCAAGGCCTCGCGGTAGGCCTGCAGCACGGCATACTCCGTCTTGGCATTCTTGTCACCGCCCACCTGTGCAATCTTCTCCACACGCTTGATGCGGTTTTCGACCGTCTCGAGGTCTTTCAGCTGCAACTCCGTGTCGATGATTTCCTTGTCACGTACAGGATTGACCGAGCCGTCCACGTGCACCACATTACCGTCATCGAAGCATCGCAGCACATGAATGATGGCATCCGTTTCGCGAATGTTCCCCAAGAACTGGTTGCCCAGTCCTTCACCCTTCGAAGCTCCCTTCACCAGTCCGGCGATATCAACGATTTCGACCGTTGTGGGTACGATACGTCCCGGGTGAACCAGCTCAGCCAGTTTGGTGAGCCGTTCGTCGGGCACGGTGATTACACCCACATTAGGCTCGATGGTGCAGAAGGGGAAATTGGCCGATTGCGCCTTGGCATTACTCAGGCAGTTAAAGAGGGTGGACTTGCCCACATTAGGCAGTCCCACAATGCCACATTGTAAACTCATTGTTGTCTGTCTTTCTTGATTTTGGTGCAAAGTTAGTGCAAGGCGAGCGCAGTGCAAAAGAAAAACTGAAAGTTTTCATTTTTGCACTGCCGAGCCGCAGCCTAACTTATCTAAAGTTAGTGCAAGGCGAGCGCAGTGCAAAAGAAAAACTGAAAGTTTTCATTTTTGCACTGCCGAGCCGCAGCCTAACTTATCTAAAGTTAGTGCAAGGCGAGCGCAGTGCAAAAGAAAAACTGAAAGTTTTCATTTTTGCACTGCCGAGCCGCAGCCTAACTTATCTAAAGTTAGTGCAAGGCGAGCGCAGTGCAAAAGAAAAACTGAAAGTTTTCATTTTT
>CAMBOH010000070.1 GCA_945869305.1 uncultured bacterium
TGGCATTTCTGTCCCAATCGGATATGTCCATCAGATAGTTTGTCAAGCTATATACCATGCCCTGGCGCACCTCGTAGTTGGGGAAGTGAAGGGTGTAGGAATCCAGCAGCTTGTCATAAGATGAAATGGTCAAGTAGCCGCTCTGATAAAGCATCGGAACAGGTGTCGAAGCGTTTTCGCATGGCACATTAAATTCCTCCAACGACAATTCCACTCCATCGAAGTCGAGAGGGTTGAAGTCGGGGAAATGTTTGAGATGCTCAATGAGCGATGCCGATGTGCCCGACTCAAACCAGTAGTGTCTTGTAGCCTTGTCGTTGAGTGCATTCAAAAGGCTATATGGGGCATATACATCCTGACTGTTCTCTGAGAAATGATAGCCGTCATAGTTCTTCTTGAGCACGGCGTATGCCTCATCTGTGCTGATGCCAAGACCTTCGGCATATTCCTCCACACAAGGACGCAAGACGGTGTTGAGTTCTTCTTGGGTAATTCCGCACAGACCTGAATATTCGTCAAACATGGAAACCTGTTTCAGGTTGTTCAGCTCCGAGAAGATGCTCATCTGGGAGAACTTCGTGACTCCTGTGATAAACACGAACTTCAGATACGCGCCCTCGTCCTTCAGCACCTGATAGAACTCGCGCAGCATCATGCGCATTTCTTCCAGCTGCCCAGTGTCGTAGAGCAGTCGCATGACGGGTGCATCGTATTCATCGAGGATGACTACGACATTTTCTCCTGTTTGATTTTTTGCATGATGGATAAGGTCGCGGAAGCGGTCGCCGGGAGTTATAGACAGAGGGTCGCGTCCATAGATGCTTTCGTATCCACGGATCATTGTCTCCAGCTTGGTCTTTGCCTCACTCACCCTCAGGTTCTTCAGTCCGCTCATGGTGAAATGCAGCACGGGATATGTCTTCCACTCTCTTTCCAAGTCCGTGACCTTCAACCCCTCGAACAGTTCCTTTTGGCCTTGGAAATAAGCCTTGAAGGTGTTGCACAACAACGACTTGCCGAAACGACGGGGACGGGCAAGAAAGACATACCTATATCGACTGACAAGGTCGAACAATAAGTCTGTCTTGTCAACATACACCAAACCTTGTTCCCTAATCAATTTAAACTGGTCGGTATCTACCGGGTACTTGAATCTGCTCATATCATCTGCATTTTATCAATACAAACACTTTTCTCACCGCAAAAATACGAAAGGAGTACTATGCTCACAAGGAATGGAAAAGAAATATATCGAAGGAAAGTTATTGGGTTAGATAGGTTCGAAGTGACTTTCCCTTATTTTGGTTGACCGTTTTTTTACAGATTCTTGGAGATGCGTCCCGGCATTATAGACGGGAAGCAGAATGCTGACCATTGGTATAGTTTCATTGTTTTTCCAACTCTGCTGTTCCGACTGCTCGCCGGCTTTGTCGTAGACCTTGAAACGGCGCACGATGTGGGCGGGCAGGTTGTCGAGCGCAGCTTGGATGTTGCCTTGGCAGAAATCCTTGCCATTGATAAGGAGGTTGGCTGCCCGTTTGCTTATACAGCAAGGGCCGCCTCCTGTGTGGAAGCGGCCCGCTTTACTTTTTTCAGTAGGGTTCTACCAGTGTGCTGTTAAGCCTCAGCTTCGGGAGCAACCGATACCACGCTGCGGTCACGACGGCCGCGTTGGAACGATACCACACCGTCAACGAGTGCATAAAGTGTGTGGTCCTTGCCCATACCCACGTTCTTGCCGGGATAGTGAACCGTGCCACGCTGACGGACAATGATGTTGCCGGCCACGCAAGTCTGGCCGCCCCAAATCTTAACGCCTAATCTCTGTGAAGCCGACTCACGGCCGTTCTTAGAACTACCTACACCTTTTTTGTGTGCCATGTCTTTCTGAAACTTTTAAGGATTAAGCAATTACGTTCTTGATTGTCAATTCAGTGAACTGGTGGCGATAGCCGTTCAGCTTGCGATAGCCCTTGCGGCGCTTCTTGTGGAATACAAGCACCTTGTCGCCCTTTACCAGCGGAGAGAGCACTTCGCATACTACCTTGGCGCCGTCAACGGTGGGAGCACCTACCTTTACTTCGCCATTGTTGTCAATCAACAACACTTTCTCAAATTCAACAGTTTGGCCGTTTTCGGCACCGCAGATGTGGTTTACAAAGAGCTTCTTGCCTTCTTCTGCTTTGAACTGCTGACCGTTAATCTCAACGATTGCGTACATTGATGTTATAAATGTGTAAAACGGTTTTTTCCGGGAGGCGGACTGCACCCGCAGCCTCTTGTTTGGCCCCGTCGGACTCTAAACGGCGGCAAAAGTACATCTTTTTTTGCAACAAGCAACTCGATTCTCTCTTTTTTTCTGCCGCAGAATCTGATTTTGATGAAGAAAACGAGTCGCTTTGCACAGGATAGGCTGCGTTTGGCAAAATGCTTGGGGCGTGTTTGGTTTGTTTTCAAGCGTTCAGGATGCGCTTAAAGAAGGGGCAAGATAGGCTGCGTTTGACGAAATGCTTGGGGCAAGCTTGGCTCTCTGCTCTCACTTGCACTATCTTTGAATAAGATAGGCTGCGCTCGGCATAGCAAACGAAAATCCTGCGGAGTTTTCTTTTGCTCTGCTCTCACTTGCACTATCTTTGCCCCCAGATAGGCTGCGCCCGGAAAACGAGTGGCAGGTTTTTCAACCTCCCAAAGCATACGTTGAATAGTAAATGTCTCGCGTGTGGAGCAGCCATAGGTATATTGACTTCCGAAAAGCGTTGTCGCCATATGGTAACACTCTTTCTATTCACTTTGGGCGCGGCCTTCGTGCAGCGTACGACGGGCTTCGGTTTCGGCATTTTCATCATGACGGTACTGCCGTTCATGCTTCCGTCGTATGGCGAGGCCACCACCCTGTCGGGACTGCTTGCGGCTGTAACATCGTTCTTGCTGACCTTGAAGTATTGGCGGGAGATTGCATGGAGAAGGCTGTTGCCGATACTTGTCACTTTTCTGCTGACGAGCTTTCTTGCGGTCAAGATGCTGGCGTGGCTCAAAGGCGACATGGTGAGGTATGTGCTTGGCGTGACGCTCATCTTGTCGGCCGTATACTTCGGCTTCTTTGCAGAGCGGATTAAGGTGCGCGGAACACTCGGAGTGCAGGTTCTGCTTGGGGTGCTCTCGGGTGTAATGGGCGGTCTGTTCGGTATGCAAGGTCCTCCCGCTGTGCTTTATTTCCTTGCCGTGTCTGAATCAAAGGACAGATATACGGCCTTGGCACAATGCTACTTTCTGATTGGTAACTGCGCGATGACAGTCTATAGGGCGCAGTCGGGTTTCCTCACCCATGAGGTGGCCAGTGCATGGTGTTATGCCGTGCCTGCCGTACTGGTGGGCACCTATTTGGGCAGCCTGGTGTACAGCCGACTGTCGCTTCCCACGTTGAAGAAGCTGGTATATTTGTATATCGGCATCAGCGGAATGGTGGCCATAGCATCGTGAGGTGGAGTAGGGTGTATGATGGCGATAACGTACATGGAGTCTGCTCCCCTTGATTTATGGCAGCGGCCGCTCCAGCATGAAGGTTCCGTCTCTCTTTCCCGGACGGACTTCTCCCAAAGAAACGAATAATTCTTTTTCGATGAAACAGATAATCACTTGCGTACTGCTGCTGATGGTGTCGGCCAGTACATTTGCCCAATCGCTCGAACGGGCACAGCATGACTACCGCCGACGCTATGTCGAGCTTTCGACTCTGCAACTGCCCGACAGCTTGGCAAGGCTCAGAGTGAGCCACGAATGCCGGACGGCGCTTGAGTTCCTGTATGCCTACATGCCCTGGCCCGATGTGGTGGACTACAGCGTGGACTATCACCGCCAACAGGTCGAATGTGCCCTGAAGGCACGCACCGAACTGCCCTGGGGCGCGGCGGTGCCTGACAGCCTGTGGTGTCACTTTGTGCTGCCGGTCAGGGTGAACAACGAGCATCTTGACGCTTTCCGTACGGTCTATTACCAGGAACTGAAGCAGCGCGTGGCCCGGCTGTCCATGGCAGAGGCTGCGCTGGAGGTCAACCACTGGTGTCATGAGCATGTTACCTACAAGCCTTCGGACGCGCGGACCTCATCGCCCATGGCCACCTTGCTCACTGCGACAGGCCGCTGCGGCGAGGAAAGTACGCTCACCGTGGCAGCCCTGCGCACCGTGGGCATTCCCGCCCGGCAGGTCTATACCCCGCGCTGGGCACATACCGACGACAACCATGCTTGGGTGGAAGTGTGGGTGGATGGCTCCTGGCACTTCATGGGAGCCTGCGAACCCGAGGCCGTGCTCGACCTGGCCTGGTTCAACGAGCCGGCTTCGCGCGGTATGCTGATGCACACCAAGGTCTTTGGCCGTTATCGGGGAGGAGACGAAATCATGGATGCCAATCCCTGTTACACCGAAATCAACCTGACTTCGAACTATGCCCCCACCGTGCGTACCACCGTGACTGTGACCGACGCCGCAGGCAAGCCCTGCCCGCAGGCTGCGGTAGCCTTTAAGGTGTATAACTATGCTGAGTTCTACACCGTGAAGCGCGCCGTCGCCGACCGCAAGGGCCAGGCCTCGATCGTGACAGGCAAGGGCGACTTCGTGGTATGGGCTTCCCACCGCGGCCGTTATGCCTTTGCCCCCGTGCGTGCAGGTAGCGACAACGTGGTGCTGAAGCTGACCCACCGCAGCGGCGAAGAGCTTTCGGAGCGCTTTACCTTGACTCCGCCTCCGCCCCATGCCAACCGCCCGCAGGTTTCGGCCGACGCTTCGGCCCGGCTGAACCGGCGTCTGGCCTATGAGGACTCGCTTCGTGCCGCCTATACAGCCACCTTTGCCGATTCGGCCACCCTCGTACAGTTCTGCCAGCAGTGGAATGTGCCCTTCGACACACTCGACTATTGGGCCAAGCGGGCTTGCGGCAACTGGCGCAACCTGCTGGCCTTGCTCAACGGGAACGACGTTCCACGCACGCTGAGATGGTTGCGCACGCTGTCGGAAAAGGACCTGCGCGACTTCTCGCCCGCTGTGCTCCGCAGCCACCTTCACCGTGCCCATCTGGAAGTCGCCGATGCGCTGCCCGAGGCGCAACGCTGGTTTGTGTACCGTTATATATTTTCGCCCCGCATCGCCGACGAGCACCTCACGCCCTGGCGGCAGCAGTTTGAACAGCTGCCCGAAGAGGTGAGCCGTGTGTGCAAACAAGGGCCGGAGGCGGTGGCCGGATGGATAGCCCGAAACATAGCCGACAATGCCGACTGGAACAGGCAACGGCTGCCACAGTCGCCCGAACGCACCTTGGCCTCGCGCCAAGGCGATGAGCTGGCGCGCGCCTTGCTGTTCGTGTCCCTGTGTCGTTCGGCCGGTTGGGCGGCGCGCATTGACCCCGTGACTGGAGCAGCGCAGTATGTGGCATGCAGCGAACTGGAGGAGATGCCCGACGAGGACCATGCACAGTGGCTTGAAGCACAGCTCACTCCCTCGGCTGCCGCACAGCCTGCCAGCTCCCAGCCGGCTACCGGCCGGCTGAAACTGTACTACGCGCCGCGCCGCTACATGGAGAATCCCGGCTATTACCAGCACTTCACTCTGAGTGTCTTGCAAGACGGGCTCCCAGTGCTTCAAAACTATCCTGAGACGGCTACATGGCAGGAGCTCTTCCGCAAGCCCTCGCAAGTGGCGGCGGGAGACTACCTGTTGGTGTCGGGCACACGCCGGGCCGATGGCTCAGTGCAGGCACAGCTGCGCATCTTCCCGCTTCGGGCCGAAACGACGCTGACCGACACGCTGCTCATGCCCCAACAGGCGGGGGCGGTCGAGGTGATAGGCTCGTTTAACAGTGAAAACCTGTTCCAGCCCGCCGGGGCGGGTCAGCAGTCTCGTTCGCTGCTTTCTGTCACGGGCCGCGGCTATTATGTGCTGGCCCTGTTGCGTGCAGCCCACGAGCCGAGCATCCACCTGTTGCACGACTTGGAACAGCAGCGTGCCGAGCTTGAGGCGTGGGGCCGTCCCATCGTGCTGCTCTTTTCGTCGGCCAAGGACTACGAGCGCTTCAGCCGCAGTCGTGCCGATTTCCCGAATCTGCCTGCCACGGTGGTGTTCGGCATTGACAACCGCCATGTGGCGGAAAGTGAACTGAAGCAAAATGGCCTGATGCGTGGCGGCGAACAGCCTGTGCTCATCGTGGCCGACACCTTCAACCGCGTGGTCCATTGCACGCAGGGCTATGCCGTGGGACAGGGCAGGCAGCTGCTTTCCACCATCGAGAGGCTGGCGTTTTAGCGCGTGTGCTGGGGGCTGTTTGTTGACAGGCGTTCAGGGAATGCTTGCAGGGGCCACGGTGCCTCGCCTCTTCCCTCCGGTCTGTCCTACAGATGATTTGTGCTTGTCCGCAGGTGTCAGACCGATGTCAGACAGATGCTGCCTGGAATCTGTCTGACATCTGCGGATTGAATAGTCACAGCAGGCAGGATGCCTCCTCTCCCGCCGCTCCTTCGTCTTGTTTTAGTCAGATGCAGGCTTGGCTCTGCGCCCACTTGCACCATGCTTTTGCCCTTTCTTATTCCCTCATAGCCCACAAACCAATGGGTTGATGATTCTTTGTCTACAAAAAGCGGTGCTTTCCGGGCAGGTGTTCTTTAAAAAACCTTTCATGGGAATGTAATAGTTTGGAAATGAGTACATTTGCCGCCATCTGTATTGAGATACAGGCGGACACACAAGGCTAAACTGCAAGACCCATACCGAAGGCTGCTTCCGAGGTTGTTTTTGCTGAGTTGCAGCCTGTATGCCGTTTGAAGAATCAACCAACCCTAACATCTTTCTCTGATTTATGAAAAAGTTTTCCGTATCTGGACTCATCTGGCTGTTAAGTGCCGTGGCAATGCTGGCACAGGGTAATGACAAGCCCACCTACAGATACTACAGCTTCGAGGATGGAGGCATTATCCAACGTCTGTCGGACAACGGACTGTGGGCCGTGGCTTGCGGCGCAAGTGCAGAAGATGCCAATTACATGTCAGGTGCCCGGTTAGTGGATGTCTCCACCGGAGTCTCCACCCTGCTCACCGAGGGGCTGAACACCGACACAGTGTTCAGCAGTGCAGCCTTCGATGTGACCGATGATGGCAACATCGTGGTAGGCTTGTTGAACAACCGGCCCGCGTACTACACCGTGTCGACAGGCAAGTGGACCTGTCTGGATATGGACGGCGAGGCCAATCAGGGCATGGTGAATGCCGTGACGCCCGACGGCAAATATGCAGTGGGCCGTCTGAACTATTCTGACCCCAACCGACTCTATGAAGAGAAAGTCGCCTTGTGGGACCTGACCACCAACCAGCTGCTTCCCACGCCGGGCATACCCACCCGCGACATGGCACACATGGACCAGAAGATGAACCGCTTCACCGACATCTCGCCCGACGGCAACACCATCGTGGGCTGCATGTCGTTCAGCTACCTGCCCACCAGCTACGACCTGGGCGGTAATTTCAGTTACGTGTACCACCGCGACAAGCAGAGCTACAGTCCCATCGGATTCGATGAAACCGAAACCGGACGCTGGCATGCCCACGTGGATGGCATCATGTACATCACCCATGCCTCGCTGAGCAACAACGGACGCTACGTGTCGGGTGGTGCCTATATGGTGAAGGAGGTGAGCGGCAGCGAATTTCCGAGTGAGTATGAGATACCCTATGTATACGATGTCGAGACAGGTGTCATCAGCCTCTACGACGATACCGAGAGTACCGACAAGAGCACCTGGTGTGTCGACAACAACGGGCAGGTCTATGCCGCCTCACCTTCGTCAAACCCCTACCGTGACTTCAGTGTGCGCAGCGGCAAATACTGGATTGGCTTCACCGAGAGCGTCAATCAGCTCTATGGTGTGGACGTAGTGGCCAACATGGGACAGGAAAACTCAGGCACGCCCGTCAGTGTCGACGACCAGTGTCTCACCATTGCCTCGGTCATCGGTCCGCATGAGTCGTATGTGGTGACCTTGCCCGAAAGCCTGCCCGAAATGGCCGGCAAGACCAACCTGCTCAGCTCCTATGGCGTGACACCCAAAGCCGGGGCCACCCTGTCCAAGCTGACCACGCTGCAACTCACCTTCGACCGCAAGGTGTCGGTGGCTGGCGATGCCGATTGCGTACAGCTGCTGAAGGTGATTGGCAGCGAAGAGGTGGCCAGGTCGGTGGGCTTTACAGCCGACGGGAACACCGTGACCATCAAGTTCCGCAAGGGCACGCTCAGCGACGGCGAACCCTATCGCGTGCTGATTCCGGCCAAGACCATCTGTCTGGCCAATGACCCTACGCGCTACAACAATGAGATACGCATCACCTACGTGGGCCGCGACGAGAAGCCTGTGGCTGTAACGGCTTCCAGCCCGAAGGACGGTGCCACGCTCGGCAAGCTCGACTTGGCCACCAGTCCCATCACCCTGACTTTTGACACCGGCGTGTTGATAGCCGATGCTGCGGCACGCGGCAAGCTCTATCAGGAAGGCATTGACATCCCGTTTGCCGACCTGCTCCTGGCCTACGGCGACAATAAGGTGATGGCCTATCCCAGCACCACACAATACTTATATAAGGATGTGGCATACCGTGTGGAAATTCCTGCCGGACTGATTACCGACGTGACGGGCAATGCCAACACGGCCAATGAGCTGATCGTGCTGAACTTTCAGGGAGCCTACGAGCGCGAAATCTCCTACGATGAGAATGTGCTCTTCTCCGATGACTTCTCTGAAGGGCTGAACAACTTCATGCTGCTCGACAACGACCTGCTCACACCCAGCGAAGCCTCTCAGGCCCTTGGCTTCACGCAGAACAATTATGCCTGGGTGCCGGTGTGGGATGAGGATGCAACCACAAACCTGGCCGCTGGCTCTACTTCCATGTACAACCCTGCGGGACAGAGCGACGACTGGCTCGTCATTCCGCAGCTGCATATTGTCGACCAGCTCTGCAGCCTCTCGTTCAAGAGCCAGAGCTATCTCAGCTCGGCTACCGACCGGCTGAAGGTGTATGTGTGGGAAAACAACAATGTCTACAACGGCCTGAATGCCAGTATCGTAAACAAGATCCGCACCGAAGGCACCCTCGTCTATGACGAGGTGCAGAGCCCCGGCGAGAAGGAAGGCGAGCTGGCCGGTGACTGGCGCGAAAACACAATCAGCCTGAAGGACTTTGCCGGCAAGTATGTCTATATAGCCTTTGTCAACGACAACGCGTCGCAGAGCGCAGTCTTCATTGACGATGTAAGGGTGTTGCACGACCTGCCTTACTTCGTGGCCATAACGAACGATGACACCTTTGTGGGAGCTACCGAAGCTGTGATTGAAGGTGTGGTCGACATTCGCGACAAGGAAGAGGTCTTTACCACCGCACAGCTCACCCTGCGCAATGCACAGGGCGAAACGGTCGACGAAATCAAGGCCGAAGGACTGAATCTGAAGGCGGGCGACAAGTATGAGTTTGCCTTTGCCAAACCGCTGCCGCTGCAGGTGGGCGAGACAAACGGCTACAGCATTGACTTGAAGTTCAACGACATAGAAAATTCGCTGAGCAAGAGCATCAAGGTGTTGGCCTTCACGCCTACCAAGCGCGTGGTGCTCGAAGAGTTCACGGGTGTCGACTGCACCAACTGTCCGCTCGGCCACGAAGTGATCGACAAGCTGACCAGCTACTATGGTGACCTCTTCATCCCGATGGCGCTGCACTGCTACACAGGCGACCCCTATGCCGTCGGTGTGACCAACTACGCGGCCTATCTCAATCTGACGGCAGCTCCCAGCGCCATTATCCAGCGGAGCGGTACCGTAACCTATCCCATGGTTTCGACCGAGAGTGGCTACACCATGTATGCACCCGAAGGCACGAACCCGTTGTGGATAGAGACGGTGGCTGCCGAAATGAACAAGGAGACCGAAGCCGAAATCAGTTCGGCTGCCACGCTCTCGGCCGATGGCAGCATCTACACCGTGCCCGTAGAGCTGCGCTACGCGCTGAATGCCGACAAGCTGAACCTCAAGCTCTTCATTGTGGTGCTCGAAAACGGGCTGGTGAGCTACCAGAAGAACGGCTTCAGCAGTGTGACCGACGAGAACCTGGGCGAATGGGGCAAGGGCGGACGCTATGGTGTGCCTATGGTCAGCCCCTATACCTTCAATCATGTAGTGCGCGGCTGGGAGGGCTCCACCTTTACAGGTACTCCCGACCTACTGCCTGAATCGGTCAGGGCTGGTGAGGTATATACCACCGAGCTGCAGTTCGAAGTGCCGGCCACCGTGTCAGACGCGCGCAACACCGAACTGGTGCTGATGTTGTTTGACGGCAATACCGACCGCCTGATAAACGCCTGCAAGGTCAACATGAGCCAGTCGGAAGGCATTGGCGGACCGGCCGCCCGTCCCGCCGCAGACATCCGTCCGGTTGCCGGTGGCGTACAGGTGAACGCCGGCAGTACGGCCACAGTCCAGTTGCTGGCAGCTGACGGCCGTGTGCTGGCCCAGGCCGGCGGACAGGGCTTGCTTACGCTGCGGGCACCGGGCTATCAGGGCGTGGCCATTGTGAGGGTTGTCACCGCTGCAGGTGTCGTGACCGGCAAAGTAGTCATAAGAATGTGATTTAATATAGAAGCTCACGTTTCGCAAGTTGAATCAGAGAATAAGCGCATGCGTCCAAGGCACGCCCCGAGGGGAAACATGCGTTCAATGCACGCCCCGAAGGGGCAACGAGCACATAGCCCAGGGCAACGCCCTGGGTATGATGAAGCGATGAAGTGCGCCCTGAAAGGGCAAAAGCATTAGC
>CAMBOH010000071.1 GCA_945869305.1 uncultured bacterium
CTCATAAATCTACCCTTAATCGTGTATTGGATGATAGTTGCGGATTTTAGGAATAGATGTTCCGGTTTGACGTCTATCACCATTCCCAATTCCGTCACAGCTATTGGACGTTATGCTTTCGCTGGCTGTTCTGGTTTGACGTCCCTCACCATTTCCAATTCCGTCACATCTATTGGATACCAAGCTTTCTATTACTGTTCCGGTTTGACGTCTATTGAAGTTGAGGAAGGTAATCCCGTATATGATTCAAGAGAATCTTGCAATGCTATTATAAAGACTTCCGCCAATGAATTGATTAGAGGATGTAACAATACAGTTATACCTGATGGCGTCACAGCTATTGGAGAAAATGCTTTCTTTCACTGTTCCGGTTTGACGTCCCTCACCATTCCTAACTCCGTTATATCTATTGGAAATTATGCTTTCTGTGCCTGTTCCGGTTTGACGTCCCTCACCATCCCCAATTCCGTCACATCTATTGGAGATAATGCTTTCAATGGCTGTACCGGTTTGACGTCCCTCATCATCCCCAATTCCGTCACATCTATAGGAGATAATGCTTTCAATGGCTGTACCGGTTTGACGTCTATTATAGTTGAGGAAGGTAATCCCGTATATGACTCAAGAGAATCTTGCAATGCTATTATAAAGACTTCCGCCAATGAATTGATTAGAGGATGTAACAATACAGTTATACCTGATGGCGTCACATCTATTGGTGGTTCTGCTTTCTCTGGCTGTTCCGGTTTGACGTTCATCATCATTCCCAATTCCGTCACATCTATTGGAGATGGGGCATTCTCTTGGTGTGCCGGTTTGACGTCTATTATAGTTGAGGAAGGTAATCCCGTATATGACTCAAGAGAATCTTGCAATGCTATTATAAACACTTCCGCCAATGAATTGATTAGAGGATGTAACACTACAGTTATACCTGATGGTGTCACATCTATTGGAGTTGATGCTTTCCGGGGCTGTTCCGGTTTAACGTCCCTCACCATTCCCAATTCCGTTACATCTATTGGAGATAATGCTTTCTGGAACTGCTCAAGTTTAACGTCCCTCACCATTCCCAATTCCGTTACATCTATTGGAGATAATGCTTTCTGGAACTGCTCAAGTTTGACGTCCCTCACCATGAACCCTGCCACGCCACCTTCATTAGGAGGCAATGTGTTCTATGGTTGTAGAAACTTGTCCACAATCTATGTACCCGATGATGATATCTTGGTTGCGTACGAATCCGTTGAGCCCTGGAACAACTATACCATTATATCTAAGTCCTACAATAGTCCCTTAGACTTCATCGCCCAGACCGAGGCCCTGCTGCAGCAGATGCCGGACGACTGGAGCAATCACGGCCTGCTGGCAAATGCCGGCCAGCTCAGCAGCAACAAGATGGAGCCCACTGAGGGGGCGCTGGCCGGCCTCTTGGACGGCAATGCCGACACCTTCTTCCACTCCACATGGAGCAGCACCAACACCGGCAACGTGACCCACTACCTGCAGGCCGACCTCGGCCATGCACTCCAGCACCTGCAGCTCAAATACCTGCGCCGCAACCACCAAAACAACGCCGAGCCCAAGACCATCCGCGTGTTCGCCACGAACGACCCGACACAGGGCTGGACGGAGACGGGAGTGGCCCACCTGCCCACGGGCACAGGCAGCGAGACCCTCGACCTTGGTAGCGCCTACCGCTATGTACGCTTCAACGTAGAGGCCACGCAGAATAATCCTACGAACAACGGCAACCTCTTCTTCACCTGGGCCGAGCTGGGCATCTGGAACGCCGCCGGCATCACCGACGACCTGCGCCGGGAGGCCGAGGCCCTCTTAGCCACAGCCCGCGCCGAGCAGGAAGCTGACGCCCCCAGCAGCGCGACCCTTGAAGCCCTCGTGGCCATGAACGAGCGCCTGGTGCGCGGCGACTACCTGCGCATCAAGGACGGCGGCAACAACTTCCGCTACACCGAAGCACAGAGCGACTACGACGCCATCCACTATGAGCGCAACTTCACGCACACCGGCTGGCAGGCCCTCTACGTGCCCTTCGACATGAGCTACGACGACCTCAGCGACAACTACACCGTGGCCGCCCTCAACAACCTCCACCAGTTTGACGACGACGCGGACGGCCTCTTCGACCGCACCTACTTGGAGGTGCGCTGCCTGCGCAGCGGCGACGTGGTGAAGGCCAACACGCCCTACGCGATCCGCGCCAACGCCACCGGCATGCAGACCCTTGTGGCCGCAGGGGCCGATCTGCAGCCCATGGAAGAGGAGAGCATAGACTGCTCGTCGACCCTCTACCGCTACATCTTCTCGGGCACTTACACGGGCATGAGCGGTGCCGACATGCAGGCCGGCAGCTTCTACGCCATGTCGGACGGCGCGCTGTCGCAGGCAGAGAGTGACGCAGCCGCCCTGGGCGCCTACCGCTGGTACATGGCCGTAGAGAGCCGCACGGCCTTGACAACCGCCCTGCCGCGCTATATCACCATCGTGGAGAGCGGTGGCGACCTCACAGGCATAGAAGCCGTGGAGATGGAGGGCGACACCATGAGCAACGCCCCCGTCTACGACCTCAACGGCCGCCTCGTGGGCCGCAAAGACCAGATGCATCACCTGCCCAAGGGCGTGTATATCATCAACGGCAAAAAAGTACTCCGATAAACATTTTATTTTGAAGAAAGAATATATTCAACCTCAGACAGAAAGGATTCCGTTAAATCCTGAAAGCAACCTGCTCAAGAATTCATTCATTGAAGTGGGCGGCGGCACTGACAATTTTGACTCCCCAAGGAAGAATGAATACGGCTTCGATGAAACCTGGGAGGATTATTCCGAACCCTAAAGACTGATTCCGCCGAGGCGGACGGTTCGCAGCAAGGCTGTGCTTTGTTCTTGGCATACCGACCCATCGGCAGACTCAGAAACCAATATGTGCATCCCAACCCCATCAGAGGTTTGGGATGCAGTTTTTGTGATGCAGCAGCCTCATAATCAGGAAACGGTTGTATTTTTGCAAAAAGAAAATAGTTCTCGTATGGAAAGCATGGAACTCAAACGACTGCCCGTAGGCATTCAGACTTTCTCGGAAGTCATCAATCTGGATTGTCTTTATGTGGACAAGACGCAATACATCCACAAGACTCTATAAACACACAAATGAGAGATAAGGTTATGAGGTTATAAAGTTACTCACAAGCGTTCAAAGCACTTAAAGAAGGGGCAGCGAGCGCTTGTGAGTAACTTTATAGCCTCATCTCTCATAACCTCTCCCCCATACTCCCCAAGGCATCCCCCAGGACACAAAAAATTGGAGCAGTACGCGCCGTCACGGCGAGCACTGCCCCTTCGTCATTTACCTAAAAAACACTATTACCTTATAGCTTATATTTCATTCATGCTACTTCACAGCAGGATGGAAACAAGAGAACAGGGGAAACACACACGGGCCTTACAGACCACAAAACCTCGTCCTCTTGATTTCTGGTGCAAATGTACACAAACAAGATGCACAATGCAAATCTTTTGGACAAAAAGGGGGCTTTCCTCGACAGAATAACCTCTCAGGCAGAGCAATGAAGATGAGGGTGCCATCACTGGTCGACACGATGGTCGCGAAGCCGCATTTTCGCATGTCAGGACGTGGTGAGCCTGTCCTATCACTGTCTGCGCATGGCAGGAAGACAAGGCCGAACTGACGGTCAGCCGATTGCGTCAGCCCCAAATCCTGATAGCCAGAGAGAAAAAATAATGTTTTTCTCTTTGTCCGCCACGTACCAAGCTTTACTTTTGCAATACACTTTGTGCCCCTTGGCACACTCCACACCAACCAAACCTATCATGAAAACCATAGCCTTACTAACCTTGTCGGCCCTCATGGCCGGCAGTCCGTTCACCATGAAGGCCCAGCGTGCCGTGCAGCAGCTCGAAAAGGGCTGGCTTTTTCACCGCGGCGAAGCTTCGGGCGCAGAACAAGCCAACTACAACGACACACAATGGCAGGCCGTAAGCGTGCCGCATGACTGGGCCATCACCGGGCCGTTCTCGCGCGACAACGACTTGCAGAAGGTCGCCGTCACCCAAAACTTCGAGACCGAAGCCTCGGTCAAGACCGGGCGCACGGGCGGTCTGCCCTACGTAGGAGTCGGCTGGTACCGCCAGACCTTTACCACCACTCCGGGCAAGCAGGTGACGCTCGTGTTCGACGGAGCCATGAGCGAGGCCCGCGTCTACGTGAACGGCCAAGAGGCCATCTTCTGGCCCTATGGCTACAATTCCTTCCACTGCGATGTGACCGGGCTCGTACATGCCGACGGCAGCGAGAACCTCTTGGCCGTACGGTTGGAGAACAAGCCGCAGTCGAGCCGCTGGTATCCCGGTGCGGGACTGTACCGCCACGTGCGTGTGGTCGAGACCGAACGCATACACGTACCTGTGTGGGGCACCCAGCTCACAACCCCTCATGTCGCTACAGACTATGCCTCGGTGTGCCTCAAGACCACTGTGGCCAACGCCGACACCTGTCTGCTCACGGTCGAGACCGTGGTGCGCGATGCCCGGGGGCGCGAAGTGACACGCAAGGAAAACCAAGGTTACATCAACCACGGTGAGCCCTTCGAACAGCACCTCACCATCGACAACCCGAAGCTCTGGTCGCCCGAGAAGCCCTACCTCTACAAGGCCGTCACCACCGTGCGCGCCCAAGGCCGCATCCAGGATGTCTACGAGACCCCCTTTGGCATACGTAGCATAGAGTTCGTGGCCGACAAGGGCTTCTATCTCAATGGCCAGCACCGCAAGTTCCAGGGCGTGTGCCTGCACCACGACCTCGGTCCGCTCGGGGCCGCCATCAACGAGAGCGCACTGCGCCACCAGCTGCTCATGCTCAAGGACATGGGCTGCGACGCCATACGGACCTCCCACAACATGCCCGCGCCCGAGCTGGTGCGCCTGTGCGACGAAATGGGATTCATGATGATGCTCGAACCCTTCGACGAGTGGGACATAGCCAAGTGTGACAACGGCTATCACCGCTACTTCGACGAATGGGCCGAGCGCGACATGGTGAACATGCTGCGCCAGTACCGCAACAATCCGTCGGTGGTGATGTGGAGTGTGGGCAACGAGGTGCCGACCCAGTGTTCGGCCGAGGGCTACAAGGTCGCCAAGTTCCTGCGCGACATCTGTCACCGCGAAGACCCCACGCGCCCCGTCACCTGCGGTATGGACCAGGTCTCCTGTGTGCTCGACAACGGCTTTGCCGCCATGCTCGACATTCCGGGCTTCAACTACCGTGCCCACCGCTATGAAGAGGCCTACAGCCGCCTGCCGCAGTACATCGTGCTCGGCTCCGAAACCTCGTCGACGGTCAGCTCGCGCGGTGTCTACCACTTCCCGGCCGTGCGCAAGGCCGACGCCATCACCCCCGACCACCAGAGCAGCAGTTACGACCTCGACTACTGCTCGTGGTCCAACATCCCCGACATCGACTTTGCCTTGGCCGACGATTATCCCTGGACCATCGGCCAGTTTGTCTGGACAGGCTTCGACTATCTGGGCGAGCCTTCTCCCTACGATACAGACGCCTGGCCCAACCACTCCTCCATGTTCGGCATCATCGACCTCGCTTCGCTGCCCAAGGACCGCTACTGGCTCTACCGCAGCGTGTGGAACAAGCAGGATGCCACCCTCCACGTGTTGCCCCACTGGACATGGCCCGGCCGCAAGGGCAAAGTCACCCCCGTGTTTGTCTACACTTCCTACCCGTCAGCCGAACTCTTTGTCAACGGCAAGAGCCAGGGACGCCTCACCAAGAAAGGGCGTGACGATGCCTCGACAGTCGAAGAACGCTACCGCCTCATGTGGAACGACGTGAAGTATGCGCCGGGACGAATCGAGGTAGTGGCCTATGATGCCGACGGACGCGAAGCTGCCCGCCGCACGGTCGAGACGGCAGGCAAGCCACACCACATCAAGGTCGAACCCAGCCACTGCAAATACGTCAGGTCCAACGGCCGCGACCTGGCCTACTTCACGGTGAGCGTGGTCGACGAAAAGGGCAATCTCTGCCCCCACTACAACGGCGAACTCACGTGTGCCGTGGCAGGCTGCGGACGTTTCCGCGCCATAGCCAACGGCGACCCCACTTCGCTCGAACTCTTCCACGAACCCCACATGCACGCCTTTGGCGGACAACTCACCGTCATCGTACAGGCCGGCACACGTGAAGGACAGTTTACGCTCGTGGTCGAAGGCAAGGGACTGACTGAAGGAACGGCCACCATGAACGTCGTGAGATAATCCCAGACACATCACCCACTCCAATACCATAGAATATGAAGAAGATACTCCTGTTCGCCGCCTTCTTTGCTGCCATGACCGTGGCAGCCTGTGGCGGTGACGACACCCCCGAACCCCCTGTAACCCCCGAACAGCCCGAGCAGCCCGGCGAACAGCCAGACCAGCCAGACCAGCCCGGCGACCAGCCCGAATCGACGGCAGACTTTGTGCGCGGTGCCGACATCAGCTGGTACACAGAGATGGAAGCCGACGGCAAGAAGTTCTACACCGCCGAAGGTGTCGAGACCCCATGCCCCCAGCTCATGCGTGCCATTGGCATGAACGCCGTGCGCCTGCGCGTATGGGTCAATCCGCAGCGCAAGGGCTGTGGCAGCTATTCAGACCCTGCCGATGTGCTCGTCAAGGCCAAGGCGGCCCACGAGGCTGCGTTGAACATCATGGTCGACTTCCACTTCTCTGACTGGTGGGCCGACCCCTCGCGCCAGGATATGCCCTTAGACTGGGAAGGCCTCGACATGGATGCACTCCAGACGGCCGTGGCCGACCACGTGCGCCAGACGCTCGGCAGCCTCAAGGAGGCCGGCATACCCGTAGCCTGGGTGCAGGTGGGCAACGAGACCCGCAACGGCATGATGCATCCTGCAGGCCAGCTCTGGAACGAACAGGGCGACCTGGCCGATGGCTGGAAGCACTTTGCAGCCCTCTACATGGCAGGCTACCACGCCGTGAAGGAGGTCTATCCCGACGCACTGGTCATGCCGCATCTCAACCATGCCTACGAAAACAACCTCTGGTGGTTCGACAAGTTCCGCAGTGCCGGCGGCCAGATGGACATGATTGCCCTGTCACACTACCCGCAGGCCGACGATGACAGCCAGAGCTGGTCAGCACTCAATCAGGCTGCCATTACGCAAATCAGCAATCTCCACGCGCGCTACGGCGTACCCGTCATGGTGGCCGAATTTGGTGCCAAGATAGCCAACGAGACGTTGGCAGCCCAGGTGGCCGCCGACTTCATGCAGCGTGCCCGCAGTCTGGGCAAGGGAGTGTGTGCCGGCGTATTCTACTGGGAGCCCGAAGTCTATGGCAACTGGCGGCCTTCGTGGTACGTGCCCCTGGGCTGGGGAGCCTACAACATGGGAGCCTTCACCGCCACGGGACGGCCCAGCTCCGTGCTCGACCCCTGGCGCGAATAGCCGCCCAATCCTCAGCGTCGACAAGCGTTCAGGCCACTTCTCCGCGCGGAGAAGTGGCCTGAACGCTTTCCTGTTTCGGGAAAAGTGCTACATTTGCCGACAACCAACAGCCACGATTATGAAAAGAAGTACCTTCATCCTGACAGCCTGGGCAGCGTGCGGAGTCGCCTCGCCAGCCCAGCCGCAACGTCCCAATGTAATCCTGATCCTGGCCGATGACCTGGGCTATGGCGACTTGTCGTGCTACGGCGCCGAGCGGGTCAGCACGCCAGCCGTCGACAGTCTGGCCCGTGCGGGCGTACGCTTCACCAACGCCCACGCCTGTGCGGCCACCAGCACCCCTTCGCGCTATGGCATCCTGACCGGCGAATACCCTTTGCGCCGGAAGGGTACTGACGTAGCGGCAGGCAATGCCGGTATGATCATACCGCCCGAACGCCACACCGTGGCCGACGTGTTCCAGGCAGCCGGCTACCGCACGGCAGCCTTCGGCAAGTGGCACCTGGGCCTGGGCAGCCGCAGCGGCGAACAGGACTGGAACGGTCGTCTCGACCAGTCGCCCGCCGACTTGGGCTTCGACTACCATTACATCATGGCAGCCACCGCCGACCGCGTGCCTTGTGTCTATATTGAGAACGGCCAGGTGGCCCATCGCGACCCGGCTGCGCCCATCAGCGTGAGCTACCGCGGGAACTTTCCCGGAGAGCCTACCGGGCGCGACAATCCCGAGCTGCTGACCAAGCAGCGTGCCAGCCACGGACACGACATGAGCATCGTGAACGGCATAGGGCGCATCGGCTACATGCGGGGTGGGGGCAAGGCCCTGTGGCGCGATGAGGACATTGCCGACTCCATCACGGCCCATGCCGTGCGCTTTATCCATGAGAACGCCGGCAGCCCCTTCTTCCTCTATTTCTGTACAAACGATATCCACGTGCCACGTATGCCGCACGAGCGTTTTCGGGGCAAGAGTCCGATGGGCCTGCGCGGAGAGGCCATCCTGCAGTTCGACGATACGGTCCGCAGGCTCACTGAAGCCCTGCGCAGCGAGGGATTGGCCGACAACACGCTCATTATCCTGACCAGCGACAACGGTCCTGTGCTGGACGACGGCTACGAAGACCATGCCGAGGAGCTGGCCGGCAGCCATCGGCCCGGCGGGCCCTTCCGTGGCGGCAAATACAGTTCCTATGAAGCCGGCAGCGTGGTGCCTTTCATCGTGTGTGGCACAAAATCGGTGAAGGCTGGTCGTGTGAGCGATGCGCTGGTATCACAGGTCGATTTGTCGGCCACCATGGCCGAACTGGTCGGAGTGGAGCTGCCCGCCGGTGCTGCTCCCGACAGCCGTCCTTGTCTGCGCACATGGCTGGGGCGGAGCCGTTCTTCCCGTCCGTTTGCCTTCAAGACAGGCTATGGCCACTCCCACATACTCCGCACGGCGGACTGGACTTACATCGCCCCCGTGCCCGGACCCGCCATAGTGCCCTGGGGCACAGGCATAGAGACCGGTTGTGGCGATGGTCCGCAGCTGTACGACGCTAAGCGCGACGTGACGCAGCAGCACAACTTGGCCGACCGGCATCCCGAGGTGGTGCGGCGGATGAACGCCCTGCTGCAGAGCCTCGGCCTGTGATTGTCGGGGAGGCCGGGAGCACCTCCGGAACTCCGGCACAAGGCGGATAATCCCGAAACCCGCCATTCCGCGACAATCCGGAAACTCCGCCTTGCGACAGGTCCCGGCGCAGCCCAAACAGGTCCAGGCTCAGATTTTCCTGAGCCAGCCCCAGACGAACCAATCGCAGGCTCAGAAAAACCCAGACCATGGTCGGGAGCCGGGCGTGGAGAAGGTGGCGCACAGGCCGGCGGCAGGATGACCTCACCGCCTTCCCGCCGCTGGAGTACTCTTGTGTCCGATAAGGAAGCATCTTGGGACAATGCAGCCAATGACTCAAAAAATAAACAAGCCATGGCTTGCATATAATTGTGGGAAAGCGTAGCTTCGCGGCTGTAACGGGTTGTATAGTCCGAATGACTCGAAGCGTAGCGAGGCGGAATGCCCGTTTTCCGTCGGCAGCTCAACTTCTGACCAAAGTGACAGGCATATGTCTACACAGTTGAAGCACCTTCTGGTCCTGTTGCTGACAGGCATCATGTTGTGTGGCGGCCAACTAAGGGCCGCAAGCCGCGTTGTGGCCGGAAATGCAGCGGAGGACGATGCCGTTCTGCGCGTGTTGTGTATCGGCAACAGCTATAGCCTCGATGCCACGCGCTACCTGGAGCGCATGATGCAGCAAGCCGGCTTCGGCAGCGACCAGTACGGCTTTTGCTGCGTAGTCCATGCCGGTGCCTCCCTCCAGTACTGGAGCGAACATCTCGCCAGCGACAAGGTGATAGAAGAAAAGTATACCATGGCCGGCACGCAGGTGCCGGAAGGCAACGGCTGGACCCTGCGCCAGTTGCTGCGCGAGCCGTGGGACATTGTCGTGTTGCAGCAGTCCTCCAACCAGTCCGACGACTATGCCACCTACACGCCCTACGTCGACTCGCTCGTGCAGGCAGTGCGCCGGGAGTGTCCCAATCCCCACGTGCGGTTGGCCTGGCACATGACCTGGTCTCACGCCCTGAGCTTCTGGATCAAGCCCTACAGCCGGAAGGGCTGGAGCGACATCGCCTCGGCTACCGAACAGCTCCTGCTGCAGCCCGGCCGCTTCGACCTGCTCATTCCCTCAGGCACCGCCATACAGAACGGACGGGCCTGCATGGACGACGACCTCGAACTCACCCGCGACGGGTCGCACATCGTCTACGGCGTGGGCCACTACCTGCTCGCCCTCACCTGGTATGAGGCCCTGGTCGCCCCCTACTACGGCGTTTCCCTGCTGCTCACCCCGCCTTCGGCCGACATCTGTTCGGCCTATTCCGACATGCACCCTTTCTGTCCCGTCACTGAGCTAAACTGGCAGCTCTGTCAGGAGTGTGTGAAGAGTGCCCTCGCTCTGCCTTACGAGGTGTATTCCACAGGCTTGGTGTGCAGGCTCAATACCCGTCTGCACCGCCTGCGCCCCACCGAGGAGCGACTCTACGACCTTGCCGGACGCCGCCTGTCGCGCCCCATCCAGAGTGGCATATATATCTGCGGCAAACAAAAAAGCTGCGTGCGATGACGGTGGAGCACACTCCTTATTCAATTTTTGCAAGTAAAAAGTACGGTCCCTAAAGGGAAGCAAGCGTTCAAGGTGCGCCCCGAAGGGGCAACAAGCGCATAGCCCAGGGCATCGCCCTGGGTGGGTTGA
>CAMBOH010000072.1 GCA_945869305.1 uncultured bacterium
GCTATTGCGCCCTGCAAGGGCAAAAGCGTCTCTATAAACGCTTGCACGCTAATGCCTTTGCCCCTTCAGGGCGCACTTCATCGCTTCATCATACCCAGGGCGATGCCCTGGGCTATGTGCTCGTTGCCCCTTCGGGGCGTGCCTTGAACGCATGTTTCCCTTCGGGGCGTGCCTTGAAAGCATGCGCTTATTCTCTGATTCAACTTGCGAAACGTGAAGAAGTAATCATATCAAACATAATCAAAACAGCTTTATGAAAGAAACAATTCAACGTAAGCTCAACGACAGTGCGGCGGCCCGCTGGACAGCCCTCGTGCTCGTAGCCCTGATGATGTTCTTCGGCTACATGTTTGTCGATGTGATGTCGCCTATCCAGGCGCTCATTGAAAGCCAGCGCGGCTGGAACCCCGATGTGTTCGGTACCTACGCCGCCTCTGAGTACATTCTGAACGTATTCGGTTTCCTCATCATTGCCGGTGTCATCCTCGACAAGATGGGCGTGCGCTTTACGGGCGTACTTTCCGCCTCCATGATGTTGGGCGGTGCTGTCATCAAGTACATAGGTATCACTGAATGGTTTCAGACCACAGGAATGGCGGAGTGGCTCAACTCCTGGTGGGAAACCTTTCCCGCCAGCGCCAAGATGGCCGCTCTCGGCTTCATGATTTTTGGCTGTGGTTGCGAGATGGCCGGTACAACGGTGTCTAAAGCCATTGCCAAGTGGTTCAAGGGCAAGGAAATGGCCCTTGCCATGGGTCTCGAAATGGCCATCGCCCGTGTCGGTGTGTTCGCCATCTTCTCCATCTCTCCCATTATCGCCACGAAGTTCGGCACCGTAGTAGCCCCCGTGGCCTTCTGCACCGTTCTGCTCCTCATCGGTCTCATCACGTTCACCGTGTTCACCTTCATGGACAAGAAACTCGATGCCCAGCTCGGCGCTGAGGCCGAAGGCGAGAGCGAAGAAGAATTCAAGTTCAGCGACCTGGGCAAAATCCTTTCTTCCCAGGTGTTCTGGATTGTAGCTCTCCTTTGCGTGCTCTACTACAGCGCCATCTTCCCCTTCCAGCGCTACGGTGCCAATATGTTGCAGTGCAACCTCGACGGAATCTCTGCCGAGGCAGCGTCCAACATCTTCCGTTGGTTCCCGATTGGAGCGGCCGTCATCACTCCCTTCCTCGGCAACTTCCTCGACCGCAAGGGTAAGGGTGCAACGATGTTGATTGGCGGTGCCATGCTCCTCATCTGCTGCCACCTGATTTTTGCCTTTGTCCTGCCCGAAACGAAGAGTGCATTGCTGGCCTATTCGACCATCGTGCTGCTCGGCATCTCCTTCGCCCTTGTTCCTGCTGCCCTTTGGCCCAGCGTGCCCAAGATTATCGATGAAAAAGTGCTCGGTAGCGCCTACTGCCTCATCTTCTGGGTGCAGAATATCGGTCTGTGCTTTGTGCCCAAACTCATCGGTAGCCTCCTCACTTCCACCAACGAAGACAACCCCGCCGTGGTGGCTGCCAAGGCTGCCAATGCAGACTTCATTCCCTACGACTACACCGTGCCTCTCGTAGTATTTGCCGGCTTCGGCGTGCTCGCCCTGCTCATTGCCCTCTATCTGAAGGCCGTGGACAAGAAGCGCGGCTACGGCTTGGAAGAACCGAACATCAAGAACTAACCACACCTTTTATATTATATGGGCAATGGGAAAAGTGCCGGCCCGCTCCGGCTCTCCTCAGCAAATGCGAGGCGCTTTCCCCATTGCCCTTCATACATTTAGCAGAAAACCCTCTTTACATGATCAGCAAGACTACACTTCTTTCCCTCCTCGCGGCCGCAGCTCCCTTCACCGCTGCTGCCCACGACACCGACGAGACCCACCCGCAGGCCGCCTATGCCGACCCCGACTACGAGACCCCGGGCATCAGCGTTAAAATCAACAGCGAAAACCCCGCCATCCAGCAGATGCAGCCCACCTTCAAGTTCGGCGGTTACATCATGGAGAAATACAGCTACAGCGACCGTAGCGGCCAGGCCACCAACGGAGGCTTTGACACCCGCTTCGTCCGTCTCTACATGGACGGCAAGGTCTATCAGGACTTCTACTACAAACTCCAGATGGAGGTGAACGGCCAGCCCGGCGTGGACAAGGGGCCGCGCATTGTCGATGCCTTCGTGGAGTGGCAGAAGTTCGACTGCTTCCGCGTGAAGCTCGGCCAGTTCAAGCGCAGCTTCGGCTTCGAGAACCCCTACAGCCCCCTCAACGTAGGTCTCGGCAGTTACTCGCAGGCCACCATGAAGCTCGCCTCCATCGGTGACCGCATCGGCGAACACAAGAGCTCGGGCCGCGATGTCGGCGTGCAGGTACAGGGCGACCTCTTCCCCGCAGCCGACGGCCACAAGTGGCTGCATTACCAGATAGGCTTCTTCAACGGACAGGGCATCAACCACACCGACAAGGACCACCACAAGGACCTTATCGGCGGACTCTGGTTCTCTCCCGTGAAGAACCTCGCCATCGGCGGCTTCGGCTGGAACGGCAAGTACACCAACGAGAGCTACACCAACCCCGCCACCCAGCTCCGCTCCGCCAAGCGCGTGCGCTGGGGTGTGGGCCTGAAGTATGAAGACAAGTGGACCGTGCGCGGCGAATACATGAGTTCCGTGGGCGGAGTGACCACCGATGCCACGCGTGCCGACCGTTCCGATGCCTGGTATGCCACGGTCGGTGTGCCTGTAGCTCCCAAGGTCAAGGTCTATGCCCGCTACGACTGCTACCGCGACACCAAGCAGTGGAGTTCGCTCGTGACCAACTACGGCCTTTCGGGCAACTACTACCTCACGAAGAACCTCATCTTCCAGCTCAACTACACCTTCACCGACGACCGCACGGCCCGCCGTGCCGCCAATCCCACCGATTCGCGCTACAACACCTTCGACGTGCAAGTCACTGCCCGCTTCTGACCCACGCGTCCTGAAGGTCCGCATACGACAACTGCCCGGCAACGTCCTCTACAGACGTTGCCGGGCAGTGTTTTTCTCTGGCAGGAGGGCCTTGGGCAAGCCCCTTCGCTATTTTGTCGTTTTTCTCCTTCCAAGCTTTTCTTCCCAAGCGCCCTTATGTGCAGCCCAAATGGCAGGCTCCGGTTGTGTGACAGGCGGGTGCTGGGGTTCAATACTCCCTTTCGCCGAATATGGCGGAGCCGATGCGCACCAAGGTGGCACCGTGCTTCATGGCTAACCGGTAGTCGTGGCTCATGCCCCAGGAGCGTTGGCAGAAGGCGGGGTCGTCGGCGAAGAAGCGCGACTTGATTTCGTTGAAGTAGGCGTGTGCCTGTGCAAATTCGGCCTCCACCTGCTGCTCGTTGTCGGTGTTCGAGGCCATGCACATCAGTCCTGCCAGCTGCACGTGCTTCAGCTCGCGCCACTCGCCGGCTTGCAGCATGGCGGTGCATTCAGCCGGTGTGAAGCCAAACTTCGTTTCTTCCTGGGCTATATGCAGTTGCAGCAGACACGGGATGGTGCGATGCACCTTTGCCGCCTGCTTCTCGATTTCGGCCAGCAGCTTGAAGCTGTCTACGGCATGTATCAGCGAAATGTAGGGAGCGATGTATTTCACTTTGTTGGGCTGCAAGTGGCCGATGAAGTGCCACTGGATGTCGGGAGGCAGGGCCGCCTGTTTGGCTTGCAGCTCCTGTACGCGGCTTTCGCCGAAAATGCGCTGCCCTTCTTCGTAGGCTTCGCGCAACACTTCCACGGGGTGGAACTTTGAAACGGCCACCAGTTCTACCCCCGAATCGATGGTGGCTTTGACTTCCTGTAGGTGTACCATGAGGCAGTTCCGTTTTTTGAGTTGAAAGCTAAGAGCTAAGAGTTGAAAGTTTATAGTTTAGGGCTAAGAGTTGAAAGTTGAAAGTTTATAGTTTAGGGCTGAGAGTTGAAAGTTTATAGTTTAGGGCTAAGAGTTGAAAGTTGAAAGTTTATAAGGTTACTGTCGGAACGGTCGGTTCTCGTCCGCTCTCTATAGGCTCTAAACTATCGACTCTAAACTTTAAACTATAGACTGTCAACTTTTCATGTTTCGCAAGTTCAATCAGGGCGCATATGCAAGCGTTCAACGCACGCCCCGAAGGGGCAACGAGCACATAGCCCAGGGCAACGCCCTGGGTATGATGAAGCGATGAAGTGCGCCCTGAAGGGGCAAAAGCGTTAGAATACATGGGTTTTACATCCATGCTTTTGCCCTTTGTGTCAATGCTTTTGCCCTTGCAGGGCGCACTTTGCGGCGGTTGACCAACCCAGGGCGCTGCCCCGGGCTATGCGCTTGCTGGGCCTTCAGCCCGCTTCTTAAACGCTTGTCAGCTACAAGTGAACACTTGCGAAACTTGAATCAACTTTAAAAGGTCGCCTCTTATCCCTCGAAATTTGCTTCTTCGCGGGTGGCCTGCACGTAGTGGTAGATGTCCATGATGGCAGTTTCGGCTATGGAGGCGATGGTGTAGTCCATCATGGAACCCTTCATGCCTTCGTCCAGCCGCTTCACGGCATCGCGCAGGTCAGAAGCCTGAATCAGGATGTTTTGCGACGTCTTGCGTTCCTTGCCGCTCTTTTCATCGAGCGTGATGAACACCAGCTTGGCCCGGAAGAAGCGGTCGCGGCTGTCGTCGCCCGGTGCTTCGAATATTTCAGCATAGCGGGCACGCTTGATGTCGCTCACCTCGAAGGCACCTGTCATGAAGGGGGTAATCTCTTCGATGATGCGGCGTTCGGCTTCGGTGAAGTTCAGCGCATCCACCAGATAGGGCTCGTTGACCTTCTTCTGCAGACCGTTCTCCATGGTCTTTTCATATTTGACCTTGCATTCAAACCATTCGTTGTTCATGTGGCTTATATATATATAATAAGGAGTAATAATGGGGCGGAGGGAGTGGCCCGTTGAGCCTTTCCGTCCAGCCCATGGTGAAAAACGGGGCGAAGTTAGCCAATAATCTTGACTTGCCCTTTGTGGCGGCTGAAAAAACCGTAGTCGATGGCGTGTTGCGGACAGCTGTGGTAACAGCCCAGACAGTGGGTGCAGTGGCCTTGCCAGCGGGGCGTGTGCGCTTGCGGGTCGAGCGAAATGTTGTGTAGCGGACAGGTGCGCATGCAGCGTCCGCAGCCGGTGCAGCGCAGCGTGTGGCAGTGAAAATGTCGGTCGGAGGTAAGCCAGCGGTTGAACAGCGGACGCAGCACGTAGCTCTTGACCCAGGCAAAGCTGCCGGGCACCACGTCGCGGGGCGTTGAGCTGCCCCTGGCCTCTACGCAGCGGGCAATCTGCTGCAGGCGCAGTCCGGCTAGGCTGTCCTTGTGCTCCACCGTTTGCGGTGTGTCGATGTCGAAACCCGGCAGGCATACGTAGGTGTTGCGCATCTGTACCGAGAACACGGCATGCAGCTGCCAGCCGCGCTGCCACAATGCCTTGCGCAGCAGGCGGTCGGTACGGCCCACGTCGTCGCCGCAGGTCAGCACGGCATAGACATAGCGTGGTGTGTCGGGCCGGGCTTCCGGGAGCCGGGCTACGAAGTGCTCCACCACCCGGGGCATGCCCCAGCCATAGACGGGAAACACCAGGCCGAGCGCTTCGCCGGCATCTTGCCACGCAAGGTCGGGTTCGGTCTTGTCCGTGATGCGAGTCACCCTTTCGTGCAGCAAGGAGGCCAGTGTGCGGGCGGCATGGAGCGAGTTGCCCGTGCCCGAAAAGCAGTAAATCATAACAGCAGTTTTTGGTTGAAGACGAAGGCTTGGCTGAACACGGCGGCGGCTTCAGGCGTAGGCCGGTCGAAGAGCCCGTACACTGTGCTGCCACTGCCACTCATGGCGGCGTAGAGTGCGCCCATGTCATAGAGCGTCTGCTTGATGGCTGCCAGTTCGGGATGAGCCGGGAACACCGAGGCTTCAAAGTCGTTGACCACCGTGTGGCGCCAGGTCTCGATGGGAGCCAGGACAGCTTCGGCCAGCGGGGTGTCGGCGGGTTTGGGCACTACATGGGCATATGCCTCGCGGGTAGATACGAACACGTCGGGCTTGACTAACAGCACATACTTCCCCTTCAGTGAAAGCGGGGTGGGGTGGAGCACGTCGCCGATGCCGGTGGCATAAGCGGGCCGGCCTTGCACAAAGAAGGCACAGTCGGCACCGAAGGCAGCCATGCGCCGTTCCATCTCAGCGTTAGTGAGTTCCAGTCCGTATGCTTCGTTCAGGGCAGTCATCATGGCTGCGGCATCGCTGCTTCCGCCGCCCAGTCCGGCACCCATGGGAATGTGCTTGTACAGGAAGATGTCGAGTGGCGGCAGGTCGAATTCTTTTTTGAGAGAGAGGTAGACCTTGACCACCAGATTGTCGGCTGCATCGCCGGCTATCGGAGCACCGCCCAGGCTGAGGCGGTAAGGTTCGTCGCTATGGGCAGGCAGTTCGCGAAACTCCAGATTGTCGCGCAGCGGGATGGGGTAGAAGATGGTCTCAAGGTCGTGGTAACCGTCGTCACGGCGAGCCACCACATTGAGTCCGATGTTGATTTTGCAGGGAGGGAGAATGAGCATGATGCAAATCGTTTTATGGGGAAATGCTGCGGCCGGGAAAATGGCGGCAGCAGGCTTGCAGGGGCAAATGTAGACAAAATTCGCGAGCTTCTACACTGGCAGAATAAAGAAGTCATTTTGCTTTAGGGGAAAGATAGTGCAAGCGAGCGCAGAGCCAAACTTGCCCCAAGTTTTGCCGAGCCGCCTGTCTTCAAGATAAGAAGCGACGGTGCACTGGGAGAGCGGGCAAAGGCCCGCTTATTCATATTCTGGCGGGCCTTTGCCCGCCCTCCCAGCCGTTAGCGCTACTTTTCGGCTTGAATCATTGGGTGAAACATCCGTTCGTTTTATCTTGTTATATGATGGATAATGCTAGTATGAGCAACGCAAAAAGAGACCCCATCGGAACAGCAGCCAGTCTCCTTTTCGGTAGAAGATATCTGATACTGCAGTTTCAGTACTACTTCTACTGGCATTGAAGTACTACTCCTTCGGCCGAGAAGCTCATTGCCGCGTTTTGTTTCGTATAATCCGATGAAATATCGCTTTGAGCTGTTTGTTATATGACAGATAGTGCAAGTGAGCGCAAAGCAAAAGAAAACTCCGCAGGATTTTCGTTTGCTTGGCCGAGCGCAGCCTGTCAGAAGTGAGGCTAAGGGCTATTTGCGTAAAAAACAAGACTTTTTTTTGGCTCGTATGTGGCCAAGTGGTATCTTTGCTTGCAAATTTTTAAAGCATGGGATTGTTCTCTAATATATTCAAGCATAAGAAACAGGCCAATGAGGCCGGTTGGCGCGTGGGCGGCATGGAAGATTTCATGATGCTGATTCGCGTGTACTACCAGGCTGTCATGGCTGCCAATCTGGGCATCAGCAACTTGGCCGCCCTGCCCGACCTGCGTGTGTTCAAGCAGACGCTGCACGTGGCAACGGTGAACAACAAGCTGGGCTTGGGCGAGAAAAACAAGTGCCGGAAGATGCTGATGGAAATCTATGGACTTGAGGAAAGCTTCTTCAAGGAAATAGACCTGAGCATCAAAAAGCGTTGTCGCAATGTGAACGAGGTGCGCAACTACCTCTTCATGTTCCAAGGCTTCTCGCAGGAGCTGATGATGCTGATGGGCAATTTGATGAAATGGAAGTTCCGGCTTCCCGGATTCTTCAAGAAGGCCCTGCGCGAACTGACGGCCAAGTCGGTGAACCAGGTGCTTACCAAAAACGACTGGAAGGATGACGGTGTGCGCAAGTCGTGTCTCGCCGTGCGTCAGTACCAGCAACAATTGGGCTATTCGGCCGAATGGATGACCGCCTATGTATATAATGTGGTCATGCTGGCCAAGAAGGAGCCTAAACCCGACGACAAGGAAGATTGAAGAGTGAGCCTCCAAGGCAGGACACTTTTTTCATGAAAAGACGTGGAGGGATTGGAAGGAAAATCCCACACCACGCAGCAATGAAGGGACCTTTTCGCTATGCCGCGAGCCTGACGGAATGGTTCATTACCTCTCCCTATATGACCCGTGAACAGGAAACCGCTTTGCGCAACTTTGAAGCACGCGTGCGTCAGCTGATGTCGGCGCATGCCGAATTGTTGCGCGAAAATGTACGCCTGCAGGGCGAGCTGAAAGCCTGCCGGGGGCAGCTGGAAGAGGCCAACAAGGAGATAGAACAGCAGAAACGGAATTATGCACTGCTCAAGACAGCCCGCATGATTGAGGTGAGCGGCGAAGATGTCAAGGCATCGAAAGCGCGCATCGCCAAGCTGATTCGCGAGGTAGACAAGTGCATTGCCCTGCTTGACGTGTAGCGTGTAGGGCCGCCTCGTGCGGCGGGACGCTGCCGGCGGCGACAGACGCGTGAATACGAACCGAACTGCATGACAAACAAGCAAAGCATGGAATCTGGCAACGACAAACTGGTCATTCAGCTGATGGTGGGAAAGCAAATCTATCCCATCACCGTGAAGCGCGAGCAGGAGGAAATATACCGCAAGGCTTCGCGCATGATCAACGAGAAGCTGGGCCGCTATGAGCAGTCGTATCCGAATTTGGGCTATGAGCGTTACACCTCGGTGGCTTTGCTCGACTTTGCCGTGCAGGTGCTGCAGTTGCAGGCCCAAAAGGACGACACGCTCTATGCTGACACCGTGCAGCGCCTGACGGCCGAACTTGACGAACTGCTGCGCGAAAAGCCGAACAGCCTTTGAGGTTCGGACTTCATTTCCTTGCTTCTCCTTCCTCCTCACAGCCCCAGGGCTTGCTGCTGACACATGCCTGTCAGGCAGGGCGGCACACGTGTGGGGAAACTTGTCTGATCGGGTGAATGACAATGACAATTCACTTGATTTCAATTAAATCCATACCAAAAAACAATGCTCGAAACAATACTGATAGTCGTCAGCTTGCTCGTCGGAGCAGGTGGTGGGTATACCTTCTTCCGCTATGTGCTGAAGAAGAAATACCTGCGCATGATTGACAACGCCAACAAAGAGGCTGAGGTCATCAAAGAGAAGAAGCTCCTTGAAGTGAAGGAGAAGTTCCTGAACAAGAAGGCTGAACTCGAAAAGGAGGTGCAGCAGCGCAACCAGCGCATCCTCCAGGTCGAAAACAAACTGAAACAGCGCGAAATAGGCCTCAACCAACGTCAGGAAGAACTCGGCCGCCGCAAACAGGACCTCGACAACACCCAGAACCGCCTGAACAACCAGCAGCAGAACCTTGTCCGCAAGGAGGAGGAACTGGAAAAGCTGCAGCTCAAGGAACGCGAGAAGCTGGAGGAACTGAGCGGACTCTCGGCCGAAGAGGCCAAGAAACGGCTCATCGACTCGCTCAAGGACGAGGCCCGCAGCAATGCCCAGAGCTACATCAACGACATCATGGACGATGCCAAGCTCACTGCCAACAGAGAAGCCAAGCGCATCGTCATACAGACCATACAGCGTGTGGCCACCGAAACCGCCATCGAAAACAGTGTGACTGTGTTCCACATTGAGAACGACGAGGTGAAGGGCCGCATCATCGGACGAGAAGGCCGCAACATCCGGGCACTCGAAGCCGCTACAGGCGTTGAAATCGTTGTCGACGACACGCCCGAAGCCATTGTTATCAGTGCCTTCGACCCTGTCCGCCGCGAAATATGCCGTCTGGCACTCCACCAGCTCATTGCCGACGGGCGCATCCATCCCGCCCGCATTGAGGAAGTAGTGGCCAAGGTCAAGAAGCAGGTCGAAGAAGAAGTCATCGAAACCGGCAAGCGCACGGCAATCGACTTGGGCATTCACGGACTGCATCCTGAACTGGTGCGTATAGTCGGCAAGATGAAGTATCGCTCGTCCTACGGCCAGAACCTCCTGCAGCATGCCCGCGAAACAGCAAACCTGTGTTCGGTCATGGCCGCAGAGCTGGGCCTGAACCCGAAGAAAGCCAAGCGTGCCGGCCTGTTGCACGACATCGGCAAGGTGCCTGATGAGGAAAGCGAGCTGCCGCACGCACTCTACGGTGCCAAGCTGGCCGAGAAGTACAAGGAGAAGCCCGAAATCTGCAATGCCATCGGAGCTCACCACGATGAATTGGAGATGACCTCCCTGCTGGCCCCCATTGTACAGGTATGTGACGCCATCAGCGGTGCCCGTCCCGGTGCACGCCGCGAGATTGTCGAGGCATACATCAAGCGACTCAACGACCTTGAACAAATCGCTTCGAGCTATGAGGGCGTTACCAAGACCTACGCCATTCAGGCCGGCCGTGAGCTGCGTGTCATTGTCGGAGCCGACAAGATTGATGACAAGCAGATCGAAACGCTCAGCGCTGACATCGCCCGCCGCATTCAGGACGAGATGACCTATCCCGGTCAGGTAAAGATTACCGTGATCCGTGAGACCCGTTCGGTCAGCTATGCCAAATAAGCAAACCTCTTCGCCGAGATTATAGGTTAAAGGGGTGTTCTATAAAGCCTTGTTTATAGAACACCCCTTGCATATTTCAGCTTCGGAATTATAAAGAGACTCATGTTTCGCAAGTTGAATCAGAGAATAAGCACCTGCGTCCAAGGCACGCCCCGAAGGTAAAACATGCGTTCAAGGCACGCCCCGAAGGGGCAACGAGCACATAGCCCAGGGCATCGCCCTGGGTATGATGAAGCGATGAAGTGCGCCCTGAAAGGGCAAAAGCATTAGCGTGCAAGCGTTTATAGAGACGCTTTTGCATAAGATTGGCTGCGCTCGGCATAGCTCAAGCAAGCTT
>CAMBOH010000073.1 GCA_945869305.1 uncultured bacterium
AGCATAAAGAATCATTAACAAAAACAGCTTGCATGAAACCATAGGAAGCGGGGCGTGTCTTGGACGCATGTTCCCACCTCGGGACGTGCGTTGAACGCATGTTTCCCCCTCGGGGTGTGCCTTGAACGCATGTGCTTGTTCTCTGATTCAACTTGCGAAACGTGAGTTGTTTATTGGGGGCGTGAGGTTAACAAGCGTGTCCCACAGAAACAAAGATTGTCCAAGCTTGACTTTTACACCTACTTGCACGAAAACACGTGGATAAATCACAAGATTCGCGGATAATTCGTGGTAATTCGCGTTCTTCTTTTTTGAACGTAAATGACCGCGAATTGTCCGCGAATCTTCGTCAATGATATTATCTCTGTTTTGTTGGGATTTTCGTATCTATTTGATTGCAGATTCTTACCAGGCGTACAGCGGGTACTGCTGCATGGTTTCGTTCACGCGTGCACGTACCGAGGCGATGACCTTTTCGTCTTCGGGTGCATTCAGCACCTCTTCGATCAGTTCGGCAATGAGCACCATGAGGTCCTCCTTCGCACCGCGCGTGGTGATGGCCGGCGTGCCGAGGCGGATGCCTGAGGTCTGGAAGGCCGAACGGGTGTCGAAGGGCACCATGTTCTTGTTGACCGTGATGTCGGCTGCCACCAGTGCGTTCTCGGCCACCTTGCCCGTCAGGTCGGGATATTTGCTGCGCAGGTCAACCAGCATGGAGTGGTTGTCGGTGCCTCCGCTTACGATGCCGAAGCCGCGCTTGATCAGCTCATCGGCCAGACAGGCAGCGTTCTTCTTCACCTGCAGGGCGTATGCCTTGAACTCGGGTTGCAGTGCTTCGCCGAAGGCCACGGCCTTGGCGGCAATGACGTGTTCGAGCGGTCCGCCCTGAATGCCGGGGAACACGGCACTGTTGAGCAGCTGGCTCATGGTCTTGACCACGCCCTTAGGCGTTTTGAGTCCCCAGGGATTCTCAAAGTCCTTGCCCATCAGAATCAGGCCGCCGCGCGGTCCGCGCAGGGTCTTGTGGGTGGTAGTGGTCACGATGTGGGCATATTTGACAGGGTTGTCGAGCAGTCCTGCGGCAATCAGTCCGGCAGGGTGTGCCATGTCGACCATGAAGATGGCTCCCACCTTGTCGGCAATGCTGCGCATGCGGGCATAGTCCCATTCACGGCTGTAGGCCGAGCCGCCGCCAATGATCAGCTTGGGCTTGTGCTCCAGTGCCAGCTGTTCCATTTCGTCATAGTCCACGCGTCCTGTCTCGGGATTCAGGTTGTAGCCCACAGGCTTGTACAGGATGCCCGAGGTGTTCACCTTCGAACCGTGTGAGAGGTGGCCGCCGTGGTCGAGATTCAGTCCCATAAAGGTGTCGCCGGCTTGCAGCACGGCCAGAAATACGGCCGCATTGGCCTGTGCGCCCGAGTGGGGCTGCACGTTGGCATATTCGGCACCGAAGAGCTGCTTGGCTCGCTCGATGGCGATGGTTTCGGTTTGGTCAACCACGCCGCAGCCGCCGTAATAGCGTTTGCCGGGATAGCCTTCGGCATATTTGTTGGTGAGCCATGAGCCCATGGCACGCATCACCTGATCGCTTACAAAGTTCTCTGAGGCAATGAGCTCTATGCCGCGCAGCTGGCGCTGGTGCTCCTGTTCGATAAGGTCAAAAATTTCGGTGTCTTGTTTCATGATGATATGATGGAAATAGCGTGAGAAATCACGGGAGGGGTTACACAATCTTCACGTTTTCGAGCTGTTGCTCCTTTTCGCAATAGTCGCAGCGGATGGTTCCGGCTTCGGCATCGCTCACATGGAAGCGTGTGGGCATAGGCTCGTTGTTGGTGATACACTTCGGGTTGGCACACTTCACAATGCCGGTGATGACCTGCGGCAGCGTGACGCACTTCTTTTCGACCACTTCGTAGTCCTTGATGATGCAAAGCGTCACGTTGGGGGCCACTACGCTCAGCGTGTTCAGTTCGGCATCGCTGAAGAACTTGCCGTTCACCTTGATGATGCTTTTCAGTCCCATTTTAGAGCTGGGCAGGTTGTAGCCCACCATGACAGCCGACTTCAGCTGTTCAAGGTGCAACAGCCTGACAACCTGGAAGAGTTTGTTAGAGGGTATATGGTCAATCACGGTGCCGTTCTCAATGGCGGCCACCATCAGCTCTTGGCGTTTCATGACATACAGAGTTTTTGGGGTGACAAATGCGGGAGAGGGTAGGGGGGAATGGCTGGTCAGCAAACCTGATGGATGGCCATATCCTCGGGAGTGATGCCGAGCACGTCGCAGATGATGGCCTGGCGGGCAAACAGTCCGTTGCGTGCCTGCTCGAAGTAGTAGGCGTGCGGGTCGTTGTCCACATCGTAGGCTATCTCGTTCACGCGGGGCAGCGGGTGCAGGATCTTCATGTTGGGCCGTGCCTGTTTCAGCATCGAGGCCCGCAGGATGTACACGTCCTTCACGCGTTCATATTCCATGAGGTCGGTGAAGCGTTCGCGCTGTACGCGGGTCATATACAGTATGTCGGCGCCGGCGATGACGTCGGCGTTGAAGTCCTCGTGTTCCACATAGCGGATGTGCTGTTCGCGGCAGTAGGCTTTGTACTCCTCGGGCATGGCCAGCTCGTTGGGGGCAATGAAGTGGAAGGTAGGGTTGAAGTGGCGCATGGCCATCAGCAGCGAGTGTACGGTGCGGCCATATTTCAGGTCGCCAACCAGGTAGATGTCCAGGTCGTCGAGCCTGCCTTGCGTCTTGTATATGCTGTAGAGGTCGAGCATCGTCTGCGAAGGGTGCTGGTTGGCACCGTCTCCGGCGTTCACCACCGGCACAGGCGACACCTCGCTGGCATAGCGGGCCGCTCCTTCCAGATAGTGGCGCATGACAATCACGTCGGCATAGTTGCTCACCATCATGATGGTGTCTTTCAGCGTTTCGCCTTTGGTCGAGCTGGTCACCTTGGGGTCGGTAAATCCGATGACGCGGGCCCCGAGGCGGTTGGCCGCCGTTTCGAAGGAGAGTCGGGTGCGTGTTGACGGTTCGAAGAAGAGCGTGGCCACCACGCGGTTGTCGAGAATCTTGCGGTTGGGGAACCTTTCGAAATCCTGTGCCATGCCGATGAGATGCATGATTTTTTCTCTCGACAGGTTGGCAATGGTTACAAAGCTGCGGTTGGAGTTCATAACGGTGAGGGTGTTACGTTCTTATGTGATGGGCGGTCACGGCGTGAGGTCAGGGCGGGCCATGCTGCCGTGTGTGTCGCCTGGGTTGGCGTAGGTTATTTTGGCTTTGGGGGGGTGGCCTTGTGCATGTCTGGGGTCAGGCCGGAGAGGGCCAGCCGCCGCTTTTCGGCTCGTCTTCGTCACACGATTTCCTCGAAGGCAAAGGGCAACACGCACTCCACGCCCGACATCATGACGATGGTTGTGCGGCCGGCCAGCAACAGCCTGATGGGCGACTGGCCGCGTTTCTGGGCTTCGAGCAGGGCCTGCCTGCATACGCCGCAAGGCGCAATGGGCTGCTGCGTAAATTCCCCGTCAGTTCCGCGTGCTGCGATGGCTATGGCCTTGACAGCCGCGTCGGGATGTTGGGCATGGGCATAAAACAGGGCCGTGCGTTCGGCGCAGGTACCTGCACCGAAGGCCGCATTCTCCTGATTGCTGCCACACACGTGGCAACCGTTGTCCAGCAGCAGGGCCGCACCGACGCAGAAGTGCGAATAGGGGGCATAAGCCGTGTAGGTTGCCTGTCGTGCCAGTTCCACCAGCTTGCGGTCGGACTCGTCGAGTTCTTCAGGCGAGCACTGTATAAAGTGTATGTCCGTCTTTTTGTATTCCATGGATTGTGATGCGAAATCATAGATTGGCCGCCCAAAAGTACGAAGAAGTTTGGCATGGGGGCTGCCCGAAGCAGTCTTTTTTTTGAAAAAGTGGAGAAAGGTAGGATGGGGGGAGCGGTCGAAGCCACGGCCGGCACTTCGCGTTTCGGTTATAGGCGGTGGTCGGACGGTTTCATCTCCGGGGACCATCCGACCGACTTCCCAGGACAGCATGTCTTGTTTCTCTCACGAAGTATATCTTCTCTGTGGGATGCAGTATATCTTCTTTGTGGGATGCAGTATATCTTCTCAGTGGGATGCAGTATATCTTCTCTGTGGGATGCAGGGTTGCACTGCTCCACCTTCCTGCCCGCTCATAGAACACTGCTCTGGGTCTACGAGGGCGGACTTCTGCGAAAGCGCAGCCCCCTCGTTCCCCCTAAACAGGAGAAGCTCGCAGGACTGGGGCAACACCCCGTCCTGCGAGTTTCCTTTATTTCCCCTGCGGACGCTGATAGATGGTGTCAATCAGCGTGACATTGTATTCCCTGCCACAATATTTCATTTTACTGTTGTAGTTGAACACCCTGGCCGGGTAGCCCTCCTGGGTTGTCGCTCTCTCCTCATGAATATCGTATTCGTATGTCGGAGCAAACTCATGGAAGTCAAATATCTGACCATCTATATAGAGGAAGCGATCGTAAAAACAAAGCATACTGCTATACTTACGTATAGGCCATGAACCACAATAACTATCCGGATATAGTGGGTAATAACTGACTATGCGTGACAAGCCGTGAAAATACCACCCGGGGGTTGGGTTTTCAGGGTTGTAGTGTTCGTTGGTTCCCATCAACCAATAGTCTGCCCTGTGTTCCCCGGGCTTTCCTTCTGGCATATCATCTCTATATAATTTGGTTGTGATAAGGCTTATATCATCCACTCCGGTTTTGTAGATATCCTTAACACCATAATACCCAATTTCACGATGACAACGATTATGATAATCTACCGTAAAAGCAAGAAACACTTTCTCCCCATCATCGCACCAATGTTCAAACGTTGATCCTACCCTATAATCTTCTCCGCCTATTTTATAGGCAAAAAGATACCACTCAACACCACACAGCCCGCTGATAAACGTATCGGTCAGGGTTTCTCCGTTAGAATACTTCCTATCCCGATAAAGGATATAGCGGGTGCAGGGTTCAATATTATCATGCGCTTCTTCCCAAACATAGTCCTTCCGATAGGAGATGTCAACCAAGGTGATTTCCACCGCACCGATATATTTCACCACATACTCAAGCGTCTGTTGGGTTGGCTCGGGAGCGTCGGCACTGGAGAGCTCTTGGCTGAATCTGGCCGTGACTTCGTAGAGTTTCATCCATCCGTTGGGGATTTCTTCGTCAGGAAGTTCCGTCACGCTGACATCAACGAGTTTCACCTCGCCGAGCATCAAATGCGGCAAGGCTATCTCTCCGCCCTCCGGCAGGAGGCCCTTATAGGCTTCATGAGTCCATTCGGCAGTAATCTGCTGCCCGCCGATGTCAAACGTCCGCTTGCCACAAGTCTGCGTGGGATTCTCTCCCGAAGTCGTCACCATGGGGTCGGATGCCGTTTGCCGGGTCAGTTCCTCCACACTGCCCACCCTGACGGTATCGGCCAGGGCAGAGAGTTTCAGTGTGGCCTTAGGGTCGGTACTGATCACCTGCATGCCGCCCGCGGCCAGCGAGAAGAACGAGTAGACGGCCGACTGGTGCCATTCCAACGAAAGGGTTTCGCCCGTAGTCAGCGTAAAGGGCGAGGAGGTGTCCCTGGTGCCGCCAAGCACCTGGAAGTTGTAGCTGAACGACAGTTCAGGGTCGGGCAGTTCGCGCGAGTCTTCCACCACGCCCACATAGTTCACCTCAAACGACACCGTCTTCGCTTCACCTGTCGGGGTGTTGGCACTCTCTGCCTGGAGATGGAACTTCACCGTCACCTCATACATTGTGGAATCGGTGACCACGATGCCACGCGTCCTGTCGGCAACAGGCTTCAGCGTGATGGCAGAGACCGCAGCCGTTGCCGCAGCCCTGGTGGCAGCCGTGCTCGCCTCGCCGTATTGGGCGGGATTGAGCTTGACATACGGCATCTCCACATTGTTCCCCGCCTGGGTGGTCAGGGAATATATCTCGTAGCCCAAGTCGAAGGTAATCTCCTGTCCGCCCACATCGAACTTCTGTACGGTCCTGCACAGGCGTGGCGATGTGCCGCTCTGCGAGGTCTGGATGTCTGTAGCCTTGCCCAGGTTGACGAGCGTCTTGAGGTCCTTCACGCAGATGGTGTCCTGCCTGGCAAAGACGGCTATCGTGGCTTTCGGCTCTACGGTGGTCACAGTGCCGTCGGTGTCGGTGTAGCTGCTCTTCTGGCTGATGCTCAGCTGGAGCGTGTCGCCCTTTGCCACCACGGCAGGAGCCGCACTGCCGCCTATCTCCTTGCCGTCGGCATCTACGATAGAGAAACTGATGTCGGACGTTGCTTCCACCTCCGATCCCGGCGGCGGTGTCTCATCTTCCATGTCGCTACACGCAATCGGCGTGCATGCTACCCATGCGCACAAGCACAGGCGTACCAGCTGCCACAATGTTTTGTTTGTTGTCATTATAAAATATATCCAATTAAAGGGTTACTACTTTCATACGATGCGTTTTCAGACCAACTATTCAGGAAAGTTGGTCTTTCTCGCTACGATATGCCCCCAAAAGAATTTTGGCATCCTTCACGTCAGAACAGCAAAACACTTCATTCTTATCGTTCATAATTGGTAATCTGAAATATGAATTGTCCGCTTCATATAGCCAAAAACTCCCAAGTAGCACCTGCGGCCGACCAAAGCCTTTGTAACTACGAGGGGAGTTTTTATGTGTTATCGTCTATGTATGTGGAGCGGTCAGAGTTGCAGGAATGGCGTAAGCCGATTACGGGGCAAAGATAAGAAAATGTAGTGGATGATCAGCGTCCTTTGCGCTGTATATGTTACATTGTGGGGGATGTTTGTTGAATTTAAAGAGGATTTTTAGCATAAGTGCCTTGAAAGCTTGAAGGCGGCAGGGCAATCATACATATCATCATCGGAACTCAAACGGATTAAAGCGGACTGTCAGATTGAGGCTACGAGTGAGTTCTGAGGTGGAATTACGAGCCCCTTTATATACGCATTTTTAAAGCCGAAAAAATCGTTCAACCCTTCAGCCGATGCTTCATTCTTGTTGATACTCAGAAGAAAATTGGCTGAAGGGTTTGCGTTTCAAACCCTTCAGCCATTTCAGCCAACCCTTCAGCTTTTTGGGGGAACGTAAATGACCGCGAATGGTCGTAAATATTCATCCGATTACAGGCGACGGTGCACTGGGAGGGCAGGCATCCTGCCTGCTCAAACGACAAAAGCAGGCAGGATGCCTGCTCTCCCAGTGCCTTGAACGCTTGAAGACATGGTCTCTTCACAAGGATGTACCCAGACAAGAACAGTGTCTAAACGGAGGCCGGGCTAAGCGTGACAACCCGACGGGTTGTTACGCCGAAGCCTGGACTTGTAGGTCGTGAATCGAGAGGGTCGGAAAGAACGTGGATGCTGAAGGCTGTCTGCACGGCTGAAACTTCCTGAAGGGGTTGAAACGCAAACCCTTCAGCCTGTATTCTGATGAGAATCAATAAGAATGAAGCGTCGGCTGAAGGGTTGAACGATTTTTTCAAGGATAAAATACGCGTATATATAGGGCGAATCCAATCAATTTTTTGGTGTATACTGTAATCCCGGCATCCAGCCTGGACTAATCCATAGCCCGCCCCTCACAGTTGCAAAGGTAGCCTTTCGCATCATGAGGGCATTTTGCCCATGGATGCAGTGCCAGGTTGAGCCATGCTGCGCCGGCGCGCAGCCAATCTTGTGTAAAATCCCCTTCCCCGACACTGCTTTTTCGGTCCAAGGGCCGCAAGCTCGCAGATTTTATGTAGATTTGCAGCCCAAAGCAATGTGTCCCATGCGCACGGACGCATGGGCTCCCGGACTGAGGCAGGCCGGCGCGGCCTGACCTACAAACCATACATGACAATGACACCGCACGACACAAAGGCCCAGTTCGAACAGGTGTTGCAGCAGTGCCGCAACCTGTTTGCAGGCAAGCTGCACGACTACGGCGCAGCCTGGCGCGTAATGCGCCCACAGACCATGACCGACCAGCTCTATATCAAGGCTGCCCGCATCCGCTCGCTCCAGACCAAGGGCTGTGCCCTGGTCGATGAGGGGATAGTGCCCGAGTTTATGGGAATCGTGAACTACAGCATCGTGGCCCTGATCCAGACCGAAAAGGGAGCCGCTACGGCTGAGGATGTCACTCCCGACGAGGCTCTGGCCCTTTATGACCGGCAGGCACAGCAGGCGCTGGAGCTGATGTTGCGCAAGAACCACGACTATGACGAGGCGTGGCGTTCCATGCGCGTCAGCTCATTTGCCGACCTGATTTTGATGAAGATTTTCAGGACCAAGCAGATTGAGGAACTGTCGGGCTGTACGCTGGTGAGCGAAGGCGTGGAGGCCAACTATATGGACATGCTCAACTATGCGGTGTTTGCACTAATCAAGCTGACCCTTGAAAACGACGAAGTGGAATAAGTTCCTGCAGGTTCTGGCACTCACGGTATGCCGCGTGGCGGTGGGTGCGGCCTTTGTGTTGTCGGGCTTTGCCAAGGCGGCCGACCCGATGGGCATGACCCACAAGCTGCACGCCTATACGTCGTACTGGGACTTGGGCTTCGGCGACGGGGCCTTGTCCCTGCAGGTGGCAGCTGTGGCATTGGGCGTGGTGGAGTTTATGCTGGGCGTGTATGTGTTGCTCGGCACCCGCCGCAGGGTAGCCACGCGTGGTGCGGCCCTGTTCATGACGCTGTTCACGCTGCTTACCGTATGGATCTACATGACCGACCCTGTGCCCGATTGCGGTTGCTTCGGTGATGCGGTGCGGCTGACCCACGGCGAAACGCTGCTGAAGAACATCGTGCTGCTTGTCGCCGCGCTCTATTTGCAGTACAAGCCGTTGCGCCTGCGCCGGTTGGTGTCGGTGCGCCACTCGTGGATAGTGTCGGTCTGTTCGCTGGTATACGCCGTCGGTCTGTCCCTGTATGCGCTGCACTACCTGCCGCCGGTGGAGTTTACCCCCTACAGGATAGGTGCTGACGTGCGCGCTGCCTTGCAGGGTAAGGCCCGGGATGCCGATGAGGCCCGGCTGGCCAACTTCTATTTGGCAGACATGGAGACGGGCGAGGACCTGACAGAGAAGGTCGTGAGCGACACGGGTTATGTGTTTGTGCTGGCAGTCCCGCATGTCGAGACAGCCGACGACGGATGTAACGACCGGCTGAACGACCTGTACGACGCCTGCAACGACCGGGGCATGGCCTTCTATATGGCTACGGCCTCAGACCGGGCGGGTGCTGCCGACTGGTGTGACCGCACGGGTGCGGCCTATCGTATAGTTATGGCCGAGGACACGGAGCTACAGGCTATGGTGCGCTCCAATCCCGGTCTGCTCCTGCTGCATGACGGCAAGATTGCAGGCAAGTGGAGCAACAACAACCTGCCCGAAGCCGAACGGCTCGGTGCCGAAGTGGCCCGTTTCGGCCAGGCATCCCCATGGAGCGGCACGCCTTGGCCAGTGCTGGCTGTCTGGATGGCCTTGCTTCTGGTAGTGACGCTGGCCGATTCGGTTTGGATAGGACAGAAATTTTACAGACATCATATTTACGTCAAACGTTTTAAACTCAACAAAACTATGAGAAAGAAAATTGTTGCAGGCAACTGGAAGATGAACAAGACCCTGCAGGAAGGTGTGGCTTTGGCTCAGGAACTGAACGCAGCCCTTCAGGCCGACAAGCCCAACTGTGACGTGGTGATTTGCACTCCCTTCATCCACCTTGCTCCGGTGGCTGGCGTGATTGACCAGTCGCTGATCGGCTTGGGTGCCGAGAACTGCGCCGACAAGGTGAGTGGTGCCTACACGGGTGAAGTGTCGGCTGCCATGGTAAGCAGTACGGGTGCCACCCATGTGATTCTGGGCCACAGCGAGCGCCGTGCCTACTATCACGAAACGCCCGAAATCCTGAAGGAGAAGGTGAACCTCGCACTGGAGAACAACCTCGAAGTGATTTTCTGCATCGGTGAGGTGCTCGAAGAGCGCGAAGCCGGCAAGCAGAACGAGGTGGTGAAGGCACAGCTCGAAGGTTCGCTGTTCGACCTGACCGCCGAGCAGTTCGCCCACGTAGTGCTGGCTTACGAGCCGGTTTGGGCTATCGGTACGGGCAAGACCGCCACGGCTGAGCAGGCAGAAGAGATGCACGCCTTCATTCGTGCGACGATTGCTGACAAGTTCGGTGCCGAAGCAGCCGAGAACGTGTCGATTCTGTATGGCGGTAGCTGCAAGCCCAGCAATGCCAAGGAAATCTTCTCGAAGCCCAACGTAGACGGAGGACTCATTGGCGGTGCCGCGCTCAAGGTAGCCGACTTCAAGGGTATCATTGATGCCTGGAAGGAATAGTCTTTTGGATAGGACATGAATAGTTGAAGAGTTTGTAAGGATGCCCGCGGGTGGAAATACACAGCACTCGACAGGGGCCTTATGAACTTTTCAACTATCAGCTATCAACTATTCAAGTTTCGCAAGTTCAATCAGGGCGCAAATGCAAGCGTCCAAGGCACGCCCCGAGGGGAAAACATGCGTTCAAGGCACGCCCCGAAGGGGCAACGAGCACATAGCCCAGGGCATCGCCCTGGGTATGATGAAGCGATGAAGTGCGCCCTGAAGGGGCAAAAGCATTAGCGTGCAAGCGTTTATAGAG
>CAMBOH010000074.1 GCA_945869305.1 uncultured bacterium
AAAATTCATGGTGATGATGTGAATTAAATTGTGATGGGGATTGAGCGTCGTTATTATCGGGGCTATTGGGCTATGATGGTTTTTATGATGACTGTTTGGAGGGCTGGGTATTGCCCACTCAAAAAGAAACTTTATAACCTCATAACCTTATATCCAATAACCTTATCCCCAAAATCCTATGCCAATGCCATAATGGCCAGCAGGGCAAGGGTGCCGAGCAGGAACACGTAAGCGTACTTCTGTACCGAACCGCTCTGGAATCCGCGTATCCGGTAGCTGAGGGAGTTGGTTCCCCAAGCCAGGAAGTCGAAGAAGCCGTCTACCACATGGCGGTCGAACCATGCAATGGGCTTCGACACGTGGGCAAAGATGATGCGGTGGGTGATGTACTGGTATACTTCATCGAGATAGAAGCGCTTGTAGGCCCACTGGTGGAGCTTGCTGAACTTCTCGGCCATGGCATCGGCCTTGGGCTGACGCTCTCCGATATACATATAGGTGGCCAGGAAGATGGAAGCGACCGCGATGACAATCGAAGTGCCGGCCACACCCCAGTCGAGGTGGATGTCGTAGGCCACACCGTCGGCACTGACAAAGTGGCCGAAGGGAATGAAACCTGCCACACAGGTCACCACGGCCAGGAACATCAGGGGGAAGGTCATGGTGAGGGGTGCCTCATGGGGTGTGTGGTGGGCATGCAGCTCCTTGTTCTCTGTGCCCCAGAAGATGCCGAAGTACAGGCGGAACATGTAGAAGGCTGTCATGGCGGCAATGGCGGTCATGACCCAACCCATGGCAGGCATGTAGGCAAAGGCGGCCGTGAGTATCTCGTCCTTCGAGAAGAAGCCCGAGAAGGGAGGTATGCCGCTGATGGCCAAGCAGGCAATGAGGAAGGTGATGTGGGTGATGGGCATGTACTTGCGCAGGCCGCCCATGGCCGACATCTCATTGCTGTGGACTGCATGGATGATACAACCGGCTCCCAAGAAGAGCAGGGCTTTGAACATGGCGTGGGTGAAGAGGTGGAACATGGAGGCCATGTAACCCAACGAGCCCACGTGCTCGTGACCGGTGGTGTATTCGGTGCAGACACCGAGCGACACCATCATGAAGGCTATCTGCGAAATGGTGGAGAAGGCCAGCACACGCTTGATGTCGCTCTGGCAGCAGGCCACGGCGGCGGCGTAGAAGGCGGTGAAGGCTCCTACCCAGGCCACTACGTGAAGGGCACCGGGAGCATACTCTATCCACAAGGGGAAGAGACGGGCTATCTGGAACACACCGGCCACAACCATGGTAGCGGCATGGATGAGGGCTGACACCGGGGTCGGGCCTTCCATGGCGTCGGGCAACCAGATGTGGAGGGGGAACATGGCACTCTTGCCGGCACCGCCGATGAACATGAGGAACAGGGCGGTGGGCAGCATCATGGCTCCCTGTGCAAAACCTGCCTGGTTGAACTCAAAGCCGAAGGAGCGGCAGTAGTAACCGTAGATGAGTATACCGATAAGGAAGAACATGTCGGCAAAGCGGGTTACGATGAATGCCTTTTTCGATGCGGCGATGGCTGCGGGCGAGGTGTAGTAGAAACCGATGAGCAGGTAGGACGAAACACCCACAAGCTCCCAGAACATGTACATCTGGAAGATGTTGGTGGCGACTACCAGACCGAGCATCGACATGGTGAAGAGGCTCAGGAAGGCGTAGTAACGCTGGAAGCCGCGCTCACCGTGCATGTAGCCAAAGGAGTAGATGTGGACCATGAGCGACACCGTGGAGATGACAATGAGCATCATCACCGAAATGGGGTCGAGCATGATGCCCATGTCGAAGCTCAGCCCTTCGACAAAGAAGGGCAGCCACTTGAAGTTGTAGGGCACCAGCGTGGGCAGCACTCCTTCGGCCGTGCGGGCGGTATCGAAGAAGTAGGTGTATGCCGTGGCGTACGACAGGGCCGCAACTGCCAGCAGCACAGCCGTACCTGTCAAGCCGGCGGCCTTGTGGCTGAACCATTTCCCGAACACTCCCAAAAGGATGAACGAGAAGAATGGCAGCAGAAGTATTAGAATTGTTGATTCCATTGCGATTTGTTTGTCTTGTATTTCAGGCCGTGTGAGGTTGGTCGTTGTCAGTGGGGCGTCGAGAAGTGGAGGTCAGCAGGCCTTTCGGCTCATGCCTTCCGCCTTGGGCTTTCGACTTCCGACTGGTTCCGCAACCTTACGTCCCAAAACGTTTACCACTTCATCTTCTCCAACTCATCCACCTGAATGTTCTTGATCATACGGTAGATGTTGATCATGATGGCTATGGCAATGGCACTCTCTGCGGCCGAGATGGCAATGGAGAAGAGCGCGAAGAAATAGCCTTCATAACCGTCGGGATAAAGCATACGGTTAAACACTGCGAAGTTAAGGTCGGTGGCATTGAGCATGAGTTCCACCGAGAGAAGTATGGCCAATGTGCTGCGGCGCGTCAGGAAACCGAAAACGCCGGCAAACATCATGACAGCCGATACGATGAGGAGATATTCAATCTGTATCATACTGAGAATGGTCTGTTTTGTTGAGAGTTTTTCGGTTTATCGCTTGCGCGCAATGAGCAACGCACCTACGATGCAGGCCAGCAGCAGCACACTGACTGCCTCGAAAGGCAACAGGTAGCCGCCCTCACCGGTCGAGAGCATGTTGGTGCCGATGGAGTTGATCGACGTGACAGCACTGGCGGTTTCGCTGGGTGCTTCGAGCACATACGACTTGAACTGATGGGTGAGCACCACGCCTGTAAAGGCCAGGAAACCTACCAGGCTGAGCAGGAAGCCCCAAGAGGCATCCTTGGCCTTGCGCTTGAAGGTCTCGTCCTTGGCTCCTTCCGTCAGCAGGATGGAGAACACGTAGAGCACGATGATGCCGCCGGCATAGACCATGACCTGGACCGAGCCGAGAAACGTGTAGCCCATCAGGAAGTACATACCCGCCGTGCCCAACAGCACGAAGAGCAGGTATGTGGCTGCACGCACAATGCTCTTGGTCATCACTGTGGCCAGCGACGAGAGCATGATGAGTACCGCCAATACGACGAACATGATATTTTGAGAATTCATTACGTTTGGTTTTATTTTTCGTTGGCGAATGGAGAAGGGTGTCCTTGCGGGGGCTCCGGCCCGGACGCTTGGGGGCGTCCCCTGAAAGCGGCCTGCGGACTTTCCCGACCCGTCAACGCTGAACTACAGATTATTCCTTCACGCACTTGCTGCCCTCGTGGTTGAGCACCTTCTTGAGCTTCGAGCGGTCGAACACAGCGTTTTCGTAGCTCTGGTCGAAGGTGATGGCTCCGTGGGGACAGGCCCGGGTGCAAAGCTGGCAGAACATGCAGGAGCCAAGGTCGTACTCGTACTTGACCAGACGCTTCTTCTTCTTGCCGTCGGCCGTTTCGTAGAACTCGCTTGTCACCTTGATGGTATCGTTGGGACAGGCCATCTGACACAGTCCGCAACCGACACACTGGTGCTCGTTCTGCTCATTGTGGGGCATCGTGAGTGAACCGCGGAAACGGTCGAACATGACGTTCGTGGCGCGGTTTTCGGGATATTGTTCGGTAATCTTCGGGGTGAAGAACTCACGCATGGTGGTTTTCAAGCCTGTGGTGAGGCTCTTCAGTCCGTCGGCAATACCGCCTAAATAGCTTTTTTCTTCCATGAGTCTTTACCAATTAAAAGTGCCAACCCATTGCCACGCAGAGGGCCATGAGCACAAGGTTTACCATGCTGAAGGGCACCAGATACTTCCATTCGAGCGAGAGTATCTGGTCGATACGCAGGCGCGGGAAGGTCCAGCGCAGCCACATCAGCAAGAACACGACAAAGAAGGTCTTGCCCAGGAACCACACAGCACCGGGAATCATGTCCATCACTCCGTTGAAGCCGTCGAGACCGCAGATATGGAGCGGGGCCCAACCGCCGAGGAAGATGGTCGATGCCATCGCGGCACAGATGAAGAGGTTCAGGTACTCGGCCAGGTAGTAATAGCCGAAGTGCATGCCCGAATACTCCGTGTGGTAACCTGCGGTGAGCTCGCTTTCGCACTCGGGCAAGTCGAACGGGCCACGGTTACACTCGGCATTGCCTGCCACCAAGTAGATGAGGAAGGCGATCACGGCGGGCACATGGCCGCGCACGATGTTCCAGCCGTTGACGTACTGGTCCTGGCAGATTTCGCTGAACGACATGGTGCCTGTGAGACAGATCATGGCGAGCATGGTCAGGCCGATGGAGAGTTCGTAGCTGATGATCTGTGCACCGCTACGCATGGCACCGATCAGTGAATACTTGTTGTTGCTGCTCCAGCCGGCCAGCAGGATGCCCACTACGCCGATCGAAGAGATGGCCAGGAAGAAGAACACGCCGACGTTGAAGTCGATGATGTGCGCACCCTTGTTCCAAGGCAGGCAGGAGAAGGTGACCATCGAGGCTGTCACAACGAGGAACGGCGCCAGGTTGTGCAGGAAGAGGTCGCTCTGCCTCATACTGATAATCTCCTTGGTCAGCATCTTGAACACGTCGCTGAACACCTGGAGAAGTCCCCACTTACCTACACGCATCGGGCCAAGGCGGCACTGGAAGAATGCACACACCTTGCGTTCCATGTAGATGAGGGCTATGGCAAACACGGCATAAAGGGTGATGATGGCCAATGCCACAAGCACGCTCTCCGTCAGGATGGCGCCCCATTCGGCAAAGCCACAGGCTCCCGTCAGGAAGCCGTGAAGCCAGTTGGTTACTATTGAAAAATCAAACATAGAATTGATAAAGGTTATCAGGTCTGAGGTTATGAGGTTATAAAGTTACTCCTTGCGGATGTCAAGGCGTGAGCTTCTACCTCAATCCTTAGGCCATGAATAGTTTATTCTTTATTCTTCTGCAAACTTATACTTCAGCCCTTTCATCAGCTTCAGAGTAAAAGCAAAAGAAGGCTTAAGATGTTCCACTTCTTCCTTGTCAATATAACCTAAATCTACAGCAACAACCAACTGGCTGTAGACCTCGGCCATCGAACCGTATGCAATCTCAAGAAAATGGATTTTCTCTTTCACCGAGTTGCGTCCGCTTCCTTCTGCAATATTAGAAGTTACGGATATCATTGCCCGACGGATTTGAGAACCCAATGCATACTTTTCATAGTCTGGAAAGTTGCAGCAAAGCCCATATACTTGCTTTGTGAGCATTCGAGCCTCTTGCCAAACTCTGAGTTTTTCAAAAGAAAAAAGCGAATCGTCAGAAGTGAGCATAGTTCAAGAATTATAAGTAAGAATTCGGACTTGGTTACGTTGCAAGGATAAGCAGTCGCTCAAAGAGTAACTTTATAACCTCATAACCTAATCCCTTATAACCCTCTCGCTATCGATCGACATCAGGCACCACATAGTCGACAGTTCCGCCAATCGTGATGAGGTCGGCCAGCATATTGCCGCGGCAGACGGTGTCCATCACTGCTACGAGGGGCAGGCCTGTCGAACGGTAATGCAGACGGTAGGGTGACTTGTCGCCCTTGCTCTCGATGAACACGCCGAAACGGCCGCGCGAGCCTTCCACTTCGCTGTAGAAAGTGCCCACGGGCAGCTTGATGATGGGCTTCATCTTCTCCTGGAAGTTGCCCTCGGGGATGTTGTCGATGAGCTGTTCGATGATGTTGAGTGATTCCAGAATTTCATCGAGACGGATCATGTAGCGGGCAAATGAGTCTCCCTCGGTGCGTACCACCTCGTTGAACTGTACACGGTCGTAGGCTGCATAGGGACGGAGCTTGCGAAGGTCGTTGTGCCAACCCGATGCACGGCCCGTACCGCCGGTACAGCCAAACGAGATGACCTGCTCCTTGGTGAGCACACCCACTCCCTTCGAACGGTTCTGGAAAATCACATTACCCGTGAAGATGTCGTGGTATTCCTGAATGTTCTTGCGCATGTAGGGGATGAACTCCTTCACGCGCTTCACGAAGTTGGGATGAATGTCGGCCATCACGCCGCCGATGGTGTTGTAGTTCAGAATGAGGCGTCCGCCGCAGGTCTCCTCGAAGATGTCGAGAATCTTCTCGCGGTCGCGGAAGCCGTAGAGGAACGCCGTGGTGGCACCCAAGTCCTGACACAGACAGCTGAAGAAGAGGATGTGGGAGTCGATACGCTGCAACTCGTCCATAATCGTACGGATAACCTGCACGCGGTCGCTCACTTCCACACCCATAGCCTGCTCGATACACATGCAGAGCGCATGGCGGTTCTGCATGGCACCCAGATAGTCCAGACGGTCGGTCAGCGCCAGTGTCTGCGGATAGGTCATCTGTTCGCTGATCTTCTCCACGCCACGGTGAATGTAGCCGAGATGCGGGTCAATCTTGCGGATGCGCTCACCCTCCAGGGCCACACGGAAGTGGAGCACGCCGTGGGTCGAAGGGTGCTGCGGACCGATGTTCACCACATAGTCGTCCTTGTCCCAAACGCGATGCTCCACCTTCTCGACAGTGCCGTCTTCGTGCAGGCTGTACTCGGTGGTGAAGTCGCTCAAGGGCTCGTTGGTCATACGGAGCGGGTTCTCCTCTTCGGTCTTGTCATCCTTGCGGAAAGGATAGCCCACCCAGTCTTCGCGCATGAACAGGCGGCGCATGTCGGGGTGGTTGGTGAAGACAATGCCATAGAAGTCGTACACCTCGCGTTCATACGTGTGGGCAATGTCCCACAAGTCACAAACCGAAGGCAACATGGGGTTCTCCCTGTCGGGACAAACACATTTCACGCAAGCCTGCTTGCCGTCGGCGGTGTTCTCCAATTGGTAAACCACGCCGAGGCCCTCATCCATCCAGTCTTCGCCGGTGAGGTTCAGCAGGAAGTCCATGCCCTCCTTGTCATGCAGGCGCACCAGCTCGGCACGCAGAGCGGCGGGCTCCACAACGGTAGGCTTCAGCTCGTTCACTGCAGGTTTGGCCGGAGCGGCGGGCTTGGCTGCTGCTGCACGGGGAGCAGCAGGTTTGGCAGCTGCCTGCGGGGCAGCAGCCTGGGGTTTCAGTTCTTCGCTCATGCCAGTTCCTCCTCTTTATATATTTCTTCGCCCTTCCGTTCGGCCTCAGCCTTGAAGGGGTCTTTTTCCTTGCGGTTGGTAGTGCCGAAGAAGTTCTCAACCTTGACGATGCGCTGCAGCTGCATCATGCCATACAGGAACGATTCGGGCCGCGGCGGACATCCGGGCACATACACATCGACGGGAATGATCTTGTCCACACCGTTCAACACGTGATAGGACTTGGTGAACGGACCGCCCGATACGGAGCAGCCGCCAATGGCCACCACATACTTCGGGTCTGCCATCTGGTCGTAGAGACGACGCAACACGGGGGCCATCTTGGTCGTGATGGTGCCGCACACCAGAATCACGTCGGCCTGACGGGGGCTGTTGCGGGTCACCTCAAAACCGAAGCGGGCTATGTCGTAGCGCGCAGCACACACGGCCATAAACTCGATGCCACAACAGCTCGTGGCGAACGTAAGCGGCCATAGCGAATTGGAGCGGCCCCAGTCGATGAGGTCGTCCAGCTTGCGCACAATCACGTTGGCACCGCCGGCATTCAGCTCCTCGACCAGCTTCTCGTAGGTTTCGTTGTCCTTGAATTCCTCATAGGGAATGGACTTGATTTTTGCTCTTTTCATTGCCATTTCAAAGCTCCTTTCCTCCAGGCATAGGCCAGGCCCAGAACTAAAATGAACAAGAAGAAGAGCACGCTGATCAGACCGGCCGGGCCCAATGAGCGCATCACGACGGCCCAGGGGAACAGGAACATCGTTTCAACGTCGAACATCAGGAAGAGAATGGCAAACAGGTAGTAACCTATGCGGAACTGCATCCATGAGCGGCCACGCGTAGGTATACCACATTCATAAGCCTCCTCCTTCTGAGCGTTGTAGCTGCGCGGCGAAATCAATTTGGCCAGAATGGTCACCACGCCTACAAACGCCAACCCTGTCAACAAAGCAGTGACAAATAAGGTAAAGTTCATAGCTCTTTAAATGTTATGGTTAATAATGATGTTATAAATCTCGAAAGTGGAAAAGCCAAAAGCGACAAGACACCCCGAACACTGGCTGCCGGGAAAAACAAAACGAGAATGTCCGCCCGTAGGGCATAGGGCACCCTGACTGGCGGACACGAAAAAGGAGCGAAGCGGCACGCTTGCCGTTCGCTATACAGAAGATTTTACCAGTTGCGCACCTCTGCGGTGTGCTCACATAGCAGCCCTTGTTCACAATGTCTCGTCTTTTTTCCGCTGCAAAGGTAATTTAATCTCTACATTTATTGGCAAATTTCCCGCTTTTTTATCAATCGCAAAGCGGACTTTGCAAAAGGGCCTTATAAAAGTATATGAGGCTGAAGATTTCTGAAATGCCTCACCGCCTTTCCCGCCCGTCTGTCTGGGCGGCTCGTGCGCCCTTTCTCCTTTTTATATATAGGGCTTTCCATGGGGTTAGGAGGGATAAGGTTATGGGGGATGAGGTAAGGGGGTTATAAGGTTAGGAGGTTATAAGGTTAGGAGGTTATAAGGTTAGGAGGTTATAAGGTTAGGAGGGATGAGGTTAGGAGGTTATAATATTACTATTCGAGGGACGACAATCTCGCCACTCAATGAGTGACTTTATAACCTCCTAACTTCATCCCTCATAACCTCATCCCTCATAACCTCATAACCTCATCCCTCATAACCTGGGTTACGAAGCAACCTCACCCCACAAGAGGCTACAGCAAGGGGGGCAACTTGAACAGGCGCGTACCGTTTGAGCCTTTTACCAGAATGAGTTTGCCCTGTGGCTTCAGCTCGGCCAGAGCAGCCTCAACGGCCGCTTCATCGGCAAACCACCGCGCACCGTCTGCATAAGGCCGGAACGCTTCGCCCACCAGCCACACCTCCTCGCAACCCAACTGCTGCGCCTGTGCTGCCACACGACGGTGTTCCTCAGCCGATGCCTCTCCCAGCTCACGCATCTCGCCCAATATGACCATTTTGTGTGCATGCCGCATCAAGGCCATATTGTCGAGTGCCGCCTTCATGCTGGTGGGATTGGCGTTATAGGCATCCACAATCAGCTCGTTCCGCTCTGTGCGCATCCACTGGCTGCGATTGTTTGTGGGCTGGTATGCAGCCACGGCCTGTGCGGCCTGCTCCGCACGCACACCGAAATGTACGCCCACAGCCACGGCTGCCAGCACATTCAGCAGGTTGTAGCCGCCCACCAGATGGGTATGCACTTCCTGCCACTCTCCTCCCCGCAACCTGAAGCGCAGGCTCACGAAGGGGAATGTCTGGGGCAGCAGCTCGCCTTCGACCTGACAGCCCTGGCCCGGAACGCCGTAAGTCACCGCTGGCAATCCCACAGCGCGGCTGGCCAGGTGTTCGTTGCCTGCATCCAGAAAGACGAAACCGCCCCGGCGGGTGCGCAGGCTGTCGTAGAGTTCGGTCTTGGTGCGCAACACGCCTTCAAACGAGCCGAACCCCTGCAAATGGGCCGTACCCACATTGGTTATAAGTCCGCAGTCTGCCTGCACGATACCACTGAGCAGCGCTATCTCACCGGGATGGTTGGCTCCCGTCTCCACCACAGCCAGCTGGTGCTCGTCGGTCAGCCGCAACAGGGTCTTGGGCACACCTATGTGGTTGTTCAGATTGCCTTGGGTGTAGAGCACCTGATAGCGCGTAGACAGCACGGCTGCGATCAGTTCCTTGGTTGTGGTCTTGCCGTTGGTTCCTGTAATCTGCACGACACTGCCTCCCCAGACCTGGCGATGGTGGGCAGCCAGTCGCTGCAGGGTGTCAAGCACATTGTCCACCTGCAGCAAACGGGGGTCTTCGGGCAGGCTGGCATCATCCACCACAGCATAGGCACAGCCGTTCGCCAAGGCCTGCAGGGCAAAGTCATTGCCGTTGAAAGTTTCGCCGCGCAGGGCGAAGAAGATGGAACCGGGCGTGCATTCGCGCGTGTCGGTCGTGCATACGGGATGCTGCCTGTACAGGGTATAAAGTTGTTCGATCGTTGTCATGAAGCTCAAATGTTTATAGCGGTTCGATGCGCAAAAGTACTGCTTTCTGTCTGAAACGGCACGAAGGAGCGCATTTTAGTTATAGGGGTTTGCTATAATTCAGACCTACAAATTAAAGCAAGCCGGATGCTGGATTTACAGCATATTCCCAAGATTGACTCGCCCTATATATACGCGTATTTTATCCTTGCAAAAATCCTTCAACCCTTCAGCCAACCCTTCATTCTCGTTGATTTTCAGCAGAAAATTGGCTGAAGGGTTTGGTTTTCAAACCCTTCAGGATGTTTCAGCCTGACTTTTCCTGATTTTGGTTGACCGTTTTTTTGCGTTAGTTCCTGCTATGGGTTTACTGTTTTCAGAAACAGCGCGCAGACAGCCTTCGGCATCCACACTTTTTTCGAACTCTCCTGATTCAGGGCCCACAAGTCCAGGCCTTGGCGCAACAACCCGTCGGGTTGTCACGTCTGGCCCAGCCTCCGTTTTGACACTGTTCTTGTCTGGGTACATCCTTGTGAGGAGACCATCTTGGCCTGTTGTCTTCAAGCGTTCAAGGCACTGGGAGAGCAGGCAT
>CAMBOH010000075.1 GCA_945869305.1 uncultured bacterium
GGGGGGCCCTGGGGGTCCCCGGGGGGGGGGGGCGGGGGCCTGGGCCCCCCCCCGGGGGGGGCGGGGTGGGGGCTTACTCTGCAATGGGGGGAGGGGGGCTATGGGGGAGGATACAAAAAGCGTTCAAGGCACGGTCGGCGTGTCTTGAACGCTTGGTTCGGGGTGATGCAACGGGGCTTGTGCCAACCGTTGGGGAGTGTTAGAAGTCGATTTCGAAACCGATGCCGAACACGTCGTTCGTACGGTGGAAGTTGTCGCTACCTGCTGTGCTGGCAGCACCCAGACCGGCTGCGACGCCCTGGATGGCAGTCAGCTCGCCGCTGATGATGCCCAATTGCTGCTGGGCAACGATTCGCTCAGCTTCAGAAGCCTGCGGATTGTTGATGATTGTCTGCAGCTGCTGGGCACCGGCCTGCAACTGCTGGCTGAGCGGAGTGACCATGCCGCCCATGGTCTCCTTGATGCCGTTGTAGTCAGCCATTTCGCGCTTGTAGTGGGTGTAAATGGTCTTGAAGTAGGACACATTCAGGGCCACGCGGGGCGAAACCTTCAGGCGGGCACCCAGACCCACGGAATTGGAGTTGGTCACGAAGCTGATGTCGCTGATGAAGCGGCTGTTGTCGCCCAGGCCGTAGTTGGTGGTCTGCCATCCGGCACTGACGGTCACGCGGTCGTTGATGTCCCATTCGGCACCGGCCAGCACTTCCCAGCCACCGCCATCGAGTCTTTCTTCGCGGTTGGCGTACTGTGTGGCCTGCTTGTCGAAGTAGTAGTGGAATCCGGCCGAGAGGCGCAGGTAGTCCTTCAGGTCATACTTGGCACCGAGGGTGAGAATGGCGGGGATGTCGGCAGCCAGCTTCCTGCCGTCGTCGTATTCTTCCAACCCGCTGGTGTTCTCACCCGAGCGGTTCTTCAGGCGCAGGCGGGTCTTGAACTCATATTTGGCAGCCAGGTTGAGTTTGCCCAGCTTGTAGTCCACGCCAATGATTGGCGTGAAGCCCCATCCCGTCTGGTCGCAGTTCAGTTCACGGTTGGCAGCCAGTGCGGCGAAGTGTGGCATGTTCTGGCTTTCGAAGAACTGTCCGGCGGGAATCAGCCCGGCAGCAGTCTGCACGCTGATGTTGCGCACGTAGCCGTAGTAGTTGCAGTCGGCATATACCACACGTCCGCCGGCACTCACGCTGAGGTTGGGCGAAATCTTGTAGCCGACGCCAAACTGTCCGCCGAAATAGTATTGGCGGCCCTGTACGTGCGTGTCGAAGGCATAGCCCGTAGCAGCACCGGGAGCCAGTATGTTGATGAGTTGCGGCACCATAGCCACCTGGCTTTCGAACGAGGGCAGACCGTTGTCGAACTTGCACTTGCCGCCGCCGCCCGTAATGCCGAAGTGGAAAGTGGCAAACCAGCGTTCGCCCACACGGGCGAGGTCGATTGAGGGAAGGACGGGGGCTGTAGCCTTGCCCTTGAACTTCTTGGTCTGGTTCAGTCCGTTTTCGATACCGTTTACCACACCACCCTGGAAGTAGGGGAAGAACGTCTCCACCGTGCGCGTCTGGTAAGCGCTTTGAATGTCGAAGCCCAGATGCCAGCCTTGGCTCATGAAGCCGACACCGGCAGGGTTGGAGTAGCAACCGTCGATGGCGATGTAGGCATCGCGGGCAGGGTTGCGCAAGAAGGCTGTATTCTGGTTGGTGTTAGTCAGGAAGCCACCGGCAAAAGCTGTGGCTGCTGTGCCCAACGCAAGGGCAGCGGTGAGGATGGATTTTCTCATTTATCGTATTTGTTGGTAGATTCGGCGGCAAAAGTAAGGAGTTTTTGCACACTGCCCAAGTAATCCGTGCAAAAACTACGGATTTGTTAGCATTTCTTGCGTTTTATGTCGGCTTTTGCTTGCCTTAGCTTGCAAGCGCGGGGCTTTGGGTGGGGAGGGGAACGGATAACGACTGATTTTTCCTGATTGCCTCTTCTCACGAAGAAGATAGAGGGCGGCAGGACACCGGGAGAGCAGGCTTCCTGCCTGCTGTAGTCAAGCCGATTTCATCCGACGGTGACTGGGAGAGCAGGCCCAACTGTCTGCCCCAACTGCCAACAACGTGTATAAAGCCCACGTGAGGGCGTGTCACTTATTTCGGACACGCCCTCACGTGGTGTAGGTGAGCGTTGCGCTCAAAGAGTCTTTTCCCGCTTACGGGGCATACAAAGGTCGCCTCATTTGATGAGCACCTTCTGTCTGCCTCGGATATAGATGCCGGGCGTCGGCGCATCCTTCAGTCTGCGGCCTTGTAGGTCATAGATGAACGAGTCGGCGGCGGGAGCGGTGGCGTGGCTGATGCCCGTCGGAATGTAGGAGGAGAGAATGGGATGGAACGGCTGCTCTTCGGTGAACTGATACTGTCCGTCGGAAGCCCAGTCGAGGCTGAAGCGAACGAAGCGGAGCACGTAGTTGTTGGCGTTGTAGTAGCCGTCTTCTTCATAATACACGCCGAGCGTTCCGTCGGGGAGGACGACAGCGGTGCTGTAGCCGGAGCCCCAGGGGCAGATGGTCTTCGGGGTGCCGAAGGTCTCACCTTCGTCGGTAGAGAGACAGATGCTCACGTTCTGGCGGCTGCTGCTGTTGGGCAGGGTTTCGAAAGCGATGTCCCAGAGGTTGCCGTCGAGCGTGGAGCACCACGTCATGTACTCGCCGTCGCAGGCGGTGCCGCTGATGCCGGAGGTGAAGCGGGTTTCGGGGGCATAGTGCCAGGTGGCGCCGTTGTCGGAGGTCACGTTGTGGTAGTTGTAGCCGTTGGCGCGCACGAAGATGGAGAGGTCACCGTTGTTGCGTTCGAGCGTCTTGGGTTCGTCGGCGTTGGTCGTTCCGCTGGTGCCGACCACCTGCCAGCTCTGACCGTGGTCAAAGCTCATGAAGAAGTGGAAGTTGCGGACATCGTTGGCGTCGCGGTTGACAAAGCTGGAAACGAGTGTGCCGTCGCGTTTCTGGAGTGCGGCACCGGAGCCGGAGAAGCCGCCCTTCCAGGTCGGGTTGGGGCTGTCCACGCCGTAGAGGCTCTTTGTGTGGTCCACGGGTGTGGTCCAGGTTTCGCCTCCGTCGGAGCTCATGATGGTCTTCCAGAGCTGAGGCTCGGCAGCGGTGGATGCCCAGAAGCCGTGACCGTAGGTTCCGGCGGCAGTCATGATGCCGATGATGTTGCCGTTGTCGCGGTCGGTGACGATGGAGGCATCGCCGTGACCATAGTTTCCGCCGAGGTTTTCGCCGGCAGCGACGCGCTGCGGACGGGTCCAGGTGCGTCCCAGGTCGTCAGAGTACTGCGCCACGATGTAGAGCATGTTGGGCAGGTCGCCGTTGTGCTGCAGGCGGTCGTCGGTCAGGGTGACGAGACGGTCCACGATGGTGCCGTCGTCGAGTCTCTTCTTCACGGTGGTGATGGCGGGGATGCGATAGTAGCGTGAGCCGCAGTCATAGGGCATCAGGGCTGCGCCTTCGGAGAGGAAGATGGTGACGGCGTATTGCGGGTTGCCGTTGGCTTCAGCCACTTCGGTGCCGTCCACGACGTAGCCGCTGACGGTGGCATCCACGGTGTGGCCCTCGGTAGCGTCCTCTGCGATGTCGTAGGCAATCCAGAGGTTGTGTTCGCCCACGGGAAGGTCTTGGGAGAAGTGGATGTCAAACGCGCCGTCGGCACCGATGGAATTGGCTTCGCCGAGGAGCGTGCCGTTCTCTTCGCGCCAGGTCATCTTCTGGTCCTTGTCGATGAAGAGTTCGCGGTTGTTGGTGGCGAGATAGGCTTTGACGCTCTTCACGTCGGCGAGGTCGGTGGCCACGACGTGACCCTTGATGGCGCTGACGTTCACGCTGCCGGTGAGACCGGAGACGCGCAGGGTGGTGCGCACGATGGGCTGGTCCGTGTTGCCGATGCCGGTGGTCACCTTGCCCTGCTTCACGGTTGTGGAGGCGAGCACGGCTTCGGGGTGGCTGGTGTCTACGGCGTCGAATCTCCAGAGAGAGGCGTTGTCTTCAGCTGCGCCCCAGCGGACGATGACGGCACCGGCTTGCTGGGCGTGGAGTTCCACGCCGCTGTCCTTGATGGTGAAGAAGCCGTAGGCAGACTGGACGGTGTAGATGTAGTTGGGTTCTTCGCTCTTGCCGAACTGGGTGGTTCCGCCGGTGCCGGCGCCTGCCGTGCCGATGTAGTCACCGTTGTAGTTCTTGATGGCGAGCTTGCCGTCCTGTTCCCAGAAGCTCCAGACGCGGTCGGGCGAGAAGGACTTGTCGCCGAAGCGCATGCGGTCCTGTTCTGCATCGTAGTACATCACCTTGCCGGCGCAGTAGGCATTGGAGGAAGCGCTCGTGATGTAGTACCAGTGCTCGTTGCCTTCGGTGCTGATGACGGGCGGTTCGGGCACGTCCTTCTTGATGTGGAGGGTGAAGTCGGTGAGCACGACGCCCTGGCCGTTGGTGCCGGCGAGCGTGAAGCCGACGCTGGAGAGTGCCACGTTGCTGGCGCTGCGGGTGGCTGCGGTCTGTGAGGTCGTATAGACGGTGCCGTCGTCCATGGTCAGCGTCAGTCCCGTGGTGTGGCCGTTGTTGGCGAAGGTGAAGCTGTAGGAGTCGATGACGTAGCCTGCCGGTGCGGTGAGTGTGTAGGCAGAGCTGGCTGAGGTGCCCGTGAAGAGCTGCAGGTTGTCGCCGCTCCAGTTCATGTTGTTGGTCGTGCCGCAGCCGAAGGTGGCTTGCGGTCTCGACGTGCTCTTCCACGTGCTGAAGTAGTTGCCGGTGGTGGCGCCGCTGCCGTTGTAGAGCGTGCCGTTGGGTTTGTCGACGGTGATGGTGAGTTCGCTGGGCAGCGGTTCGTCGCTCACCTCGGTGAAGAGGAAGCTGGAGCCGCCGTCGTTGGCGCCGTTGGTACTGTTCCAGGTGGCGAGTTTGTTGTCGCGGTTGTTGAGGTAGCAGTTGTCGCCGTAGTGGAAGGCATAGCTGTCCGTGGCGGCGGTGGAGGCGTTGAGGATGAAGGCGGTGTAGGTGCCTGTGGCAGCCATCACGGCCTTCTGGTTGTCGGCGACGGAGGCGTAGGTCACCTTCATGCCCGGTCCTTTAGCTTTATTATATAAGGTGTAGCCCGAAACCGTGTTACCCGTGATGCACCAGAGGCCGTATTCGTTGTCGTCGGCGGGTTCGGTGGTTGCCATGTCCACGTCCGTGCCGGTGTTGGCAACGAGCCAGGCGTTTCGGGCAGTCTTCATCTTGTACCAGTGGACAGTCCCGCCCCAGGCGTCAGCCGTCGGCTCTTCAGAGAGGAGGAAGCTGTAGCCCTGGTCTTCGACGAAGGTCGGTTCGTCCGCCGGTTCGGGTGCTTCCTCGATGAGGAACTGGCAGCCGGTGTCGTTGCGGTCGGCTCCCTTGGTGGCTTCGTTGCTCCAGTTGTAGAGTTTGTAGCCTTGGGCGGCTTGCGTCTGGTTCAGTTCCACCTCGCCGCTGCTGATGATGTAGTAGCCCGGCGTGTTGCCATAGCTCAAGGTCCATCCGCTGGCGGGTCGGGTGGCAGTGGTGGTGATTTGGGAGTTATAGGCTGCTGTCGGGTTGAGGTAGGCGTTGAAGGCGCGGTCGATGATGTCGTAGGAACCGTCGTCGCGGCGCACGAACTTCCACATGGAGCGGGCGTAGGTGGAGGTTGTGTTGGAGCTGACCACGCCGGCGGCGCTGCCTTGAGAGGTGATGTAGTAGTCGTTGGCGCGGAGGGAGTGAAGTTGATACCAGTGCTCGTTGCCCTCGGTGCTGGCGGTGGGTTGGTTCAGTGCCTCAGCCACGGCGGTACGCAGGGCGCTTGCCATGTCGGCGGCTTCCGTTTCGGAGATGGAGGACTTGGCCAGCAGCGCGTAGGCTTCTTCAGCCTTGGCGTTGAAGGCAGCCATGCCGGCTTCGCCATACTGTCCCATGCCGCTGCCGACATTGACAATGTGTCCGGCGGTCAGTGCCTGACCGATGCTGTTTCGCAGGTCAGCTTGTGCGATACGGTTGGCGGCTTCTTCTTCGGAAATCACGTTGAAGGTCAGATCCGGCATATCGGAAAGTAATCTGTCCTTAATGATGTTCGCCATCTTGACGTAGCCCAGACCGTAGAGATAGTTCGTGTTCTTGATGTATGTCGTGTTGGCGACGTCGCCATCGAGGAAGGGCGTGTAGCAGTCGATATATTTCACCTGATCGGGACCCAAAGTGGAGAGGTACTTGTTGAGCACGGCGATGCGGGTGGTGTTGGTCGTGGCGTTGTTCGTCGGGTGCACGCCAATCAGATAGATTCTGGACTCGGGAGAGTTGGCGATGATGGCCTCCATCAAGCGCGTGTAGTTCAACTTCACGGTTTCGATGTCGTCCGACCCCGTGATGTCGGAGGTTCCGGCATAGACCAGAATGGCTTTCGGATGTAGTTTGGCGACATCTGTCTGGGAGAAGGTGGCTTCGACGATTTTGCTTGCGTTTTCAAGACTCAGTCCGCCGTAGCCCCAGCCGGAGCCGCGGTTCTTGAAGTGGCTGTTGCCGAAGAGTTCGTTCCATTCGCCGTTCTTGACTTCTTCATCGCCGAAGAAGAGAATGTCGTCGCTTTGGATGGGCAGCAAGCTGAAATAGGTGGCGCGCATGCCGTGTGAACCGCTGAGTCCGCCGTTTTGCTGCTGTTCGGAGGCGTTGTTGAGATAGTAAGGGTGGGACGGCTCGCAGTCCAACAGATATTGGTTGCAAAGCGTTTCAACCCATTTTTGATAGGAAGCGGCGGTGAGGTGGAGATTGTCATAACTCCAAACGCCGCCGGAAGCAACGCCGCTCAGCATGTCGTAGAGGTCCACATATTTCAACCAGTCTTCGTTCGTTTCTTCCACGAAGGCCTTCACCAGACGGTTCGTCTCGAGCCAGCGCTCGGCGGGACGGTTCGAAGTGTTGTTGTTGAGGATGCTCTGGAGATAGACCTGAGTTTCCGGGCTGCGCTTGTGGATGCGCTGCACGATGCTCTTGACGTAGGCGAAGACCTGCGTCGGCTCGAAGTTCAGACCGCCGCTGGTGGCAATGTCGTTCGTGCCTATCATCAGGAAGAGCTTCTTCGGTTTGTTGATGAGATAGCTCTCCAGGTTGTCGCTCTGTTCGGTGGAGTAGGTGCCGGAGTTTCCGCGGTTTACGATGGGGAGAGGAATCTCATTGTCGCTGCGGAACGCTTCGACCCAGGGGTGCATGTCGGTGATGCTGTTGCCCACAAACACGATGCTGCCTTCAGCAGGAGGCAGGACTTTGAAAAGGTCGTACCGATGCTTGCGGAACGGCTCGTCACCCCACACGGCAAGCGTGAAGATGCTTGCCCAAAGGAGAAGTAAGGCTTTTTTCATAGGTATGGATATTTAGGGTTGTTGACAATGTGTCAGAGGCGTACAAGGGTACGCCTTTTTTCTTTGCATATTGTCAGCTACCGCCCAAACAATCACAAGTCTGGGGTAAGGAATCCAGGAGAGAATCCGTAAAGAGCGAGGCACTGTCAGGTCAGGAAGTTCCTTACGCGCTCTTCGGTCAGCTGCCACAGTTCCTCCATCTTCGGATGGTGAAGAAACTTGTCGGAAAGTCGCTTAGGCCGGCAGGAGGCATTGAAGGTACCTGTGCAGCGGCCGGCCTCTTCGCCGAGCAGCAGGTGGATGGCCGTGGCAGCCCCCTGCCGGGGTGTGCGGATGCAAGGGCGGAAAAAGATGTCGGTCAAGGGGTCGAACCACATCTGCATGCGGATGATGTCGGTTGAGACAATGCCCGGGTCGGCGGCATGAACCGCTATGCCCCGTTGCTCCACCCTTCGCGCCAGATCGAGCGTGAACAGCGTCAGCGCCAGTTTGGTGTTGCTATATATAGGTATACGCCAGAAGCTGCCCCGGCGGCCGCGGGTAAAGAAGTCCGGAAAGTCAAGCCGGCCGATGGCATAGGTACACGACACCATGTTGACCACACGGCTGCCAGCCTCCATCAGCGGCAGCAACAGGCGGGTGAGCAGATACGGCCCAACGTAGTTGACACTGACGGTGCGTTCCAGCCCGTCGGCGGTCAGCTTTCGGACAGACTCCATCGTTCCGGCATTGTTCATCAGCCGTGCGATGGGCTGTCTTTCGGCCAGGACCTGCCGGGCAAAATCCCTGACCGAGGCCAGCGAGGCCAGATCGATGGGGCGCACTTCGATGTCGGGGTTACCCGTTTCGGCCATTATCAGCTGCTGCTTATGGGCAGCCCGTTCCAAGTCGCGGCAAGCCATCAGCACCCGATAGCCAGCCAAGGCCAGGGCACGGGTAATCTCGCTCCCCATGCCTCCGTCAGCTCCCGTAACGATAGCAAGCGGTTTCATCCTCTTTCCTCCAGTTTGGCAATTTCACGGCGCAGACAGGGAGGCAGCTCGCTGTCCAGGTCCTGGTGGCAGCGCATGTCGAGCGTATACATGCGGGCGATGCAATAGTTGCTGTGACGGCAGCGGCTACGCACATCGCCCTGTCCGCGTTGCAGGCGGTTCACGAAGTCAGGTTCGCTCAGCAGAGCACGGCCCATCTGCACGGCCTCGAAGCCGGCATCCAGTACGCGGTCGATGCTGCTGCGCGACACCAGTCCGCCCACATAGACCATGGGCATGTCGGGCAGTGCCTGACGGAACTTCAAGGCATCGTCCAGGAAGTAAGCCTCCCGGAAGGGCACGGTGGGAATCATCAGCCGTCCCACCATGCGCACGCCATATTTCAGCCAAAGGCATTGCATGTAGTGCGTCATGGAGCGGATAGGCATGGCTCCCCGCATGACATACATCGGAGCACGGCTGACGAAGCCTCCGCTCAGGACCAGGGCGTGTGCGCCCGACTGTTGCAGGCGGCGGGCCACCTGAAGGCTTTCGTCGACCTCCATGCCTCCCCGGAAGCCGTCGCGCATGTTCATCTTTACCAGCACGGCCATATCGTCGCCGGCAGCCTCCATCACCTCATTCATCACCTCGTCCATGAAGCGCATACGGTTCGTCAGCACTCCCCCGTAGGCATCATGCCGGTGGTTGGTGGCCGGAGAGAGGAACTGGCTGATGAGATAGCCGTGTCCGGCATGGATCTCCACCGCATCAAAGCCCGCCTCACGGGCCAGGCGCACGGCGTCGCCATACGCCTTGGCCATGGCCGGAAGCTCATCGGCACGCAGGCCGCGCACGAAGGTCGGCGAGTAGAGGTTGAATCCGCTGCTGGCCCCTACGGGCAGGCAGCCGCAGATGCTTCGGTGCGACATGTTGCCGCAATGGCCCAGCTGGATGGAGGCAGCCGCGCCCTGGCGGTGCACGTCGTCGGTCAGCTGGCGGAGTTCGGGCACGATTTCGGGCCGCATCCACAGCTGGCGCTCGAACGAGAGGCCGCTTTGGGTGACGGCGGCATAGGCTACGGTCGTCATGCCCACGCCCCCGGCGGCTACGGCATGGTGATAGTCCATCAACTGCCGGGAAGGCCGGTTGCCCGGACACATGCTCTCGAAGGCGGCCGAGCGGATGGTCCGGTTGCGGAGCGTCAGCGGACCTATTTTTACAGGTGTGAACAGCATGGTATGTGAAGGTTAATGGTTATGAGGTAGTCGGGGTCATGAGACCCTGGACTGAGCCTTGGGCGGCAGGGGTTGTCTTCCGGATAGCAGGAGGAAGACCCCGAGACCCTGTCGCGTAGCCCCAGGAGGGAGAGCTCCGTGACTCAATATATATATGGTATGATGCGTTTGCGCTTGCCCACGGCCTGGCCGAACTCCTCGCGGTAACGATGGTGTATGGCAGCCGCACGCGGAATGAGATTGGCAGCAGTCCAGAGCACAAAGACCCAGGCGGCAGCCGTATGGGCGGCCAGTGCGAAGCCCGTCCATTCCAGCAGTTCGCCGAGGTAGTTGGCCGAGGTCACATAGCGGTACATGCCCCCGGCGGGTAAGTAGTGGGCGGTGTCGCCCGGCTGTCGGAGGCGGCGGATGACCCTGTCAGAATGGATGTTGACGGCCATGCCCAGGAAGAACAGCAGAATGCCCGCCCAGACCCAGGCGTGTGACAGGTAGCCCCAGCCCTCGGCATACGCCTCGGGCGGAAAGTAGAACAGGCCTCCCGCCTGCATACAACCGTTCAGCACATTGAACACCACGCCCATCGCCACGATAGATATGGGCATGCGGCTCTTGCCCCGCAGCAGGAGGGGGAAGATGAACGAGCGTTGGAAGTAATGGAGCTGGAACAGCAGGAAGAAGAGTAGGGCAGGGAGGGAGCAGCCGGCATCGCTCCGGTTCCACAGGAGGAGCATGACCAAGAATACGGGGGCTTCCATCAGTACCCACGCAACCTTGTTCGGGACAGTCCATCCCCATGAGGGGGTGCGGAATATGCCATAGCCGGCCTTGACGAACTGCAGGGCAACGAAAACGATGGCAGCCATGCCACTCATCAACCACAGAAAGAGTTGGAAGTCGGTTTCATTCATGTCAGTCAGTCTTGTTCTGGGGGCAAAGATAGTGCAAGTGAGCGCAAAGCAAAAGAAAACTCCGCAGGATTTTCTT
>CAMBOH010000076.1 GCA_945869305.1 uncultured bacterium
TTGCCCTGGGCTATGCGCTTGCTGGGCCTTCAGCCCGCTCCTTAAACGCTTGTCAACTACAAGTGAACACTTGCGAATGCTGGGCCTTCAGCCCGCTCCATGTACGTTTGTCAGCTACGAGTGAATACTTGCGAAACTTGAATAGATATACTGCTCCGCAATAGAAGATATACTTCATCCGCAATAGAAGATATACTTCAACTGCAATAGAAGATATACTTCATCCGCAATAGAAGATATACTTCATCCGCAATAGAAGATATACTGCTCCGCAATAGAAGATATACTTCATTGTCAAAGCAAGTGGTGCATCTGCGCGCCCAAGTGCTCCAAGGACTGCGAGAAGGACGTTGTCCCCGAAAGAATACGTTTCCCAACGCGCGACGAAAACACTCCTATATATTATAGGTGGAAGTTCGCCTCACGTTGGGATTATTTTTCACCTTGGCAAGCACCGCACATCTCTAATTTTATATCTACCTTTGCCTGCCACACAACCCACTGCCGAAGCAGGCCCGTTGGCGATGCGGCACGCAGGCCGCAAACAACATCCACGAACAGTCGGGCGAAAAAGCGCCATAAACCCGCATCGCTATGCCGTTCGTCCCAAACAGACACATTCAGCCATGAACGAAAGCAAATTCTCCATACTCCAGGCCCTGGCCCTCATGCTGGTGGTCATCTCACAGGCCGGCACCAGCGGCTGGCCGGCCCAGTTCCTGTCCATGTTTTCCGTGCCCGCCTTCTTCCTGTGTGCGGGCTACCTGTTCGACACGGGCTACCTGACCGATGAGCGCACCTTTGTCGTAGAGCGCATCAAGCGGCTGTACCTTCCCTTCGTGAGCTGGAGCGTCGTGCTCCTGCTGTTGCACAACCTGCTGCTGGCCTGCGGCCTGCTGAGCACGCACTATGGCAGTGTGGCCGGCGAGGTGAGCCAGTCCTACACCCTCCACCAGACAGCCCAGCAATTGTGGAGCATCGTGTTCAACATGTCGGGCTACTCCCCCCTCTTGGGTGAAATGTTCTGGGTGTTCCGTGCCCTGCTGCTGTCAGCCATCGGTTTTCTCATCCTGTTCAAGCTGCTGCGCCGCTCGCCTCGCTTTGCCACCGACAAGCAGGCAGGCTGGGCACTGCTGGTAATCGGACTGCTGCTCACCACCTGGAAGGTGGCCGACGGCGTGACGGTAACGGGAGTGGCCCAAGGAGGCTATAGGGAGCTGATGGGCCTCACGCTGATGGCGGCCGGTTTCCAGCTTCGGCAATACCGGCTTGACAAAGTGCTGACCTGGCGCATCGCTGCTCCGGCTGCCGCCGTCCTGCTTGTCGCTTCGCTGTGGTGTCCGTCAAGCATGGTATGGAATCCCGACTTCGCGCAGTTTTCAGCCCTTCCGCTGCCCGCCGTGGCCGGTTTTGTGCTGCTGCTTTATGCCTCAGCCTGGATAGACCGCATGCAGCCTCGCGTGAAGCATGCACTCACGTATGTGGGCGAACGAGCCCCACATGTGCTGGCCTTCCACCTGCTGTCGTTCAAGGCGGTCAGTGCCATAGCCGTGGCCTGTCTGGGCCTTCCGTGGGAGGCCATAGGCTGTCATCCCGTGGTACACGAATGCATGAGCCAAGTGGGCTGGGTGCTGCTCTATGTGGTGGCCGGCCTGTCCCTGCCCCTGCTGGGACTGGCTGGTTACCGGCGCATTGCCGCCCGCATCAATGTTTCACAGGAACAGGTGTGCGACTTCTGCGTCGTGGCGGCACAGCGCACAGTCCGTTTCCTGTATGTGTTGGCACGCGGCATCGTGCGCTGCGCCAAGCTGGCCTGCCTGACCTTCTGGAAAGGGGTGAAGGAAATCATTGCCGCCTCAAGCCCCAAGGACGAATGACCCCTGCCTGCACAATGAACTGTCCTACACACAGGTGACTGGCCCACAGTTTCAGACCCCCCACCTCACTCTCACCTACCTCATGACCCATGAACGCTGACCCATTATACTACAACGACTACGTGGAACTGCACATCGAAGGACTGACACGCGGACGCGAGCTGCACAATGCCTTCATCATGGTACTGCAAGAAGAAAAGAGCGGACGCATCCTGCCCGTACTGATCGAGCAGGAGGAGTACCACATGCTCATGGCAGCCCTGCGCGACCACGACTACATGCCATCAAAACTGATGAACCAGCTGGCCCACCGCGTGGGCATGGTCCCTCTCGGCGTGCGCATTCAGCGGCCCAAGCAGGGACGGACACAGGCACTCATCGACTTCGCCTTGGTCAATGAGGTCGTGTCAATGGCCATTCCCGTGGCCGAAGCAGCTGTAGCTGCACTCGAAACCCACACGTCACTCTGGATGCTGCGCGAAACCTTCGAACGTCAGATGGCCACGCCTGCCCCGAAGGATGCAGTGGCACTCCCACTGTCGGCCATGACCGGCAAACTGCTGGAAGAGGCCCTGCAGGCAGCGGTCGAAGAGGACAACTTCGAACTGGCCCGCCTACTGCGCGACGAACTGCTCAAGCGCACTGACGCACCATAAAGTGACTCTCCACCTCTCCAAACAACAAACCCTGACTGAGCCTCCATACGCTCAACGAGAACCACCCATGAAAGAATCCCATCTGTTCTATACCCCCGACCTGCCCGACGGGACGCTCGAACTGCCTGCCGAAGAGGCCGGCCATGCCATAAGGGTGCTGCGCATGCGTGAGGGTGACACCCTGACACTGACCGACGGGCTGGGCACCTTCAGCGAAGCACGCATCACGCTGGCTTCGGCCAAGCACTGCCGCTTCGAAGTGGTGCGGCAATGGAATGACCGCAAACTCTGGCAGGGAGGCATCCACTTGGCTGTCGCTCCCACCAAGAACATGGACCGCATGGAGTGGCTCACCGAGAAGGCTACCGAAATCGGCATGGACCGCCTCACGCTGCTCCACTGTGACAACTCGGAACGGCACATTGTGAAGACGGAACGGCTCGAAAAGATTGCCGTCTCGGCCATGAAGCAAAGCCACAAGGCATTCAAGCCCGCCATCGACCCGCTCACAGCCTTCAGCGACTTCATACACCAACCCTTTGAAGGACAAAAGTTCATTGCCCACTGCTACGAGCCAGACGAGGCGGAGGCGGACAGCCATGCCGTACAACATCTGTCGGGCAGGAACTTCCTGGGCGACCTGCTACAGGCCGACACCGACAGTGTGGTGCTGATCGGACCGGAAGGAGATTTCAGCGTCCACGAAGTGCAAGAGGCCATCCAGGCGGGATGGACCCCTGTCAGTCTGGGCGAAAGCCGGCTGCGTACCGAAACGGCCGCCTTGGTCGCCGTCCACCTGATGTATCTGGCCAAGCGAAAGGCCCTGGCCGAATGAGCCATGGAATGTTGGGGTTAGCAGGGGATTAGGTTTGAAGGTTATGAAATGACTGAGTCTTCGTCCGCTCTGATAGTGATATTACCTTACCCCGCATCACATTCCTCACGACCTGTTTTCTCACAACCTAACTAAAAGCCATTCATTACACATTGGAAACAATCACCCTAAACCACGTGTTGCCGCAGGTCTTTGCCACATGCACCGACCTGACGAGTGAGGTGTGGCAACAGCAGGTACGACTGGAGAGAGGCAAACTCTACCTCGTCGAGGCACAGTCGGGCACGGGCAAGTCAACCCTGTGCAGCTATCTGCTGGGATACCGGCATGACTACGAGGGAACCATCTGCTTCGACAACACCGACATCAGCAGCTTCGCCACGAAGCAGTGGGTTGACATCCGGCGCCGGCATGTAAGTGAACTGTTTCAGGAACTGAGGCTCTTCACCGAGCTCACCGCATTGGAGAATGTGTACATCAAGAACAGCCTGACGCACTTCAAGTCGAACGAAGAAATCAAGGAATGGTTTGAGCGGCTGGGCATAGCCGACAAGATGCATGTACCCGTAGGCCGCATGAGCTTCGGACAGCAGCAGCGCGTGGCCCTGATGAGAGCCCTGGTGCAGCCCTTCGACTTCCTGCTGGCCGACGAACCCATCAGCCACCTGGATGACAAGCACGCCGACATGATGGCCGGACTGCTGCTGGCCGAGGCACGGAAACAAGAAGCCGCCGTGCTGGTAACGAGCATCGGCAAACACCTCAACCTGCCTTATGACCACACGCTGAAACTCTGAACCCCACTTACCCACCCCCTAACCCAACCGGCAAGCACCGCGCATCCTTATCCGACCCCTGCTCGCCCTTCTGCACACCATGAAACGACTGCTCACCCTATATAAGGAATGGTGCGGAAAAGCACCGCTCAAAGCCGAAACGCTGGCAAAGGCTGGCAGCAACCGGCAATATGTGAGGCTCTACCAGGACGACGGCACTTCGGTGATCGGCGTGATCGGCCCGTCCGTTCCCGAGAACCATTGCTTTGTCTACTTGGCCAGCCACTTTGCGGCCAAAGGGCTGCCCATGCCGCGCATCTATGCCTTTAGCGACGATGAGGGCTGCTACCTGCAGCAGGACTTGGGCCGGCTGTCGCTCTACGACGCACTGGCACCTGCCCGCCGCAACAACTACACCTATGACGAAGCAGCGGTTCAGCTGCTTGCACGCACCATACGCCTGCTGCCCCACATTCAGGTGCGTGGGGCTGAGGGACTGGACTTCAGCCAATGTCTCGAACCGGTCCGCTTTGACCAGCGCGCGGCCATGTTCGACCTCAACTACTTCAAATACAGCTTTCTGAAAACGACCGACCTGCCCTTCGACGAAATCAGGCTGGAGGACGACCTGCAGCGGTTGGCCGCCGACCTGGTAGGCCAGGCCGACGAAGAGCACTATTTCCTCTACCGCGACTTTCAGGCCCGCAACGTGATGCTGACCGACGAGGGCCAGCCCTACTTCATTGACTTTCAGGGCGGCATGAAAGGCCCGCTCCACTACGACATTGCCTCCTTCCTGTGGCAGGCTTCGGCCCGCTATCCGCAGACGCTGCGCGACACGCTTATCAACGAGTATATCGACGAGGTGCGCGGCCTGCTGCCCTCGTTCAACGAGTCTGCCTTCAGGCAGCGGCTCAGCCTGTTCGTACTGTTCCGCATCCTGCAAGTGCTGGGAGCCTACGGCCTGCGGGGCTACGTGGAACGCAAGAAGTATTTTCTCGACAGCATTCCACTGGCCATACAGAACCTTCGCCGCCAGCTCATCGACGGAGTGGTGTCGCCCTACCCCTACCTCAACCAGGTGTTGCAGCAAATGACCAACATGCCGCAGTTCAACGTGATGCCCGCCAAACGCTGCGAAGCGGGCGACGGCAGCGGCTCCCGGCGGTTAGTGGTAAGGGTGTTCAGCTTCAGTTACAAAAAAGGGATTCCCGATGATGCCTCGGGCAATGGAGGCGGCTATGTGTTTGACTGTCGCAGCACGCACAACCCGGGACGCTATGAGCCCTACAAGCAGCTCACAGGACTCGACGAACCGGTCATCCGCTTTCTGGAAGACGACGGCGAGATTCTCGCCTTTCTCGATTCGGTGTACAAACTGGCCGAAACCCATACAGCCCGCTATATAGAACGCGGATTTACCGACCTCATGTTTTCATTTGGCTGTACAGGCGGACAGCACCGCAGTGTGTACTCAGCCCAACATCTGGCCGAACACCTGAACCGCAAGTTCGGCATCGAAGTCCACCTGTGCCACCGCGAACAAGGCATCACGCAAGTGCTGAAACCCAGTGAGCCAACGGCTGTCAACGACAGATAAGCAACCGCGAGGACAGCTCAGAGCCGAGAGTCCGCAAGCATGCCAACAATGTGGCTGGCCCGTCCGCTCTGAGACTGCCATCACAACTTCTTCCACGCCTCTTCTCCCCTCCTGCAGCCGGCCGAATCTTAACATTCACTAAAAAGTCGCATTTAGTATCCGCGTATTGCATTAAACCGTATCTTTGCCTTACCAAGACGGGATAAAACCGAAACCGCCGGCCTTCTATCCACACCGTGCCTGCCGGATTTCGGGATGCCACCTTCCGGGGCTGCCTGCCTTGTCTAACCAAAATGACATGAACAGTCCATCATCCTTCCAGCTCATACAGCAGGCACTCGAAGCCAACAATCTGCCCGAAGCACACCGGCTCATCGACATAGCCCGGCAGGAATGGGGCGAACACCCGGCCCTGCTGTGCCTGCAAGGCAAAGCCTATCTGAAAATGTCGCATTGGGCCAAAGCGCAAAGCTGCTTCATGAAAGCCCAGGAGCTGGAACCCGACGGGCCGGCCCGGCAGTACAACGAAATGCTGGCCGACATCATGAACTTCTACCACAAAGACCTATATAATCCTTAATGTGCGCTGACTGTCACGGCGCCATTCCATGTCGTCCCACACTAGCCTAACGCACACTTGCAACATCTATAAAACAGCTTACAGCAATGAGCAAAATCAAAGGAGCCTTGGTCATCGACACCGACCGGTGCAAGGGTTGCGGACTCTGCATCGTAGCCTGTCCGACTAAAACACTTGCTCTGACTACCAATGAGGTGAACCACAAGGGATATGCCTTCTGTCAGGAGGTCAACGACACCTGCATCGGATGCGCCTCGTGCGCCATCGTCTGTCCTGATGGCTGCATCAGTGTTTACCGCAAAAAAGTTGAATAATACCGCACATGGCTTAATTACACATCCATGAAAGAAGAAAACGAAATTCTGCTTCTCAAAGGTAACGAGGCTATAGCCCGGGCTGCCATCCGCTGCGGATGTGACGGCTACTTCGGATACCCCATTACCCCACAAAGCGAAGTGCTCGAGACGCTGGCAGAACTCAAGCCCTGGGAAACTACGGGCATGGTGGTCGTGCAGGCCGAGAGCGAGGTCGCTTCAATCAATATGCTCTATGGCGGAGGCGGCACGGGCAAGCGTGTCATGACTTCCTCGGCATCGCCGGGAATTGCCCTGATGCAAGAGGGAATCAGCTATATGGCCGGTGCCGAAGTGCCCGGACTGATTGTCAACGTGCAGCGTGGCGGCCCGGGACTGGGCACCATACAGCCTTCTCAAAGCGACTACAACCAGGCCACACGCGGCGGCGGAAACGGTGACTACAACGTGATCGTGCTGGCTCCCGCCTCGGTACAGGAAATGGCGGACTTTGTCGACCTGGCCTTTACGCTGGCCTTCAAATACCGCAACCCGGCCATGATTCTCTCTGACGGTGTGATCGGCCAGATGATGGAGAAAGTGGTGCTGCCACCCGCAAAGCCCCGGCGCACCGAAGAGGAAATCGCCCGCGAATGTCCCTGGGCTTCCAACGGCCACGGACTGAAACAGCGCAAGTCGCAGGTCATCACCTCACTCGAACTGCAACCCGACATCATGGAGGAGCGCAACCGTCACCTGCAGGCCAAATACAAACTGATTCAGGAGAACGAAGTGCGCTACGAAACGCACAGCACCGACGATGCCGACTATGCCATTGTGGCCTTCGGCTCGGCAGCGCGCATTTCGCAAAAAGCCATCGAGATTGCCCACGAGAAGGGGCTGAAGGTCGGCCTCTTCCGTCCCATCACGCTCTGGCCCTTCCCCGAACAGCAAATACGCGAACTGTCACACCGGGTCAAGGGCATTCTGGTGGTCGAAATCAATGCCGGACAGATGGTGTTCGACGTGCGGCTGGCTGCCGAAGGACGCATCCCTGTCAACCAATATGGCCGTCTGGGTGGCATCGTGCCTTCACCCGACGAAATCGTTGACGAACTCTTCAAGCTTGCCGAACAGGCTGGAGCATAACGCCGCTACGGCGGCGGGAACTGTCAAGGGAGGCATAGAGTGTCACTGCCCCTCCTCTACAAGCCACAGCCATCCCCCCGCCCGCAACTGAACCCGAAGAACCCTCTTCACTCCCACCATCCCTCATGCTACATTCACCCTTTAACCACGACAACGACATTCTCGAACGGCTGAAACATCCCGAACAGGAGGCCGAACGCCGCAAGATGAGTCGCAACCTTTTCCTGCGCAACATTCTCAACAGCATCTTTATCCTGCTGGCCATCGTGGCCATGGTGGGCATTGTGCTCACCGATGCCACCGAAGGCTCACTGACCCGATGGTACGCAGTGGGACTCTTTGCCGTCGTAGTGAAAATGGTGGAGGTGGTCCTGCGAATGGCGGGAAACAAAAGATAGCACACACGCGGCGGCGCCACGCCTCTCACCGCACCCGGCGACACCGCGACACGCACATATAATAGCCACAAACGCATGACAAGAGAAGATATCATCCAGCCCGAGAATCTGGTGTACCAGAAGCCCAGACTCTTGAACGACATGACCATGCACTACTGTCCGGGCTGCTCGCACGGCGTGGTACACAAGCTCATTGCCGAAGTGATTGACGAAATGGGAATGCAAGACCACAGCATCGGCATCAGCCCCGTGGGCTGCGGCGTGTTTGCCTACCGCTACATCGACATCGACTGGCAGGAGGCCGCCCACGGCCGTGCACCGGCTTTGGCAACGGCCTGCAAGCGTCTCTGGCCCGACCGCCTCGTCTTCACCTACCAGGGCGACGGCGACCTCGCAGCCATTGGCACGGCCGAAACCATCCACGCCCTGAACCGAGGTGAGAACATCACCATCATCTATATCAACAATGCCATCTATGGCATGACGGGCGGCCAAATGGCACCCACTACGCTCGAAGGCATGAAAACGGCTACCTGTCCCTACGGACGTGACCCGAAAATCCACGGCTATCCGCTGAACATGTCCGAAATCGCAGCCCATCTCCAAGGTACAGCCTATGTGAGCCGACAGAGCGTACACAGCGTGCCGGCCATCCGCAAGGCCAAGAAGGCCATTCGCCACGCCTTCGAACTCTCCATGCAGGGCAAAGGCTCTAACCTCATCGAGATTGTTGCCACCTGCTCATCGGGCTGGAAACTGACTCCCGTCAAGGCCAACCAGTGGATGGAGGAGAACATGTTCGACTTCTACAAGGTGGGCGACCTCAAAGACATTGACAAAGAATAACTTGCACCCGCACAGCCATGAAACAGGAAATTATCATATCGGGATTCGGCGGACAAGGCGTGCTCTCGCTCGGCAAGATTCTCGCCTACGCCGCTCTGATGGAAGGCAAGGAGGTGACCTGGATGCCGGCCTACGGACCTGAACAACGCGGCGGAACGGCCAACGTTACGGTCATCATCAGCAGCGAACCTATCTCCTCGCCCATCCTGAGTGCCTACGACAGTGCCATCCTGCTCAACCAGCCCTCACTCGACAAGTTCCAACCCAAGGTGAAGACACAGGGCGACCTCCTCTTCGACAGCTTCGGCATCATCGATAAGCCCACTCGCCCCGACATCCGCTCCTGGCAGATTCCGGCCATGGAGACGGCGGCCGAGCTGGGCATGATGAAGTGCTTCAACATGTTCATTCTGGGGGGCTTCCTCAAGCTCCACCCTATTGTGGAAATCGAAAGTGTCATCAAGGCACTACGCAAGACACTGCCCGAACGCCACCACCACCTGCTGCCCATGAACGAACAGGCCATACTCAAGGGTATGGACATCATTCAGCCACTGAGTAGGTAGACCGACATTGGTCAACAGGCGTTCAAGGCACGCCCCATTGTTCGACCGCCATTGGTTGACAAGCGTTCAAGGCACGCCCCGTTGTTCGACCGCCATTGGTTGACAAGCGTTCAAGGCACGCCCCATTGTTCGACCACCATTGGTTGACAAGCGTTCAAGGCACGCCCCGAAGGGGCAACGAGCACATAGCCCAGGGCAGCGCCCTGGGTATGTTGGCCGCCGCTAATGCGCCCTGAAAGGGCACAAGAGTCTCTACAGGACGCTTGTCTTCTAACGCTTTTGCCCTTTCAGGGCGCACTTTATCGCCTCATTCTACCCAGGGCGTTGCCCTGGGCTATGCGCT